>CBDURE010000039.1:0-26358 GCA_965369605.1 uncultured bacterium
CGATATCCAGTATATACATTTACGATGGGAAGAGGCAACATCCTCCCTCCCCGCTCGCGGGGAGGGCTGGGGTGTGGGACAACTTGTTTGCGATCACTTTCCGGACAGCCTTTTAAACCCTCTGCTATTTCTACCATTTTCGGATTCTATGGCTGGTTGCATAATGAAACATGATATTATTATCCCACCATGGATATCATCGATGAATTTAAGAGCTATCTTCAGGTCGAGCGTAATTTCTCGAAGCATACTGTTGAGAATTATCTTGGTGATGTCCTCCGGTTTATCGATGAGATAAAGCCTCGCGATTTTGCGGATGATAATCTAAAAATGCTTGTCGCAATGGAGGAGAAGGACAAGCTGACATCCGCGTTACGCCGTCACATTGCGAAAGCGGTGCATATCACAACGAAAAAGCCGCTGTCCGGGCAGACGGTTATGCGCCGTATTTCCTCCCTTAGAAGTTTTTTCAAATTCTGCGTTCGGGAGCATTATCTGAAGTCAAACCCGACAAGCGGAATTCGAGGCCCCAAACGAACAAAGCCTCTTCCCACGGTTTTGTCAGGCGATGATGTTGAAACGCTGTTGAAATCAATCAAAACAGAGAACGCAATGGATTATCGTGACCGCGCTATTCTCGAAACGCTTTATTCAACCGGGATGCGCGTGAGTGAACTGGTTTCACTCAACGTTGATGATATCGATTTGAATTCGGATTCACTCAGGGTTACAGGCAAAGGGCGCCGACAGCGGATTGTGTTTCTTGGCAAGTACGCCAGGACCGCTCTCGATGAATATCTCCAACGCGCGAGAAATGAATTGTTAAAAACAACGCGACTGGAATCGGGGAAACAGAGCGCGTTATTTTTGAATATGAAAAATGGGGGCAGGCTTACACAACGTTCAATCCAGCGAATGGTAAATCAGCGTTCGCTTGACGCCGGGCTTTTAATCTCCCCTACTCCGCATACGCTGCGCCATTCATTCGCGACACATCTGCTCGATAACGGCGCTGATTTACGCACGATTCAGGAACTGCTGGGGCATAAGCGATTGTCAACGACTGAGATATACACGCATGTTTCAACTGCGCGCCTTAAGGAGGTTTATGAGAAGGCGCATCCGAAGGCATCGAAGCGGTAATCCCCCACTCCGTCGCCAGTAGATTCTTCGCTACGCTCAGAATGACAGTGTTTTCAGAATGACCGTATCTTTAGAATGACAGTATTTTTAGAATGCAAATGTTTTATGCATACAATAGCCTTTTGAAATAATTTCACAGTGCCATATAAAACTGGAATATTTTCATTCATGGATTCGAGGATGGCAGATTTTTGGATTATAATAACGGGAGCATTTTTTATTCCAAATCGCCAACGTAGCTCAGTTGGTAGAGCAGCTGATTCGTAATCAGCAGGTCAGCGGTTCGACTCCGCTCGTTGGCTTTTTTTATTTAACTATGGAAAATGACAAACTAAAAGCGACAGGACTCGATGAGGCAGAAACACAAGAGCCGTCCGATGGTTCCAATGAATGGGATCGCGACACTCTTCTTATCAACCTTGAACTCCGATTTGCCGCGATAAAACGCGGCTCTTTCGCGTGTTACGGCAAATATATCCTGCCTCTTGCAATCGCTTTTTCAATTTCAGGCGCGTTGTTGTTTTACGCTCTCTCCCAGATCGAGGGCAGAGGGCCTGTATGGATAATTATCTCGGCTGATGTTTTTCTCATCATCGGCATTTTCCTTTCGATTAGCATGCTGATGATGCTTGTGATTGACCGTGTTAAAAGGAAAGGTATGGAGTCGGTGGATAAACAGCAGCTGGCTGATTTCAACTGCAAATTTTTCGCGTGGAAAGATCCGGATAACGAAGCAGTTCCGTCATGCGGATATTTCAACCGTGACCTCGAAGAAAATCCTCTTTGCATAATATGCCCGGTTTATAAGGAACGTGAAATAAAATAATTCCGCAATTAAGATCAAAGTCATTCCGGGGAGGTGGCTATTTACGCGGGACCCCGGCATGCCTGCGAGGATTGTCGGGTTTGATTCACATTTTCATATAAAGGCATGGTCGGGTTACGGGGAAAATGGACTTTTTCAACAGCCCCCCTCTGACCGGCACTCCCAGGTTCAGAATTGCAATCAATAATGGATTCTGCAGATATGGTAGTAACCGCATCTGTTCCATCCGCAGAAATCCCGCTCAGGTGGGGCGACAGGAAACTCGGCTGATTCAATCGACCTTACAACGCTCTTGATATTTTCCATTCCCGTTTTAATAAATTCACCGATTCCGCTTTCATCTTCCGATTCGAAATCATCCGTTGACTTGTTGTACATTTTTTTCCTTCCAAGAGAAACAATCTCAGCGGCGGATGTTGGTTGGCCAAAATATTCAAGCGCGATGGCATAAAGTGGCAGCTGGAATTTCGCGGCTTCCTCAAACAGATTTTTAATGCTCTGAGAGCTGATTTTGTAATCGACAACCGCGCAGGTGCCATCCGGGAGTTTGTCTATCCTGTCGATGACGCCTGTAAAACGCCTGTCTGTGCCGTCGATGTTGATTATTAAATTTTCTGTTTTGCCAATTCCAAAAGGATATTCGGTATGTAGCACTTCACGCTCTTTATCAGCGATTCGTTCCATCTCATTCTGAATAAAAATCTCGATGATGGCGATGTAGTCTTTTAAAATCGCCTCCTCGATGAAATTCAAATCGTCGATTTCAATCCCCTGCTTTTTTAAAATGTCAACAAGATCGGCATCTTGCTTTTTATCACTGATGCGGAAACTAAGCAATTCGTGAATGGCGCTGCCCCGTACAAGCGGATTGATAACCTGCTCCAGCGATGTCTGCGCGCCGGGGAGATTCAGGATTCTGTCGGCGAAATAAATGAACGGGCATCGAGTGTATTTGTTTAAAGCGGATGCGCTGAATGAATGAATGTTCGAGCCAATCGCCCTGGCGATGTCCGGGTTCAATGCTGAATCAGGGGACACATTCGAATTCAACGCCCTGTCGGAACGAGGGTAAGATTCAGCGAGAGTTTGTTGAAGTTCCCCGCCGGTTTTAATCGTTGCATCATCGCTGAAAAAAAGCGCTGTTTTAGTAATGAGATCATCCCATGTAAAAAGCCCGGCTTCGTCCCGCCCGATAGATTCCCATCCTGTCGGGTGGATTTCAAACAGCGGTGAACTAATCTCGTTTGTCTCTCCCCTTTCATCGAGCGTTGGAACGGTTATGAAAAGATAATCATCCGCGAGTTCCAAAGCGATACGCAGAAGGAAATTCTCCCGCTGGATTATTTCCCGTTGAGTTTCAAACGGATATCCACTGTCGTGAAGTTCAATCCTTGCGGTTTCACCGAGAAGAGGATCAATGTTTGGTCGAGTCGGGAAATTGACATCGTTCATTCCAGCGAGAAACACAACTCGCGCGCTTTTCATTTGGACATTATCGAATCCGGTAAACTCAACAGCCTGTCGACGCCTGTCTCTGGGGCGAACAATCGATGATCGCACCTGATCCATTAGTTCATTCAAAAAGAGATTATAATTATTGTCGATTGAATCCGGCGGTTCATGTTCGCCATTCAGCTTGTCAAGTTCATCCAGAAGCGAATGGAAAGTCCGCAGGGATGTCGATGCCATGCCGGCGTAATCAAGCGGCATTTCATCAGGCAGCTTGAGGCATTTGGAAATAATGTCCTGAATTAGATTTTTAAAATCGTTGAAACTGTTTATGTTTCCCGTTTTATTAAATAAGGGGTTCAGGATATCCCACGATTTCGAATCGACGCTGTCCGGCTTGGCCGCAGTGTTTCCATCAAGAAACGAGTCGATGATTTTTTTATCAAGCTGCTTTACAACAAGCCCAATATCCTGCGAGAAGTGGCTTGAGAGAAGCGACATTGCGGAATCCAAATCGCCATCGAGCAATCCCAAAATCGCGAGTATCTCTCGAACCGGGCTTATCTCCTTGAGCGGTACGGGCAGCATGGTTTTCAACGGGATGCCAATTGTGCCGAATGTCGATTCAAACAGCGAAAGCACATTCCGGGGTTTTGGGTGTATGACAATAATTTCGGACGGTTTAATTCCGCTCTCTATTAATTCAGCGGATTTACGCGCGATAAACTCAGCCTCATCCCTGTTGGAATCAACCAGTTTCAGGCTGGGTTGGATATTCGATGAATCCGGCTCAAGAGCAAGTTGTTCGAAACCTGAGTCAAGAAGATTTTGTTTTGTGTTTAATAAACTGTCATCCGCTGAATCAGCCATAACCGGCAGCGCGATTATAATTTCGTTTACTACATCCGATAACGCCCTGATAAAGGCTATCTGGGGAGGAGTGAAACAATTGAACCCGATTATGAAAACAGTATCAGGCTTGAAATCGGAATTGAGTTTTTCGCAAGCTTTGTATAATGCGGACTCGTTAGTATCGATGCTTTTTTCGTTCAACTGATTTTCGAATACGCGATACGATTCCACAATGCGTTTAATCAATCCGCTTCCGCTTACGCCGTCAGGATATTCTGAAACCAGAAGTTCCAGCAGCTTGTCGCGCTCTGATGGCGCTGCCTGCCTGAATTCCTCGAACAACTTGTAGGCTTTACGCCTGAATCCCGGCATCCTGCCCTCGACTGACAATCCCGGTGAGATGTCGCACAATGTGTTTTTTAATAGAAGGCGGATGTAACTGACTGACGCGATATTTGCATCCGGGGTTAATTCACGCACAAGGTTTCCGAATGTTTTGAAAGGCGCATCATACAGGATGTTAATTCCCTTGTCGGATAGAAGGTTGAGTTTTACCTGTTCGAGGAAATCATAGTCCGGCGCTATGATGATGGCATCATCGGGATCAATCCTGTTGTTCAGTTTGTGCGCAATGCGGTCAAGCAGATGGTTGACCAGTCCGGGTGAATCGGATGAGGTTAGCAGTATTTTGGTTTGTTCAGGCATTTTGTAATGTTGATTTTAACCGAGATGCTATCCTTCGACAAGGTGTCTGAGACCGGTAATAGAATACTATGTTTCTCTGCGTTACATATTTTCTGTCATTCTGAACGTAGTGAAGAATCTATTCGCGATGACACAACTAATTCTCATCAGATATAATCATCAACACAGTAGCATATAGATTCTTCGCTGCGCTCAGAATGACAATGTATCCTGTTTAAATCAGGCTTCTGAGAGCGCTTCCTTTTAACGCACCCTACAATAACCGCAATTGCTCTCAGGCAAAGAAACTGAAGCCCTGGTTTATTCATTTCGTTTTGCGTCGATATAACTAAAAGTAATCACTTTGCGGAGGGGATGTTTATTCATGGCTGACGAACAGCTCACAGGAAAACGTGCGCTTGTGCTTGGCGCGTCGAAATGGCAGGTACCGCTTATCAGGCAGGCCCAATCGATGGGGCTTGAGGTTGTCGCGACTGACATGAACCCGAAAGCGGTTGGTTTGAAAATCGCCGATCACGGTGAAGTTGTTGACATACTCGATGCCGACGCCAACACCGATGTCGCGATTAGGCACAACGTTGACGCTGTAATGACAGACCAGACCGATTACGCGTTGAATGTAGTTGCGCAAGTGGCATCCAACCTTGTGATTCCGGGACCGTCAATTAATGTTGCGAAAAACTGCACTAACAAGAAATTGATGCGTGAGATAACAAGCGCGAGGAATATTTCGAATCCTGCATTTTTTGTGGCGGAAAGCCTTGTTGACGCGCGGTTGGCGGCATCCGATATCGGATTCCCGCTTATAATCAAGCCGACGGATAATCAGGGATCGCGCGGTGTTTTTAAAATAAACAATCAAAAACAACTGATTGACCTTTTCGCCGACTCGATTAAACATTCCCGGGATGACCAGATTCTGGTGGAGGAATATATTCAGGGGACGGAGGTTACAGTCGAGGGTTTCGTTGCGGACGGTGAACTTCACACGCTTGCAATCAGTGAGAAAGAACACACTCCGCCGCCAAGAATAATCGCGATGAATTTGAACTTTCCACCGTCATTCGGTAGAAAGACAATTGAGAAAATCATGCAGACAGCCTCGGATGTGGCATCCGCGCTTGGCATGAAAAATGGGCCATATCACGGTGAATTCATTGTGAATCAGGACGGCGTTTTCTTAATTGAAGCGGCGTACCGTGGAGGCGGCAGTGGGACATCGAGCCATATCGTGCCAGCTGTAAGTGGAGTGAATGTACTTGAAAAACTTGTCCTTGTCAGCCTTGGGCATAAGGTGGAAATTAAACCGACACGAAACGATGCGTGTATCCTCAAATTCCTTCAGTTTAAACCCGGCCATGTGAAAAATATTACAGGACTGTGGAAAGCATCACGGGCTGATGGTGTCCGGTTGTTTGAAATTAATTATCATGCTACCGAGATAATGCCATCGGTGACGGACGATTCAAAACGTCACGGCGCAATCATTGTATCAGCGCCAACATTGTCTGAAGCGAAAAGAAAACTTGATATGGCAGTCAGCATGGTTAAGATTATTTATGAAGTCCCGACAGTCAAGCCAGCGAGTCTGGAAATGGCAGGTCAAGTTCGAGCTAAATCTATACAATAATGTATAAGTTTAACGTAATAATCTTATACAGAATTTCGGGTTACACATTTCATCTATATAAACATTTGATTTATTAATTCAATATGATTTAATGTTGTGGTGTTAATCGAACCCACACTCTGATATTTGAATCTCATCAGGTGGGTTTAACTGGCCATACGAATTGCTGAACTAGAGGTAAACGAAGCAATGATAAGTATTTTCCAAAATGAGGATGGCAAGGCACTGGGAGCAATCCTCGGTATTATAGGCACCATATTGGTTGTCGCTGTGGTTGCTGTTGTGCTGACAGTTACCGGCTCATACAAATATCCGCCATCCGCGGTGAACTGGCCTGTTGTAGGTTCGTTTATCGCGCAGCATGGGGCAATCCTGGAGATTGTCGAGGATGGCGAAGGCGAAGACGGCTCTCTTCCAGGCAGTCCCAGCGCTGAATCGATAATGGGTTTGCAGGATGACGGGATGGCGAAAATTGTTCGCGACCTGACATTCAAGAAGCAGCGAATTGATGAGCTTGAAGGTGAAATGGAGACAAAGAACGACCAGATATCCAAGCTGAATGAGGAAATTCAGCTCATGAAAACCCAGATTGAGCATTACAAGCCTGAAAACCGCAAGGCGCTAATTAAGATATATGATCGCATGGAAGCAACCGCTGCGGTTGAGATTCTCTCTCAGATTTCCGAGGAGCGCGCTGTAATCATCCTTTCCAGTTTGAAGGACTCGAAGGCTGCTGAGATACTCGCAGCGATGGATAATGTCGCCGCGGTTAAAATCACTGAGTTGATGGCGGGATTCGAACCGACTCGCATAACCGACATGAGCGAGCTTACAGGAAAAAAACGCCAGAAACCGCCCTCAGGCACAGCATCACAGCCAGGATTAAATCCACCGCCCAAAAGAGATTTCACAACACCGGCGCCAAATCCGCAGGATACTCTCCAGACTGATGCCTCCGGTGATATTGTCGGGCCTCCCGGAAACACGGAGTCAGGAACAATAGTTGAAACTCCTGAAAAAGAAGAGGAAGAAACTGAGGAAGAAGAAGAAAAGAAACCGGAATCCACTACTCCATCCGGTGATGAATCGACTGGATAAATAACATTGATAAAACCTCTCTCTTAATCTTTTTTAATCTTATCTAAAGTAATTCACAACTGATACCGACAAAACAAATGGAGACTCGTGTTTTTAACGCGGCGATTACGCTGCTGATGAAGCGTGACTCCCGCGCGTGATGCGCATTTACAAATCAATTCCTTATGGGAAGGAGGTGAAAAATTGTCCAACATAATGAACATGGCACTGCCTGCTCAAATTGATCCCGCAGGCATTTCATCGCAACCTTCTGTAAAAAGCGCGAATGCACAGCAGTCGGTTCCCGTTGGCGAATTCAAGGAAATGCTGAATAACATTTCCAATAATGAAACGCCATCAGGTGAGCCGGATGAGAATCTCGCGGCTGAGACATCTGAGAACAGTGATAATCTGATAAAGGATGAATCATTGGCAAATCCTGACGTTCAACAGGATATTCCCATTTTAGAAATTCCCGTATTGGATATTTCTGTTTCTGATGTTCCAATCCTTAAGCTTACACCAGAGTTTGTGATTCCCACTCAGCCTGAAACCACGGTTAAATCCGATGTTCCTAACGTTCAACAGGAATCGGGATTTCAGGCATCCGTTGAAAAACCACTTTTGGAAATGGTCGCAGGATTTAACGGGAAGAACGTGTTTTACACTCCAGTTAAATTCTCGATAGAACCATCCGGAGATACGCTCGATAAGACGGCTATCATCAATCCGATCGCATCGAAGAATGGGCAGGGGTTTACATCGGGCGCGGGACTGATAAGCGGCAATGTGCCAATCGGAGATGGGAAAATCCCCTACGAAGCAAATAGTCCGCCTGATCGTTCGAACTCTCCGCCTGTGGAGACCGAATGGTTAAAACCGGCTGGACCTCGCGGAAATGATCTGTCATCACAAGGATCCACCCGCTTTACCGAGGAAGCTGAACTGACAAAAACCCAACGAGAGGTTTTAAGCACAAGCACACGTCCACCAAACCTGATGAGGGAATATTTCCGCATGCCGGCGCATGAGATTACAAGAGGAAATGGCAATCACCCGACAAACGCGCCGCAGCAGAGGGAAATTCAGCCGGAACCGGTCGCTCGACTGGTCGCTCGACAAGTCGCTCAAGCAGAGACGCAGTTCCGCTCGTATGCTCATGAGGTATCTCGTCCGGAGGCTCAACCTCAGGTAAAGCAGGCTGAGAATTTAGCTCCAGTGATCGAACCTCAGATAAAGCCGAATGAAAATTCGACTGTGAACATTGAGTTCAACGACAAGGTTACAGCATCGACAAACCGCATTTCCAATGCGGAGTCAGGTTCAAGCTCAAACCGAAATACCAGTTCAGGTTCAGACTCATTCACTACAGGCAATCAGCATAATGCTCAGGGGACAGCTGAACAATCTCAGGATTCTGGCAAACAGAATTCGAGCAGGCAGGAAATGTCTGAGTTTGATTTCAAAGTGGTCAGCCAGAAAAACGAATCAGCACAGTTCGTTTCGAATGGCGGTTCATCGAAAGCCGCTTCGCAGCCTGCTGTCGATATGAATGCCCTTAATGCAGCTATCAGCACAAGCGACGGGGCAATCAAACCCGGCAGCACTGTTGTCGAGGTTAAGGAGCCGATTTCGATTCTTGGAAACGCTCCGGTCAGAATCGCGAGTGAAATCGCTCAGGCTGAATCTGAGGGTATTCCCAATGGAGGCAAGGCTGTTTTGAAAATTGAGTTGAATCCGCCAAGGCTTGGCAGGATGAATATCGAGCTAGTTAAATCGGATTCAGGAATAGAAGTCAAATTGGTTGTAAGAACCATTTTTGCGAGGGAGCTTATCAACCAGCGCGGCGACGAGATCAAATCGGCGCTTCTGGAACAGGGTGTTGATATCAGGAAGTTTGAGATAGTTGACATCAACCAGAATCGACACGATTTCAACCGCGGCTCTTCAGGATTCAACACAGGCCAGATGCCTTATGAAAGAGGTGGAGATGAGGCCGGACAGGGAAGCGCTGAGCAGCAGATTCACGGCAATGTCGATGATGACATCGACAGCGCGACTGATTACACATCATCTGACACGACAGAACCATTGTCGGCCAGGGAAGGTGAATTAAACGTGCTGGCATAGCTGTGGATTTGATTTTTATCTATTACTTATTTCAAGGAGTTAACGGTGATTACATCAACAGGCGTTATCGAAACCATGAACTCGATTGGTGATCAGAACAGCTCGACACCGAGTTCGCAGGTTGACAAGACAACGTTTCTGAAACTAATGGTCATGCAGTTGCAGCATCAGGACCCGATATCCCCTATGGATTCCAACACGTTTATGAGCCAGCTGGCGCAGTTTAACGCACTGGAACAGCAGATCAACCTGAACGAGCAATTTGAGAGTTTCATGGGATTCCAGGCATTGACACAGGCAACCTCAATGATAGGCAAAGATGTCCAGGCTATCGCGTCAGGTGAAGAGGGAGCCGTTTTTGTCAACGGCATAGTGGAAGAGGTTATGCTCATTAACGGCATACCTGTATTGAAACTGTCATCAGGTGATGAAGTGCCCATTCAGATGGTTGTCAGGGTTGGCACGGAACTTGGGGAGTCATAGGAGGCCGATATGATTCATCACATGACACCTGGCCAGTTGAATGTCAATCAGGTGGAGCAAAAGCAGGATTCTGTCAAATCCACCTCGAATGTCAAACAGACTCAACATCAGTTTAAAAACCTGTTGTCTGAGAAGCTGAACCAGGATCAGTTAAAGTTTTCCTCACATGCCAGCAAACGACTGGCAATGCGTGGAATCGAGCTAAGTGCAGGCGATATTGAATCGCTGAAACAGGCGGTTAATCTCGCTGAGTCGAAAGGATCGAAAGACGCTCTTATCATGCATGAAAAGGCGGCTTTTGTGGTAAGTATCAGGAATCGAACTGTGATTACAGCTATCGATGACATGAACATGAAAGATCGAATTGTTACGAACATCGACAGCGCGGTAATCGCGCGCAATTCATGAGGGAAGTGCGCGTCTATCAGGAACAACGGGATAGTTGCTGTCACTGATGATTAACACTGGGGATTCGGACCTCCACGAGGAGAGTCCCCAATACGCTGTCGCTGAACAGCCTGATGGTTGCAGAACAGCCTGATGGTTGCAGAACAACCTGATGGTTGCATGGCGGCTGGCACTATTATGTAATTGACTCAAATCAAGGAGGTCTTCCACTATGTCTGGAAGCGCCTTTTATGCTGCTATAACCGGTTTGCAAGCAAACCAGTCGCGGCTCAATGTAATCGCGAATAATGTCGCGAATATCAACACCTACGGATTCAAGTCATCAAGAGTGACTTTTTCCGATCTTCTCAACCAAACTCTTGCATGCGCCTCATCCCCACAGGGGAGTCGAGGAGGCGTAAACCCGATGCAGGTCGGACTTGGTGTCAAACTTGCGTCCATTGATACCATCATGACTCAGGGTTCAATACAGAACACCGGCAACACGCGTGATCTCGCAATTGATGGCGACGGTTTCTTCATTGTTGCGGGTGAAGGCGGTAACCGTTTCACAAGAACCGGGAACTTCTCAATGGATTTCAATGGCACTCTTCTGACCGTTGATGGTTTAAGAGTGCAGGGTTACACCGAACTCGATGATGATGGGTTCAACATTGACACTAATAATGCAATTGGTGACATAGTTATCAATTTCGGGGAAAAGATCCCGGCAAGAGCCACCGAAGCGGTTCGCTTCAGGTCGAATCTTGATGCAGGAAGCCATATATTTGGAACGGCCGAGCTGACATCACCTGGCTCAACCGGATTCACTCTCGCGGCTGGAACAATGTTACCGATCGCCGTGTTTTCAGGAACCACAGTTGATGATGGTTCCGCGCCTCCGTTAGATGATTCCGCTGCCGGAAACAATGATCTTTTGATCAACGGGCAGGAAATAGCTTTCACATGGCCGGTCGGCTGGACATGGGGTGATTCCGCAGCGAACGCCCAGTTCATCGCAGAAGCGATCAACTCGCAGTCAACAACTGTTTTTGCATCTGTTGGAAACAATGAGAATCTTGTAATTCACTCCATGACAGGCGGCGAGGGAAGCGATGTTATCATCGCCGGGGATATCACAACTCCCGGATTCCTTGCCACCATCGGACTCACAGCCGGAACAACAGTAGCGCCCGAGCCATCAGGCACACTTGCGGGACAGCATAAGATTGCCGTAACAGATGCCTCTCAGGCAACAGGCACAACGATCACACCGGTACAGGCAGGCGCGCTGGTAAGTGACACTTTCTTTATCAACGACTACTCAATCACCTATGTCGCAACTGATATAGAAAATACGTCAGCTGAAAACGCACAGGTAGTTGTTGACGCTATCAACGACACAGCCGGATTGAACATCACTGCAACCGCGAACGCAAATGGAACTATAACTCTGACAAGTGATCTTGCTGGAGAATCCAATTTGATTGCGATTGAAAACGAGGGTACAGCACTTGGAGTAACCGGGCTTGACACACTGGGGTTACTGATGGACAACCCATTCCCGATAGGACCGGGTACCGCTCTTGACGCCTATGTCGTCGAAAACGGAACAGACGCGACAGTCTCAAACACATTCAAATCAGATGATGAAACTGAAACATGGACACGCATATACACTAACTCAACACCCTATGGTACAGAGTCAACTCTCGACTCATTGATGGATTTCATCCTCGGAGACAATCCGGCGCTAACGCTTATTCCGGGTGTAACACTCACCGCGGATGAGCTAACTTCAGGTGAAGCGGTTATTACAACACATGATGCCTTTGAACACTCAACAAGCATCAACGTTTATGACAGTCTCGGAAACGCGCATTTCCTGGCTGTTACATACAAACATGTCGGCGAGAATTTATGGGAATGGACAGCTGATCTTCCAGAGGAACCCAACCTGACAATATCCAACGGTTTAGGTGAAATCATGTTTGACACCAACGGTATGGTTGCCACACCAAATCCGTCAGAACCAATCACTTTTTCACCCGCCGGCTCTCAATCAATTAGCCTGGATCTCATCTTTAATGGTTTGGGTAACACACTGGATGGCATAACACAGTTTGGCTCCGACACGACCACGCGCGCTGAATATCAGGATGGATACTCAACGGGAATTCTTCAAACCGTGGCTTTTGGCCCAAACGGAAACGGGATTTTGTATGGCAGTTTTTCCAACGGGCAGGTTCGTGCGATGGCTCAAATCGCACTCGCCAATTTCAATAATCCGGAAGGGCTGGAACGCGCGGGCAATAACGCGTTTAACGCGACTGCCAACTCCGGATTGCCGATCATTTCAGTAGCTCTTCAAGGCGGCGCAGGTGGAATAATACCGGGCGCGCTTGAGCAGTCCAATGTTGACCTTTCAACCGAATTTACAAACATGATTGTGTCGCAGCGTGGATTCCAGGCAAACTCCAGAGTAATCACAACTCAGGACGCGCTAATGGCTGAAGCTGTAAATCTGGTCAGGTAATTCATTCCGGCGTAAGTAAAATAAAAGGCGCCTCAATCGAGGCGCCTTGTTTATTTTAAATTCGAGTAAGTGTTAAACGGAAACAGCCATTTCCATTTCAGATTCATCAACAGCTTCTTCATTCTGAAAGTTCTTCGTGACTTTAATTGAATTACCCACATCATTAAATTCAACATCATCCATCATCGACCTCATAAGGAAAACGCCACGGCCATGAGGTAAAAGGAGGTTCTCTTCAACAGTCGGGTCAGGCAATGCCTCGTGATCGAAACCAATTCCCTCATCCCTGACAATCATGCTGAAACTACCATCAGTAATGAGATATGAAACCTTGATGTCCATGTCAGAGTCACCATGGTTGCCGTGTTTATGCGCGTTAGCAATCGTTTCGTTCAGGGACAACCGGACGGCATAGATTTCGTTTCTTGACATTTTATGCTGCTGAGTACGATTCATTATCTCTTCAATGAAATCAGATGATTCGTCATAGTTAATTATTCTGATAATCCAGGGGTTTGTCTTGATTCCAAGAACCGCCACGAGAATATCATCACGCATGTAACGTGCATCACCTATCGCCTCAAGCTCGTTGAAAATATTATCCTTCAGTTCTGCGATGGATCTCAAACCATTGTTTTTGATCACATCTATCAGCCTGTCAAGGCCAAACATCTCGGTTTTGTTAACACGCGTTTCCGTTACACCATCAGTATAGAGAATCAGGCGGTCGCCCTCTTCCAATTTCATCTGTCCGGTCTGGAACATTCCATCCGGTAAAACGCCAAGAGGAATGCCATCAACATCGATAGTAATACACTCGCCAGTGGATTCACGATATAAAACAGGAAGAACATGCCCTGCTTTCGCATAAGTCATTGTAAGGTCATCTGTATGGATGCGAGCATAGAAAGCGGTAGCGAACCAGCTCTGTTCCTTAATCTGGACGCTCAGTCCCTGATTGACAAGCGCCATGACCTTGTTCGGTGGCGTAAGGGATTTCGCCGCGTTTCGGAACATGCTTAAAATTGAGAAAGTCATGAGCGACGCGGGAATGCCCTTCGTCGCGACATCGCCAATCACAACACCGACTGATTTCGGCCCAAGCGAGAAAACATCGAAGAAATCTCCCGCGAGCTCCATCGCTGGAACAAGCGAACACTCAAATTCAAGTTTCCCCTGTTCGAAATTGTAGGGAATACGGTCTGATTGGAATTTCTTCGCCACCTCAAGCTGCTCAGTACGCGTTCTTTCACGCTCGTTAATTTCACTGAACAATCTTGCGTTCGCAAGCGCGCTGGAGAGATAATTCGCAAACATATTGATGAATCGGATATCCTCCGTAGAGAAGAAATCCTGATGATGCTTGTAAAGCGCCAGAAGTCCCGGCCTTTCACGGCCTGTCAAAGGAATCCCGTAGAACGATTTGTAATCCTCACCATAGACATCCCAAACCCAGTCCTCAGTTTTTCCGCTGTCCTGCACCAGGAGAGATTCATTGGTTTCAAGCACCTTTTGCGCCCAGAGATCCTGTTCGAGCCTGCTGAATGACTTGATTTCCCATTCTTCATTGAGCGCGTAATTGATATACATGGCGCCCTGTTCATCGGAGTAAACAAGCATCACACGATTTACATGCAGCAGGCTTTTCAGCTCTCGCAAAACACTCGGTATCAGTTTTTTCAGATCTAATTCACCGATTATTGTTTGGCCGATGGAATTGATTTTCTCCAGGATGTTGCTTCGCTTAAGGCTAACCTCAAATAGATGAGCGTTGTGAAGAATAATGCCGGCATGCCTGACAAGATTTTTCATGAATAAGCGTTCCCGAGATGACATCCATCCGATTTGATGTCCGCCTATCACGAGAACCGCTTTTGAATCACCGCTTAGCATGAACGGGATGAATAACAGTTCTTCAGGTTTCCTGGCAGCGGCAAAACAAGTATCAAATCTCCTGCCTGACACAATGAACAACCTGTAGTCATTACAAATCCGATTCAGGTAATCATTGAACTTCGAATGTATCTCACAATTCTCTCGACTATCGCATGATAATTTCGAACAAAACCAACCTTTTTCATTTTCATTCCTGAGAAAGATACCCACAAATACAGTGGAATAATCCTGCTCAATCTTTTCCATAATAAAGTCAAGGTTTTCCTGGAAAGTGAAATTCTTGCCATTCCCATAAGAGATCATATTAATCAGTGCGAGTTCCTTGTTTCGCCTGGCAAGAATATCCATTGTCCTGCGAGCATCCTGGTTCATCAATGCAAGCCTGTGCGAGTAGTTTTCAATCTCCAGATAATTACTCGACAAATCCTGCGCCATGCTGTTAAATGCTTTGCCAAGCATTCCAATCTCAGTTGATGAATGAATCACCACGCGAGTATCGAGTTCCCCTTTTCCTATGCGCTGGACAGCATGAGCGAGAATTCTCAATGGGCTCAATATCAAACGAAGAAGAAGCACGAAAAGAACGAGCAGCGCACAAAAGGTTAAGATTAACGTCACAGTCAGGCTCATTTCCAACCTGGACGCTTTTTTCATAATTTGCTGATTGCTTAATATTAATCCTGTATACATGCCCGAATCACCAATTGGGGCGATGGATATCCTCCTGTTTCCGATGCTTGCGTTGAAGTTCCTTTTCGCGGAATCAGGATATTTTTTTCCCGCAGACAACATCCTGAGTTCCAGTACCCAATCATCGAATCCGCTGTTTGCGAGTTGAGATATTTCTAAAGCGCTGCCTTCAGAGGAATAAAGCGATTTCCCGTTCTCATCGAAGATAAACACTTCTCCACCATCGGATGTATACGCTTCTTTCAGGTAATCACCAATCTGATTGACTGTTGAGAAATGATCAATCGACCCCTTGAATTGATCGGTGGATTGCTGGTTTTCGCTCACAAGTTTTTCAACATTGCTTGCCGCCAGCCTGGCGAACCTGTCGTGATGCTCCGTACTCTCCCCCTCAACAACCTGTGTAACCTGTCCGCTGATCGCGGAAATATATAGAACGCCACTGAAAAATAGCAGGCAGTAGGTCGTAATGACAATCACCGATGAAAGGCTGTGCCATCTCGCGCCTTTTTTAGACCGATTTTTAAAATCGCTTATCTTCATTTCCTTATTAATACAATCAACTGAAATGTTCAATTTTTGCTTTATCCGAATGTAATTCGTTCGGATAATTAACAAAAAAAAGCGATGTAAATGCAGGAAATCTTGAGTTTCAATTGGATTAGTTCTATTATTCATCGATAAAATTTGTGTAAGGATTGAAAGAGCGCGATCTTGATATTTTTAGTTTGTCGAGTCGTGTGTTTTTGTGTGTATAGTTTTTCAAGACAACGATATGGAAAACGAACTAGAAAAAATTATAGAAAGCGTAATTGCTGAGAAAAACTATCCCGAACCTGAGATAACGTTCAGGTCGATTCCCTTCAAGGGCGCATGGGGGATAGCATGCAGTTTTTTATTTCAACTACTCAACGAACTTAAGACTCGCGATGAATCATTCGACAGGGAAAAGGTTTCGCAGGAAATTTTTGAATCGATAAAGGAAAAAGCATCATCAATTGAGGGGCTGGAAAAGATTGAACTTGAAAAGGGATTTATAAATTTCCATTTCGTTCCCCAATCGGCGGTTAAAAAAGTAATTTCAGAAATAATTTCCAAAGGCGATTTGTTTGGGAAAGGCCCGGATAGAGACGAAAAAGTCATGGTCGAATTTTCCCAGCCCAACACGCATAAGGATATGCATGTCGGACATTTAAGAAATATCTGCCTTGGAATCAGCCTTGTCAACATCCTTCGATTCGCGGGATATGAAACAATCTCAGCGAATTATTTCGGTGATATCGGAACACATGTAATCAAGTGCCTTTGGGGATACAAGCGATTTTACAAGGGGATGGAACCGCCATCCGGGCGCGGACGATGGCTTGGCGAGGTGTACGCTTTCGCTGAGAACAAATACAAGATTTCCGAGAAGATGCGTAATGGCGCAACCGAATGGCTTAGAACATTCTTCACACAACCATCAAATAGTGCTGAACAGATAATCGCCCAGAAAACTCTCGAGTACATGCGTGAGAATAATATTCTTCTGACTAACGACCTTGAGAAAAAAATCCTTTCCGAAAACATGGCAAGGACGCTGTTATACATCCGGGAAACGATGAAGAATATGCTCCACAATGGAAGGATGTCTGTTACTGACGTTCAGGCAATCAAGGACTCGATTAGCCAGTTCGATGAGACAAATCCAATATGGGGCTACATTGATGAAGTCATCGACCTCTACCATGACTGGGAAAATCAGGAGCCGGAGATTGTCGAGCTGTGGAAAATGACACGTGACTGGAGCCTCGCGCATTTCAATACTATCTATAACGAATTGGGATGCAATTTCGATGTTATTTTCCATGAAAGCGATGTCGAGGGACCAGGCAAGGAAATAGTGCAGGACCTTCTTGAGCGGGAAATAGCCGTGAAGGATGCAGGCGCTGTAATTGTTAAAATCGATGAGAAACTTGGGCTTGAGAAGGAAAAATATCGTAACTGCATTATCCTGAAAAGCGACGGCACATCGCTGTACGCCACAAAAGACCTTGCGCTTGCCAAAAAGAAATTCGAGGAATTCGCTATTGACCGGTCGATTTACCTTGTCGATGTCGGGCAGAGTTTCTATTTCCAGCAGCTTTTTAAGATTCTTGAATTGATGGGATTTGAGCAGGCAAAGAAATGCCATCATTTGGCGTACGGCCAGGTTGCGCTTCCCGAGGGCAAGATGTCGAGCCGTCTGGGCAACGTAGTGCATTATACCGACCTGCGCAAAGAGATGATAAACCTGGCGAAAAAAATCGTTCGAGTGAAAAAACCGGACGCTGGTGAGAATGTCTGGCGCAGCACAGCCGCAACAGTGGCTTTCGGCGCGTTGAAATACAATATGGTGAAAATCGATTCCGACAAGAACATGGTTTTCGACTGGGATGAGGCGCTGGATTATGAGGGCCGTACCGCGCCATATATTCAATATGCCCACGCGAGAGCATGTAATATACTTGAAAAAGTCGGCGAATTGAAACATGATAAAATCTGCCTGGAAGAAATCAGCGAACCTGAGATGGAACTGGCAAAGAAACTGGCTGAATTTCCATCGATAATCGAGCGATGCGCTCAGGAGGTTAAACCTCTACCGCTCGCGACTTATATTTATGAACTTGCGCAAACCTTCAGCGATTTCTATCACCGCTGTCCGGTTATGCAGGAAAACAATGAGAGTACAAAGGCAACCAGAACCGCGTTGGTTCATTGCACGAAATCCGTTCTTTCAAAAGGGCTTGGCTTGTTGGGTATTGATGCGCCAATCAGCATGTAGCGCCTGGTTCATTTCATATCACTGGAGAAGAAAATGCTTGATGAATATCTAAACAGACCGGTTACTGTTAAACTCGTTACAGGCGAGGTTCTCCCCGATGGCATCCGCTTCTACGGACTGTCATCATTCGGCGCGGAGATGCTGTGGTTCGTGATACCAAGAGAATCAAATCCCGCGGAAAGTGAAAAGGAATTTCATGTGCCTATTACATCAATTGCCGTAATGGAGTTAATGAAATGATTTTCTCAAACAGAAACAACATCTCCATTGTGATGATAGCAGCATTAATCATTGTGAGCGGACTTGTGTTTTGCGTTTCCATCACCGGATGCGGTAAAACCACGCCATTGAACATTGATGATCTTAGCACAATCATACCGGGCGACAATCCGGATAAATATGATGTTTATCGTGTTGTCGCTGTAAAAAAGGATGTCAACAAACAGGAACTTGTTGGATTGATGGAGTATTTCACAAAGCAGTATCTCGATACAAATCGAGTCATGATATATGTTTTCAGCAGTTCAGCTGCCGCTCACCTCGGGCAGTCGGAATACCTCGTCGCAACATACTTTCAGGACAAGAACCTGAGGAAATACGAACGCGAAATTCTGCTTGATCGGCCTAAATAGCCGTTCCTGAAAGATCACGTTTACATCATGGAATTACTGATTGCTGAGCAATGCGCGGAAGTCATCAGGACTTTGGCAGACGTTGAGAGCGGTGTCCATGCTTATCTGTTCCCTCTTGACAAGATCCTTCAACGCCATATCGAGAGTTTGCATTCCCTGTTTGACACCGGCTTCCAGAGCGGTTGCAATCTGATGGGTTTTCGCTTCACGAATCATGTTTCTTACACCATGAGTTGCGACAAGACATTCAACAGCAACAACTCGACCGCCCCCAGCCTGCGCGGTTCTGGGGAGAAGCGCCTGAGAAAGAATTCCCTGGATAACGTTTGAAAGCTGAAGCCGTATCTGCGCCTGTTGAGCCGGCGGGAAAACGTCTATCATACGGTCAATACTCGTTGCGGCGCTCTGCGTATGCAGCGTGGCGAAAACAAGGTGTCCGGTTTCGGCGGCGGTTAGCGATGTTGAAATGGTTTCAAGGTCGCGCATCTCGCCAAGAAGGATGACATCGGGGTCCTGTCTAAGCGCGCTTCTTAATGCCCTTTGGAATGAAACAGTATCAGAGCCAACCTCGCGCTGGCAGATTATCGCTTTTATATTGTCATGCTTGTATTCAATCGGGTCCTCAACGGTAATGATGTTGACATCCTTGTTCTCGTTAATGTATTTAATCATTGAGGCAAGAGTTGTTGATTTACCTGAACCGGTAGGGCCTGTAACAAGAACCAGGCCACGCGGTTTCATGCTAAGTTCTTTTGACACCCACGGGATGCCAAGTTTGTCAATATTGGGAATCTCCTCTGGAATATGCCTGAAAGCAATACTAATACTGTCACGTTCGTAATATACGTTCACCCTGAAACGGCCATATCCCTCAATTGCGTAAGCAAGGTCAACGTCGCCATTTTCCTCGAGGATATTCTTATGGTAATCGGTAAGAAAGCTCATACCCTGTTCTTTAGTGTTTTCCGAACTGAACATGGGATAAGTTGTGTCTCGAATCAACCGGCCATGCAGCCTGAATATAGGGAATTCTTTCACACGGACGTGAAGGTCAGTTGCGCCATTATTCACGCATTTTTTTAGAGCTTCATTAAGGTCAAATTCAGGCATTTCAGACCTCTTTCATGGAATGGCAAATACAACTAATTTCCGGATGGCAGAATCCGGAACTGACACACAATCGAAAAACGGAATATCAATATCGGGGTGGTCAGATTCGAACTGACGACCTCCTGCTCCCAAAGCAGGCGCGCTAAACCGGGCTGCGCTACACCCCGACAAGTTTTCTAAAACGCTACATTATATCCCCGAGAGAACCTTTGGTAAAGAAAAAACATTCGAGTAAATATTTATTCCAGTTTCATCAAAGCCTTTTTTGCTCTATCGCTGAATTCCACAATATCGCATTCCGCCACGCGTTTGTAGTATTTTCTGGCTTTTTCAACATCATCAGACTCAACCGACCAGTCCGCCAAATCGAGCCAGCTGAGCAAATCATCAGGATAGACAACAAGGAAAATTGCCAGATATTCACGCGCTTCATCAATTTCACCATCAGAATACATCAAATCAGCAAGCCTTCGATAAAGCAAAGCGTTGGCAGGCTCAAGTTCGGACGCTTTCCTGTAATACAGTTTCGCCAGTTCCTTTTTGTCACCATCCGGCGGATTATAACCTTCCACCGCTATCATGTTGCCAAGCTGAAAATATGCCTCGGAGGATAGAATTTCAGAACCGCTTTCAGCGATATCCAAAAGGTCCTCGTAGGCTTTGTCCTTCTCATCGTCTTTATATGCTGCAAGAAGCAAGGCATGGTCGAGGCGCGCTCGTTCAGCAATCAGCAAATCATCACCAGCGATATATTCCTCAAGAACATTGATTGCATCATCAATCATTCCCTGATTTTCATATTCCTGAATAAGCTGGAATGCAACAGTGTAATCAATGGGATTCTCTTTGTGTTCATTCTCAAGCCGCTTAAGATTATTTTTAGCCGCGGTGGAATCGTGGTTTTCGGGTTCCGTTATCGAATGGGAATCCGAAACGGATGTGCCTGGCTTTGCTGCGTGTGAATCGCTGTTGGTTTCACCGGCGCATGAAATCAAAACACACGTTGCAATCAAAGGGACTATTAAGCGAATAAAACGGTACATTACCATCGACATCAATTGTTCGAGATGTTCTTCTGCAGGCTTTTTATTGCATCTTCCTCATCTTGAAAAATCCTGAAGACAGAATCCAGGTGAGTAATCTTAAAAAGGTTGCTGACATTATTCGATGGATTGATTATCCCCAGCGAACCCGCATTCTGCATGCATGTTTTCAATCCACTGACAAGAATCCCCAACGCTGCTGAATCCATGAATCTGACCTTTTCAAGGTCCATAATAATGTTGAAACACCCGACATCAACCTGAGCGCGAAGTTTCTCTTTTAAAAACGATACATTGAAACTGTCGATATCACTCTGCGGACGGATAATTGAAACATTATCTCTTATCTGCACATCGATATTCATAACACGCATTCTCCGGGTTGATGGATGAGTTTTACGCTCCCTCAGATGTTCACCCAGTCTGGATTCAATCATATTTGATTCTATCAAATTTTCGCTCACCATGCACCCTATGAAATTAATAGTCTAATAATATTATCCTTTCAACGCAGCTGGAATTTTCATCCGGGTTGAATTCATATTGCGATGGGTTAAGTCAATCATTTGGAATATGGCTGTCCAAATGCCAATATTCAATATCGAGAATTAAAGTAAGTGAACTCCTTCACAAAGAAGCAGCACCCCCAAAATGGAGGTGCCTATAAGAGGGACCACTGGCTTCAAATTTATGCTTCCTTACATTGTGAATTTTACCACAAGCAGAAAATGAAATGCAACCCCTTATTCTGAAATTTTTAGATTCATCTGTCAGTATTTATCAGTTATTATTCTAAACAGATTCAATAACACCAAGTTTTAACATTAGGCTAAAGCAGAAGCAACGATTGAAAAGCACTGCGTTTTGCATAGTTCGAAAAAAATAGCAGAGGGTTTAAACCCTCTGCCATTGTTTCTCCTGCACCAATCTATCTTTCAAGTCTATCTTTACAAGCAAGCCTATTCCAGGTTGCGTTGTAAATGGTAACTACATCAATATGACGCATGATATGCGACAATATCCGTACCGTTTCTTTCCCAAATAACCACAATTGAGGGATTGTCCCCTTCCTTGAAGCATATCTGTGGGTTGATATCACTATAAATCAGCGCTGGATCATTTGAGATGTTGAAATCCGGCAGTATTGTCGATTGCTGATCATCGAACATCGCAAGGTATATCTCTGAAACACTCTTGACATCGCGGAAGTCCTCAAACGCGAGCCACAGATTGCCACTATCAGTATCAAACACGGCTGATGGTGAATTCTGCGCGGCAAGCGGATCATCACCAAGGTTGTTGTTTCCCCTTATCGTGGGAGCGAAAACAGGAGGGTCGCCATCGCTGAAACATAGAGCGACATCCTTCCCGCCATTGTAAAGACCGGTGGTTCTGAAATATACAATGGGTTCATTTGAGCCGTTAACCACAATATATGGGTCGTGATCATAGATAAAACCATCAAGGCCGTTGTCAACTCGCACAGGACCCTGCAAATCAAACGATGGGGGATCCAGGTAATATAGTTCGATCATATCAGCGTTGTCATATCCGAGTGATTTCCAGATGTAGGCAACATATGCTCTTCCCTGCGGACCTGCGCCAAGCCCTGCTCCTGACAGGACAAAACGGATAGCTGAATCTGATTTAATCAGTACATCAGTGGAATTCACAACTGCGCCATTATCCAGGTTTATACAGTACATGTAGAGTGAATAGGAAGCGGTTGTCATGTACAGCACGTAAGCGTAGGCGCCATCGGGAGAACATGCGACTGAATATACAACCGGAGGTTCGGGCACGAAACCCTTGTTATATACCACTCCCGTTACGCCAAGCACTGACGGTGCTGCGAAAGCAATGGAGTTTGTTCCTGACGGTTCCCCGCTGGAAAACTTAATCTCGCCACTGGCAGCCATCCATCCGACAACAATACCGAACGGCGCTGAATCCATCCATACTCCCCAGGGAGCGAGATCATCAGCGTTATCGGAGATTATAACCGGTTCCCCCCATGTCGAGCCGTCATCCGAACTGCGCTGGACATAAGCTCCCAGCTGCCCTGACACGGATCCGGTGTAAAGGGCGTAGAAATCACCGCCGCTTTCAACCGCGCGCCGCAGCATGAAATCCTCCACGTTTCCGTTAGTAATATCAGATATCACACCGGAAGGCGTTACATTCAGGCGAGTTCTTGTGATATCAGAAAGGGGAGTGTCGCCGGCATCGGTTACTCTCAACGCGGCGATAACTGAACCGAATGATGGCAGAGAGTAATTCAATGATGGCCCAACAGCATCCACGGTGAAATCAGCATCGTTGTAATTGAAATCCCATTCGTAGGTTACGATGTTATCATCGGGGTCAATTGAAGATGAGCCATCAAACATCACCTGATCACCTTGCGCGAATGTTCTCAGCACCGGATTATAAGTAAGTTGCGCGACAGGCGGGTCATTCGGAAGCGGGTCCGGTGTCCCATTTGGCGGGTCAACCGGCGTACTCTTGCCACCGCAACTTAATAGAAATATTGCAAGCAGGAACAAAACAGAAATCAAACAGACTGGTTTAAAAATCATCATTATAAACCTCCTGATGACATATCAAACGAATGATAAATCCACCGGAAAACAAAATCCGGCAGTTTTAAAACATATTAACAGAATGCAATTTGAATGGCAATAATAAGGGGTTAGCTATT
Source organism: uncultured bacterium (assembly GCA_965369605.1). Taxonomy (GTDB): domain Bacteria; phylum JAJVIF01; class JAJVIF01; order JAGGVT01; family JAGGVT01; genus JAGGVT01. The sequence continues at coordinate 24,094 of CBDURE010000039.1, forward strand.
CGCCATAACCATGAATATTTTCACAAGGAGGCTGAAGAAAAGAACCATCCCCGCGACCATGAAATAACCGGGAATTGATGATGAGGATTCAAGGATGTACTCTTGTCTTTTACCGCCGGGATATTTCCGATTGCACTTAACTTTGATATTGTTCATCGACACTGATTGGACAAACACGTTCCTGGCGATCTCAACTGTAATGCGCTTTCTGTTGTCCGACATTTCTTCAACATTAGCAATAACGCCCCATGCATGCAACCAGTGCCCCTGGCTTTTCAAACCGAGAAGCCTTCCCACATTTTCCGCGAGATGAGAACGATCAATAATGTCCACGGCGATTTTATCTTTCAATCTCAAATCCTTCGTGAGCATACCCTCAGCGATATCCAGAACAGGCTTGCCCTTGAGTTGCACAACGATAGGTTTTCTTTCTTTCGCATCTTCTGTTGGCTCATCAGTATCTTCTTCGTCGTCGTTGTCGTGAGTGATAATGCCGAGCACATTGGAAATATCCTTAAACATGTGTTCATTGAATAATTCAGTCCCAACCTCGACTTTCAAAGGCTGTGCAAGGTTCGATTCAATAAAGTCGGAAACCGAACCGACAATTATTTGCTCTAATTCTTCCGTTTTTTTCTTTTTGGCGTTTTCTGATTGGTCACTCGAATCAACATCCTTGAGTTCACGAGTGGCTTTCATTATCGTGTAGTAGGGTTCAGGAATTATCTCATCTTTTAAATATTCCTGAAGTTCGATTGAATTTTCAATATTAAAACGGCTCTGTTCGCCTTTGGATGCTGTAATCAGCTGCTGCCAGTAGAATACATTCGCGTTTGCATCTACCTGAAGAGGCTCTTCGGAGTAATTTACGACCACGCATGACGTGTAAAGAGGTTCCTCCGCGCCATCCTCAAGAATAATAATCACAAGCCCCTCAATCGATTTCATTCCGCTTCCGCTAAAATGCACTTTAATGGCAAGGTATTTGGGGCGAATCATGTCAACCAGATGGATGGCTTTCTGTTCATCGCCATCAGACGCACCCCACGCGAGTTCAGCCTCCTCTATTGTGCATCCTGTGGTTGACTGCACAAGTTTAATTTTTATTTCATCATTCCCTGTCATCTATATACTTCGTCCCCTATTCATCCTTGCCTTCCAATTCCATCTTTAGTTCCTCATCATCACGCATTTCAACCTCCGGCTTTGGGGATTTCTCTGCTTTTTTCACAGGACCAAGAACACGGGCAAGTTCCTCATCTGAGACATCAGGCACCTCAACAACAACCTGGTCGAGCTCATGCATCACAGCACCTATGCTTACTTTGACATGTAATTTCTGTGTGTATTTCGCCCAGCTGAACAATGCAAAACCTGAAATCCAGCTGATAAACAAAGCTCTGTATAGAAATGGCGGATGCAGGATTTCCTTTTCCATGAAAAATCCACCCCATACGATTACAACCAGTGTGAGAGTTGAACCTGCAAGTCCTATTACTGTGGGTAGCGTCATTTAGCTTTGCTCACCGTTGCGGTTTGGTTTATTTTTCCGAGAGCTGATTCAACTATCGCGATAGTCGCATCAAATTACACTCTCGAATTGCATGATAACCAATTCGAATTGATAATACTCATTACACATTTAATATCATTGAAAACCAGATGATATTTCACTTTCCAAAAATTGTTAAAAAAAAACATCCCTGCTTTTTTCTCACAATTCATAAATACTCTATCGGTCTAATTGGTATGTATTAAAAGATTGATACGACTGAAAAGAGATATTTTATTTTTGCCGAGGTGCGGGTTGCCATTTATATCCTTTTTCAAAGGCATCAATATTTCCATTGCAACTATTTTTTCAAATCATACTCCTTATTTCATATAAATAATGTATAATTGAAACTGTGAATCGAAGGCTTGCGAAAAGCCATTCGTGTAATATTCATACTAATATCCATCCCTCCCTTAATCCAAGGAGGCATTGTTTATCATGCGTTATTTAACTTCTTTGTTTATCGTAATCTTATCAGGATGGCTCATTGTCGGATGTTCATCCGGCGGAGCTAACAGTCCGGTTGTTCCTGCTGAAAACGATTTTAGCTCAGGGCCAACAAACAACGACTCATCACCAGTTACTGAAATACCTCCAGGCATCGACATCCCCCGCGCGGATTTTAGTTCGCTGGCAGAGGGTGATGTTAAAGAAAATCCGTCAGGGATTCTCTACGCTGGCACTCTTGAATTCGATGCTGAAAAAGGCAC
>CBDURE010000040.1:0-26273 GCA_965369605.1 uncultured bacterium
CAACCGCCCTTTTCGAGGTTGTTAAAAACCACTATTTGTCGGGGCTATCCTTGTGTTCGCCAATAAATTGAGTAATAAATACACGCAGAACCCCCTGTTCGCCCCTACGGTTTGCGCCCAAAGTTATTTTTCAACGCCCTACAAACTCCGCAGCCACGATTTAACTTGATTTCATCAACCTCGTTCGATAAACTCTTGTGTTCTAAATATTAAGTAAATACCCAATTCCCAACCTGGAGCTCGCAATGAAAAAGCTCATTGAATGTGTACCGAATATATCAGAAGGCAGACGTATAGAGGTAATCGAGGATGTTCTTTCGCAGATTGAAACTGTTCCGGGCGCGAATCTTCTTGAAGAGGAGCACGACGCCGATCACAACCGCTCGGTAATAACATTCATCGCTGATTATGACGCTGCTGTCGAGGCCGCTTTCCGTGTGATAAAACGCGCAAGTGAATTAATAGATCTGACAAAACACGAGGGAGCGCATCCGAGAATGGGCGCCTGCGATGTCTGCCCGTTCATCCCTCTGGATGGCGCGACCACCGAGGATTGCATTGAACTTGCAAACATGCTTGGCGCGAGAGTCGGCGAGGAATTGGGAATTCCCGTGTACTTATATGAAGCGGCCGCTACTCGCGATGACAGGCAGAATCTGGCGAAAGTCCGTGAGGGGCAATTCGAGGGCCTTCGCGATAAAATCGGCAAAAGCCCAAACCACGTTCCGGATTACGGGCCCAATGAAATTCATCCGACCGCAGGCTGCATGGCTATCGGCGCGCGGTTTTTCCTTATCGCGTTCAATGTGAATATCGACACAGATAAAACCAAAGTCGCTAAAGTGGTTGCGAAAACAGTTCGCTCGCGAAGCGGCGGATTCCCTGAAGTCAAGGGGCTTGGATTCGCCCTTACCGACCGTAAACTGTCGCAGGTCTCGATGAACATGACCGATTACCGCGTAACAGGCCTGTGGAAAACGTTCGAGAAAATATCCCGCATGACTCACCTGTTGGGCTATGAAATAAAGGAAAGCGAAATTGTAGGACTCATTCCTCAAAAGGCCATCAACGAGGCTTTTGTGGATTCTTTTAAAATCGCCAATTTCGATGAGAACGAGCAGATAATCGAGAAGAAACTCGACCTGATGAAAAACGATCCTCTGAAAAGCCCGTACCCGTTTCTGGCTGTTCTTGCATCCGATGCTCCAGCTCCCGGCGGCGGATCATGCGCCGCGCTGAGCGGATCAATCGCGGCAAGCCTGGGCGCTATGGTCTGCCGACTTACTTTCGGCAAGAAGAAATTCAAGCCGCATGAAGGCGAATTGATGTCGATGGTTGAGAAATTCGAAACTCTAAAAGAGGATCTTTTCTACGCTATCAAAGCTGACTCCGACGCTTTCGATCTAATTATGGCGGCAGGCAAACTTCCAAAGAAAACCGATGAGGAAAAAGCTACCCGTAAAAAGGAACGCCAGAATGCAACGTTGATCGCGACCCAAAGCCCGTTGTCTGTAATGGAAAAATCTCTTGAGGCGATGAAACTTCTCGAAAACCTGATCACGAAAGGCACTAATAATGCGCTATCCGATACAGGCAGCGCTATCTCTCACGCTATGAACGGCATCATGTGCGCGCATCTAAATGTCATGATTAACGTCAGCGGAATCGGCGATGACGGCAAGCAGTCCGAGATTGAGAATCGCTCAAATGAAATCCGTTCAGAAGGCGAAAAACTCTACAAGCGCTCGATTGATTCGATTACAACCATTCTGGAAGATGATTAATTATCATCAAAGAATAAAACACACATCATGAAATTCATTATCGCCAGCATCGCATTATTCCTCCTTGCGACGTTTAACATCGGTTGCGTAAACAACAACGAAACCGTCAAAGAACCGCCTGCAAATTCTGAAACGCAAAACGAATCCGCACAGATTATTGATGAGGTTAATCAGGATTTCGTTATTTGGGATTTGTCCATTGCAGTCGCGCGTAACCTGAACGATTCAAGCGAGCGCGCGATTTTACTTATGCTGGTCGCTGAAAGACTCGCCGATACCACCCGTTACAATAAAGCCGTAGATATCGCAAATGAAATCGATGACGCTTTTCTCAAGTCGCGGGCTTTGACATCTATCGCAAATTCAATGCTCATCTTCTTTGAAAAAGACATGGCAATAGAAACGCTGAATCAGGCATTTGAAGTGTGCAATCAAATGGAGCCATCTTTGGATAAATCATCTGTCCTGTCACGAATCGCGTCATGCTATAAAAACACGGGCAACCTCGAAAAAGCGAATGAGATTGCGGAGCAGTCCAAATTAATCATGGATGATATTCGAAAGGATTTTAGCATCACTGACCTCGGCGACAACACTATGCTTGATATTCTTGAACGGATTGACAACACCTGTATCGATGCTGAAAGTTATGCCGACAACAGCGAATTCGAAAACGCGCTGAACACTGTAAAGGCATTCGATGATTCGGCATCCGCGGCATCAGCGCTGGCATACATCGCACTCTGCTTCGATGACACCAATATTGAAATCACCGAGAACATGCGCCAGGCATTAAACGAAATATCCAAAAAGTGTATTAAGAAATAAATATTACTAGACGTCACCCTGGGAGCGCTGGATTCCATCCGGCGCTTTAAGGCGTTCACGCCTTGGTGTTTGGCGCTTTCGCGCCATTGCGCCGGATGGAATCCAGCGCTCCCAGGAATAATCGCACTACTGCTGCTTTGCATAAATTTCAGCCAACAAAATAGCAGAGGGTTTTAACCCTCTGCTTCTCCGTAACCCTCTGCTCTATACCGCCGCTATTCATCCCCATCTCACGCGAATCGTCTCAATCCATCTCCTCGCGAAATTCAACCAGCGCCATCTCAATCGCAAGGTTAATCATGTGATTCGAGAAATTACGGCCGACCTCTTTTAGCTTCTCGCGAATCTCCTTCTTCGCCTCCGCGCGCTTTTTCTCTGAATCAAGGTCATCACGATTATCAAGCCTTGATACAACTCTCCTCGCGACTTCCAGCAGGAACTCGATACGGCCATTCCCCAGAAGCCACAGGATGATTTTCTTAAGTAACTTTGACAATGCGGACATAAGCAATGCCTCCTTTATTTTAGTAAAATTCCTAATTTACATTAATCCATTTGCCGATAAGCACGTTCACAATAGTAACTACGAAGCCCCACACAGCGAGTACGATTCCACGCCCGACCCAGACATACCGCCGGACATTCTCCATCTCGACACGGCATTTCGCGCATCGCTTGATTTCCCCATTGATATGCGAGATCTCAACACGCATTTCGTGAAGTTCATTACCAAGCGAATTTAACCGCTCCTCGATTCTAAAAAACAGTTCCTCTACAAAACTCGGATTCATTCCGCATCCCTCCTAATCCCTGTATAGAACAGCCTTTCCGGTTGTGTCATTCAGCGCATCTACGCACGAGATAAACAGCCGGGATGATCGTATTGTCGATGAATCGCCGGCGGGAAAAATGTCGGGTGCGTTTAGATTTCGCATCTGAGTCTGTGTTGACCGGCCGTTCCAGACCGTTTCATAATTCGCGCCGGAAAGGTCATCAAAATCATCAAGCGCCCAGTACGCCATCGCTATGTTGTAATACGGGTTGTCGATACGCCCGACTCCCGCTGCCCCCGTTAACGGGCGGCTTCCCGGATCGGGATAACTTCCCATAACATACACTCCGCCCTGATCATCGAGTATCAGCAGAACCTCGGGATAGACATCAGGAATATCAAGAAGCACATTTGTAACTCCAAGATTTGAATAGTCAAATTCAACAACCTGGAATGTCTTGTAGATTCCCTCCGTGCCACGCACTCCGAAATCAAGTTCCCATCCCGCTTTCGGCGCATCCAGCCTGCGCCAGTGAGCAAACGTCTCGATATTGTATTTCGCATTGTAAAGAGCTTTGAAATTTCCAAACGACCGTCCGTTGCTCGCGCCAAGATTAATGTCATTCGGCGACTGGGACTGCCCTCTAATAAGACCACGCGGCAGATTGGCAAGTGAATACTGCGCATTGAACGTTTGGTCCTGCAGTTTTAAAATTCCCCACAATTCGCTGTCGCCATCGAAATTGTTCAGAAAGGACGGGTAACTCAGCGTAGCAAAATTTACGTTGTCATCAATAAACCCGACTCCGCCTGCGCCATCAGAATTTAATTTAGGAAGCATTTCACGCAGGTATCGCCGAAGCAAAACTGTCGGATTGCTGTCGCTGTCGTATTCAAGCCAGCTTGCGATGATATCCCCATTAGCGCGACATGATGCCAGCGAGATATCCACAGAGTTAATCACCGGCGTTGCCGGATTGCTGCATGATTCGAGATGGTCAATTCGTGTAAATAATTTCGCGTTGATATCGTACGAAATCAAAACCACTCCTGATGCGATACCCGGCGCTTCGCTGAAATTCGCCGCGATATAAATCCTGTCATTTCTAAGCTGCGCCGAGAACTCGGCAAGGTCGGGTATTTCATCGTGGCTGTATCCGTTTGCGATAGTCGTATCCGCCTGGAATGCGAATCCGCCGCTTAAATCGAAGTTGCCATTCACACTTCTGTAAACGGCGATTCTGAATGTGCCGCCGACACCGTCATCCTCGGCGGTGAGGATATATGCGTAGCCGGCTGAGTCCCAGCATGACTGCCGCTGGAAGTTTCCCACAATCGCCGGATAAGCGCTTCTGTTCGTTGAAATCGCCAACGCCTGTTTTTTCCATAATCTTTCCATTTAACTCTCCTTTTTGTATTTTACTTTTAATAACTAACCGCGACTCCAACCACCACCGGATACGGCAGATAATTTCGAAACCGAACATAAACACAATCCGGATTTCCAGTATCCACAATCTCCGCTTCAACACAGGGATTCGACGGAGACGCCTCTGCCGCGCAACTCCTGCGCGACCCCGCACCCGTCTCATTGTCGATATCAACACGCGAATACCACGCATCAACACGCCACGACTTGATACTCGTATAACCGGCATCAGAAGTGTAAGGAAGCGGTCTCGCGATTTGAATGGATATTGTATTCGGATACACCAATTTGCCGTCCCTATCCTTTATGCGGTGATTGCCGTAGCCGTGCAGGAAAACCTTGTTGCCATGAGCCTTAAACGCGATGTGGTTGTAAAAATAATCGACATCCAGTTTCAACCAGCCGCTTTTCCCTTTTAAATAGAGGATTTGCGCGAATATAATTCTCCACGCGCGAATGATTGATCCTATGTTTCGCGAGCAATCGGCATCGGGAATGAAATCGCAATTCAAATCATAAGCCGGACTTGAATTTGGAAGGTCGCCGTGGCCGCCGCCTCGATGGTCATCACGCGTGATGAAACTGACATCCTCGAAAGCGGTTTTTGGGTTTGTTCCGCTGATGCCTCTATTAGTGCCCGTTGAAACACGCGTGCTGCTGTCGAATCGCCCAAGCGCGCTTTTTATCCGCCTGTCGATTAGTTCTATCAGTGTTTGCGCTTGTGTTTTACGCCCTGACATTATTGCACCTCCGTAAAGTAATCCGTGCCTGAGATTTTCACAACGTAGTTGTCAAGGTCATATTCAATCCGGCTGACAAGTCTTGATGTTGAATTCGCATATCGCGGATCAATTTCCAGAATTGTCAAACCATGAACAGTGAGGATTCCAACTGTGGATGGCGCATGAAGCCTGTAACGCGGATCCCACGCAAGCGTTGTTTCTCTGTCAAGATAATTTTGGACAAGTTCATCGAGCAAATCATTAGCGCGATTGTCAACCTCATCCTGTGTCTGGAGATATGAATCCTCATGAATTAAGGTTCGGTATCCCCTCTTCTGATATCGCGCATATATAGAGGGATAACGAGACAGGCTGACCTTGTCGGTTCCGATGATTCGGTCATCCTCGAATACGGTTATCTCCCTGATTGGAAATTCAATAAAACGCCGTTCCGGTTTCCACTTGTAATAAAGCCCGAAATGAAATCTCACGCGAATATATCTGAACTGCTCAATTAGAAAATCCTCGCGGTTCAAATCAATCAATTCGTTCGCATCAAGGGATATCCTGAACGCACTGTCTGAAAGTGGAACCCAATTCGGATCATCCATGTCATCAGGATTAGCCAGGTTACTCGCGACCTGGATCGTTGCAAGCATCTGAGGACGCCCCGGATTCCTGTCGCTGCCAAACCTGTTAGAGCCGATATGAACCGCCACACGAGACGGTTTCACAATCGCGCCAAGGTCAACATACGATGTCGCGATTTCATTGTACGGATGATCAGGATCAAATTCAGGCATTGCGGTATTCTCAGTTCCCGCTGTTATAGCGCCATCCGCAGTGTCCTCACCGACCTTATCTCCAAGAATCCACATGAATTGCGTATTCAACGAGCCGTCAATTATGTTACCAGTGGAATTCGACACTCCCTCTATTAGCGATGGCGACTTGAATTCAGCAGTCCATCCTGGATGAGGCGGCAGCGCATATTCGTTAATCGTTCCCTCACGCGCTAGATTCCTCGGCGCGTGCAGTTTCCCAACAACCGCGACCCTCGTATATAATTCCTCCGAATCGGCGGGATCATCAAACGACATCGAGCGAATAACCTCGATATCAGGCTCAAAACCAGGTGTCTGCGGATTGTTTGCATCCTTCTGATAAATGAATTCAAGACGCCATTTGTCATCATCGGGATCGTAATAGAACTTCAGATTTTCAGGAATCAATCCTGCGTTCAGAAGATGATTGTAAATCTCAATCGCTCCACCTTCAGTTTCATCCCAGCAGAATCTCACGATTGGAAGCCGTTGAGATTCATCAGGATTATTCTGCGATGTGTCAGCCAGATCATAATCACCGGATGCCAAGCCCGTACCACCCTGATCCGATGCGTATTCCAGCGCCAGTTTGATTATTTCGGAAACGTGCAAACTTGAGGCGTCGTAGCGGTAGTAGTCAGCGTGAATTTGCGCCGATGGATTCTGCGATTGGAAAAACTCAACACCGCCATTGTGCTCCAATACTTGAAACTCCTCAGGAGAAACCTGCCGGGTTTCACCATTCAGAGTCCGTCGTATCACAACCATATCGCAAAGCCAGTATCCGTTCACGCTCTCATAGGCCTTGTTATCAAGCGTTGTTAGAAGCTCATTGTTAACTTCAATTATCTCCGCGCATTTATTTATCGACGCTACCGCATCCCTCGCTCTTATCAGCCTGTCATGCGCCGTTACCTCAACCCCCCAGAATCCGGCATCAACAAAGGGATTCAATTTCGTTATATATCCCTGAAAACCGATTCTGTATTCTGTAACCTCCAAACCGTTGTGCAGGTAATTAACCCCGATTTTAAGGCGTATCAGCGAACCTGTTCTCAGATAATTCGATGAACCGGCATCCTCACGAAACGGATCGACCGCATCGCCGTCAGGATCAATCGCCCTGAATGACAGTTCGGATGAAAACTCATTCGAGTCGTGAACGAATCGGCCATTCGTGAACGTAATCTCGTGCCAGGGATCAGATGGGATTTCAGTCGATAATTTTGTTTCGATAACCGCGTAAGGCCTGATTCGCCTTTGTTCAAGGGCGTTTATGGCATCCTGGGTAAAAGTCATCAGTACGGATACCCCCTTTCCGGTGTCAGTTCGCCGCTTTCGTTTCGCCACGTTATCTGCGATTCATTCTCCACATTGAAAACTCCCTCACCGACAACAGCCAACTCGAATCTGAAAAACTCATCGTTCCATTTGATTCGCGTTCTGTGCATCGGATCAATTGACACAAGATGCGCTTTGTAAATCTGCGCGTTGTCGTAATCGCGAACGAGTATTTCCTCCCCGCTCTGAGATGCCGCTATCAACGCTGTTCGCAGGTCAGTTGACTGCTGCGAACGATGAATCGTTATCGCAATTTTGGAAACCCATCCGCCGCGCTGAATCGCGATGAAAAATGGTTTTCCGGTTGAGTCGTGAAGTTCCTTCATGGAGTCCGGCGAAAACGCCTCTATTAATGCGAATATCCTGAATGACTCCGATAATTCGGAGAATGAGAATTTTATTGATCGTGATTCCGGTACTTGTGGCACTGGTGTCATAATCCAACCACCCCTCTTCTAATCTGCCGTTCGAGCGAACCGTCAAAAAACGTATTTCCGCGCATCATTCCCCTTGCGCCTTTTCCTCGTATCAATTCACTTTCGTACGACCGCTTATAATACGGCGTATGCATATCAGCGTTAACAGAATGAACAGCTTCAGGATCATGCGCCTTAAGCAGCGGCGCGAGATTGCTTTTAAACAGATTTGATATTCCCTGCATCACAGCGCTTACTCCCACCGACCACAACCCGCCTATCAAACCGGACGCGAATCCCATTTCACCAAATCCAAGCCATTGGACAAAATTTCGCTTCAAGCCGGGGGCGTTCAACCAGGGTCGAATCGCGCGACTGGGGCTGCCTCCAATCAACTGCGAAAACGAACGCCCCAGTTTGTGCTCAAGACGGTTTCCGGTTTTTCCACTTCTTGAGATTGAGCCATCCGTGGATTTTAGTTGTTTTAGTTCCTCGACATCCTCGCGTAGTTTCAATATTTCCTGCACTAATGCGTTCATCAAGCACCTCCTTTATTAAGCATTTATCAATAATCACTTCCACCAATCTCACCATGTTCACTGTCGAAATAATCGCTGACTGAAAAATACTGTTTGCCATCCTGTTTCGATTTATCCATCAACAGCCTGAACTCGCATTCATAAACAGTTCTTTCATCGCGTGTGTATGCATGCGCGAAATCAGGTTCGGGCACAGCTTTGAAAAAAATGTACTCCCTGATTTTCTTCCCCGATGCCATCCTGATTTGCACTTTGATTTCATACTCCTCAACATCGCGCTTTCCACCAGGTTGAAAAACTACAACGCCATCTGCGGGAGGATCAGCAACCGGTTGAGTGATTTCGATATAATCCTCATCGTTGTAGTTAAGCGCTGCCGCGAGATTGAATATCCCCGCCTGCGCCAGTGTGAATCGTAATGTTACCGATTCGCCGTAAACCACTGCGCCGATTGGTCCGGTTGTGCCATCATCGCAAAAGTGCTCGACATCGCTGCTGAAGCCAACATGAACGCCATCGATTACAGGCCCAATCTGCACATATTCAGGGCTTGCCGCGCCAAGGCGTTTAACACTGACAACCGCCGGAGATATTGTTATCAATTCCTTGTTTCTGTTTATTTCCTCTATTGCCTTTTGAAGAGTCATCGTTTCACCTTGATTGAAATATTGTGTTAACGCGCTGCAAGCGAACAACAAGCGGTTCCCCTACATCGAATAAATCAGCGTGAACGAAATGTCGCGCCTGTGTATCTTCCGAAGCGGGTCGAAGAAAGTCCCGCGGCCATCGCCGCCGAAAAAACAATTATGGAAAATCACCGAATCATTCTGCAGCGATTCGACCTGCATTGCGTCGATTACCACTACTGCAATCTGTTCGATTATCAGGTCGTCATCCGCGAGTATCGCGATAACGAATTTTTCCTCGACTGTCCCATGGCGATTGGAATCATCACCAGCGGGTTTCATCCCTGCGTTAAAAAAGCGTATGCTGGGCGGATTGACAGGCTCCTGCCATCCGCGGCGTATGCAATCCGCGCTCACTAGTTCGAGTAAATCGCTGTTGCTCGAAAGCGCGCCGTAAATTGCCTGGATAACTTCAGTCATGCTTTAAACCTCCATATCCGGGACAAGTATCGCTTCAGCCCTGAAATAATCGGGGATGCTTCCAACGCCATCCACTTTAAGCAAACTTGTCAATTCCCAGTATTTATCGTTGAATTCGATTCTGTCGCATCTTTTCAGGCCATCTACTATTTCACCGACAAGCCTGATTCTTTCGGGATACTCCCGTCCGGGCGCATTTTCAGCGTACTCTCCACGCGTTGGTGTTATCCTGACACGCCAGACATTCTCCGTTTCGATAAAATCAACCGTCTCCCCTCCCGCATTATCCGGAGTGAACACACGATTGAAAATCTTCGCTGACTGCGTGAACAATTTCAGCATCAGACACCATCCCCTTTGATTCGATACGGCTTCAAAAGCCCGACCAGATATGTGTCCTGCTCGATGAATCCCTCGATTTCCGAGGTGGTGAATGACGTTTTTGAATAGTCAAGAAGGGCTTCGCTCTTGTTTTCATTTACAAACGGCTTGCCTGCAAAAAACTGCTTTGTCAGGATTAATGCGGTAATATGGGCGGACGCTTCACCTATCGCCAGCGGCACATGTTCATATCCTATACTGCAGTATAAAACCACGTTCTGCTTTCCGAGGTTAAATCGATAGCCATCCTTCAACCCGATCTCGCCAATGGAACTGTCGAGATAATGAACGACGCTGTCCATCGGAATCGCATTACTATCGATTGTCAGCGAGTATATCTCCCTGAGTTTTACACAGAAAACAATTCTGTCGCCACCGTTGCCATCAATGCATACATCAGCCGGATTCTGTTTTATAAAAACCTGCCTGCACCATCTGTCGATTATCTCCTTCGAAATATAGAGGGCGACCCCGATCTCGTCATCAGACGGGAATGGTTCAGGAAGTCCCCTCGTTCGAACATCCCCTACATTTGCATATAAACTCATGTTATCTCCTTTTTAAATTTGCTTCCCGGCATGCCTGACAACTCTGTCGAATCAATTTATGTTGTCAATAACGGCATGCCGGGCTTCAACTTGCTAACTTCACTACTGTCCGGTTAAGTTAAAGTCCTAATACCGAGTTGCTGATTAACAGTGAATATACCAGCTTATTGGCATTTATAAGACATGAACCGTAAGTGAACATCGAATCGTTCTATCCGTAAAAAGGGGACAGTCCCATAGGCTTCTAATCTGACATCATCAATATACTATACTGTAAACCCTCATTTATACTGTGTTTATTCACCTAGTTAGGACAGTCCCCTTTTTACTACCATCGTGGAGCATTCTCCGTTATTTCTGTTTTCGTTCTATTTAACCGGACAGCAGTGTATCAACCTACAAACCTACTAACTTGCTAACCTGCTAACTTGCTAACTCTTAAGCATCAATTCCCTTTAGCCTTGCGCAACAGAGGGATGTCCACGTGATTGGACACGTCTGCATGATCATTCTGAATCTAACCGCGTCGCGACTTTCGAGTGATGGCCAGAAATAGGTTTTGACATCGCCGCCGAGACTCGCGCGGAACAGCCCGTCAAGTCCAAGCCTGAGAATCCAGATGGATGTCAGGTCCGTGCCTGTACCGAGAGTTTCATCGACTGGATAGTTGTCGTTAATCCTGATTGGGATGCCGTCATAGAATCCGATGCGATGCCCGAACGCGGCGTTTTCCGAAACTGTTGACCAGCCGAAATCGCTTCGAAGGATTTTATTCAACGCCCTTCGAACCCGCCTGCGCATTATCATTACAGTCGGTTCACCGCCTCGAACCAGGTCGATCGCCTCATCGAGCATGTGGATATTACTCGCGCTGATTTCCGCGCCGTTTGCATCAATCGCGATTTCCTGTGAACCGGGAATCAGAATGTCAAGGCCATCGAATTCATCCGCGTTTGTGATGTGATCACCGAGATAAAGGTCATTTGAAAACGCGGCAGCCATCGCGCGAATCGCACCAGCCTGCTCGACCGCCAACAGATTATTGCGGCTCAGCGCGGCGTCGATATCCATATTGTCAATCGAAACCTGGCTGTAGAATTTCGCTATGTTATTCGAACTCTCCGTGAAAGTTGAATCGTTGTCCACCATGTCGGTGTTGGTCTCGATTGTGTCCGCTTTCGGGAGAACATCGCGCATGCGCCACTGGACAGTTTTACCGGTCGTTGGCAACACTGGCAATAGCCCAAGTTCAGGCGATTCATTTAGGATGAGTTCAGCCGCGCCGAGGATAAGCATATCCTGCATCAGCTTTTCAGCCTCGCTTGAACTCAATCCTGATTTTGCGACTGATGGCCGCATCGCGAAAAACGCGAGTTTCTCGAAATCAAGATTGTTAATATCGCAGAACCGTTTTCGTGAAAAACCGTTCTCCAGATATTCGTTGAGGTAACGAGTATCGCCCGGATACTTCCCTCCCTGATACAGCGTAAATGATCGCTTCACGCAAACGCCCTTTTCAACGTCCTCCTCAGACATCTGTGCAATATCCTCAACATCATATTCGTTAATTGTTTCAGTCATAAAAACCTCCTTTGGTTTTGTATTATATTTCCCCGGGAAATGGATTCCCGGGCTACGATTTCTGCAAACCTGCTAACCTACTAACTTATTAACCTGCTAACTTGCTAACCTACTAACTTACTAACCTGCAAACCCACCCCCGCTTTTCTCGAACGCCTCGATATCATCCGCCTCAGTCATAATGCCGCCATCGGGGAGAACCATCAGTCCTTTCGATTTAGGCGGCTCTACTACCGCGGACTCAATACGCTCGATACGTTCAGCCAGTTTTGCCAAACCAGCATCGGATGAGCTATTCTTGTCAACGCCTTTCATAACCGCTTTCTCAAGCTCTTCGAGTTTCCGCTCAAGCGCGGCGAGCCTTGAATCGACATCCGCAATTTCATCCGTTTCATTTTGAATCTCAACTTTTTCAGATTCAATCTCGCGAATGACATTGCCAATCTGCTTGCAGACATAGACCTCGCTCTTCGACAAACCAGCGGATTTCCCCTCCTGAACAGCGCTAAGGCTGCCCTGGGATGCTCGGTACGCCGGGATAGTCACCAAATCGACAGAGAGAAGTTCGATATCGGTTATCAGGAATCTTTCGTTCCCATCCTTCGACTCAATCCTCTCCCATTCCCTCAGGATTCCAGCGACGCTGAAACCCAATCGCGTACCGCTTTTGATTTTCTCGAAAATCCGTTTGGCGTCGGGGTTGACATCAAACGGCTCAAGCTCCGCTTCAACCCACAGTTCACGAACATCGCCATCAGGCGATGACAATACTTTCGCGTTTACAAAATGCCCGATTGTGTTGTCCACGTTGAATACGTGATCCTTATGAAGAGTCAGGCCAACGATCTGTTTCTCCATCGACCTAAGAGCGCTTTCGCTCATGCGGTCACCCTCGGCATCCAGCGATGTTCCGCTCGCGATGCCGCGGAGTTTTTGTTTTTCAGATTCGCCCTTCTTCACTGTCCATGCGTCAATCGCGCCGGTGAAAATCTTAAAAACATTTTTGTCTGAATTATTCATTCGTGTTTTCTCCTTTGTTTTTATGTTATATGCCGCACCATGCTAAAGAGTGTGTAGGGAAAGGCGCCAATCTGATTTCAAACATTGGGTGCCGCCCATACAGCCGTCTCGGCTTTATGGGTGACATGTTGCGAAATTACGCATTTCACCCACAAATCACAAAAAGACGTGATGTGTGGGCGGCACCCGAAAGCTATCATGAAAATAGTATGTTTAAATATCATTATGCTTTCCTGACACGCTCTAAAGCGTGGTGTTATTGTTTTTGCTTTTAACCTACTAACTTACTAACCTGCTAACTTACTAACTTTCTAACCTTCTAACCCTTCAACCCCAATTCACGACGCACCTCATCCGGCTCCATCCACGCCTGGCCGCCTGTCGCAATCTGGAATATCCGCGCCTCGGTCAGAGCATCCTCCCTGTCGATTCCTAGCCAGATCAGTTCGATGTCAGGATGAATTTTATGAAATATCTCCTCATTCA
Source organism: uncultured bacterium (assembly GCA_965369605.1). Lineage (GTDB taxonomy): Bacteria > JAJVIF01 > JAJVIF01 > JAGGVT01 > JAGGVT01 > JAGGVT01. The sequence goes on from CBDURE010000040.1 coordinate 13,778, forward strand.
GGCGTTCCTTTATCAGCCCAAGCCACGGACGAATGCATCGCCTTATCGTGTTTCTATCCATGACAACAGCAGTCGCGCGGTTGATATCGTTTGTGATTCCAATCTCCTGCGGCGAAATTCTGTAAATCATGCAAATCAAACGGCTCAGCCACATCAGATGCTGATGAAATTCCATGTCCTTGTTAGTCTGCCTCAATGGAAGCCAGTTCGCTTTTCGCGCGTTAGTCATCGCGAATACATGCTTCTTGCCCTTGATCATCGCGTTCCAGTATGCGCGAAAGTTTCGCAGTTCCTCATCGTGAAGTTCCGGCAGATTCAGGATGCCGTCTATCATTGTCCCGTGGTCAAAATAATCCCGGTTGTATCTCTGCCCCTTTATAACCGCCTCACAGGCATCCTTTAAAACATCGACCGGCGAAAGGCCATACCCCGACGGCTGTTTGTCGCGCGCGAAATAGACCAGTTCATCCTGCTCATATTCCGCCGTGATCGTGTTCATGTGCACTTTGAAATACGCCGGCGATGGAGCAGTACCCGCCGTTTCAGGCATCGCAAGCCGGATTGTGTCACCGGGAATCCAGTTGATATATCTCGGCAAACCATCGAACGCTTTTCTAATTTCAAAAGCGCCGGAATCAAGAATGAGTAAATCCTCCATGAGCCTGCGGATTAAATCCCGAAGTGATTCCTTCTGTTCATTCGGGTCAGACAGGATTAATGCCGCACGCTCAAGCGCCTTGTTTCCTGATGCCGAATTCTCCTTCAAGCCAAGCCTGAATGGCACCGACGCCACGCTTTCCTTGATAATGCTGATAACGGCCCTTAATGTCTCGCACCGCCTTGCGAGCGCGCGAAGTTCCTCCGGTGGTGTGCGATTCTCAGCCCATGGCACAATCGGTGAACCTAAAATGTGATTTCCACTCATCATCAGTGGAATTGTGTCCTTGCGTACATAACCAAGGCTTTCTGCCAGGATATCCGCAAGTTGTATTAATACCGGAGCGGAATTTTTCAATTCTCAATCACCGCCTTTAAAATAATATTTTCATATGTTCCTTCTGAATTTCTCGATGCCCTTACCGCGTACGCTGTCGCTTTCAGGATATCGTCATGCCCAAATCTTTCAGGCACAAAAAATCGCATCAGTCCGCCTGAAACAAGTTCACGCCTCGCGTTTGCGAATTGCCCGATTATTTCAGCGTTTGAGACAAGCCCATCCGATGCCGGTTTGTCGCCATCGCGAAATATCTTCAAACGATTCAGATTAACAAAACTCATCAGATGGTAACCGTCACTGGAAACACTTGAGGATGTCGCCTGGTAAATCTCGACATTGCCCCGCCTGTAATGCTCATTAATCCACATGGCACAGGCGTTTCCGATCCCGCGCCCATCGACTGTTGCAGACTGCGGACGCCATAAATCCAGTAAAACCAAAAGCTCACGATGAAGCGTTTCCCAGTTGGCTCCCTGCCAGCGATAGCAATTTACAAGCCGAATTTGGTCGTTTGACCTGTCGCGCGATTTTTCGCACACAACCATGATTGTCTCGTCATGCGACTCATCGCCAACAGATTCACCGCCCACATCAATTCCGATGAAATATGTATTGCCCTCGCGCGGTGAATCAAGTCGCGGGAAATCGCCCTGCATCGACACAATCTGCGCCGGCGTAAACATATTCCCCATCGCCGACACGCTTTCAAGAAGATACTGCGTTCGAAAGAGAACGTGATCCTCCCCGAGTCTCGCTCTCTCACGCTCGAAATGCTTCTGATAATCCGGATTGACCTCCATCACCTGCTCAGGTTCAACCCTGAAATGGCGCTTGACGCCATCCTTTTTCTCAAGTTCCAGATTCGTTTCAATAAGCCTTTCCAGAAACGATTCACCGTTCCACCGTACTCCAAATACCACAGTCGATGTATTTTTCCACGCGCGCATCGGACTGAAATCACGCTCGAATTTCTCAACGTCCATCTCCTGCCCCTCATCGACAAACAGCGCGATATCAGCCGTCGCGCCGACTACGTTAGCGCCGGGCTGCGCGGACAGAAAAATCTCTTTCGCTTTTCCCAATGTGATTGTGTTGCCATCCTTCGATTTCCACCGCTTTCTGGTAATCAGGCAGCGATCAAGCAAACCTGTCAATCTGTTTCGAGAGATTGTCAGCTGCGGTTGAAATGTGGGTGCGGTTTTAATCAGATTCCCCCCTTTCAAATAATGCTGCAGAAGCAGGAATAATTCACATGTCGCGGACACCTGATTTTTACCGCTCTGGCGCGGCATCTCGACAGTCATGATGCCACTGTCGCCACGCAGAATCCGACGGGTTAACGCATCCGCGATTGGTCGCTGGTAATTCATAAGGGGAACACGGATGAGATGATCGGCGCACAGGTTTACGTCCGTTAATAATCTCCTGAATAGATTTCGCTTGTCAGGATTCATCAGCGCCCTCCTCGGATTTCGCTGATGGTGTACGGAATACCTCCGTGTCGGTTAACTCGCTGAACAACCGATCAATCCCATCCTCGTTCCCCTCCATTTTCATCTGGACACCCACGACTTTGGCAAACGTGCCTACAAGCAAATCGAAATCCTTCGGATTCCAGTCCTCCTTTGAAGCAAGCGATTCCGCCGCGCTGGTGGCAAGCTCAAACGCATTGCTCCTCAATGATTCCATTTCGCTTTCTATTGTGCGTTCAGACTGTGAATGTGAAAAAGAATTCCCCCCTTTTTCACTACTGTTTGAATTAGAAGCCTGTGGAGTTTCTGATTCAACTACTTTACTCCCTCCATTAACAACCTTTTTTATTTCCAGGTTTTCTCTTTCTTGTTTTATTTTGTCGTCTCTTTCCTGTTTCCATTTTTCATGCCTTGAAACTGAAAGCAATTTTCCATATTCGATTTTGTATTTATCAGCCAGCGATTTCTGGTCGAGGTCGTTATTGTTAAGATAATCCTGCTTAATGGTTTCAAACAGTTCCGCTTCGGAATCATCCAAAATTTTGCCACTCATTTACTTTCCCCTTTAATGCTTTTGTTTCGTTTCTACCAAAGTGTATATTTACTGCATGTTTTTCCCTTCACACCGCCTTCATTTCACGCATTAACCCTATCGTTTCCAGGGCTGACAGGATTTTTATCAACTCGTAACACGCATTTTCAGAATCAAAAAGCCAATCCTGGCCGGCACTGCCTTTTCCAATCGGAATCCACGCTGTGCAGATGGAATTCGTATGGTACGACTGGCACGACGGACAAATAATCTCATGAGGTTTACTTAATAACGCTGCAATGTCTTTTTTACGAGCTATTCCCAATCCCCTGCATACCGGACACTTAACCGCAACTCCACTTGTAATCATTGTTTCCACCTTTTAAGTGAATTTCAACCGTTCAAAAGTATACCACTAGTTTACTTTGGTAAACCTATCCTGTCAAGAGGCAGATTTGAAATATCAGGATTTTTTTTTCAAACGGCTTAATTACTCCAACACTCCATGCTTCTGCATTTCCTTTCTACCATCCAGATTTAGCATTATCCTTACATAACACCATGCTTTAGCATGGTGCTTCTCTATACACATACGCAGAGTTACGCATTTCACCCACATATCACAAAAAGACGTGATGTGTGGGCGGCACCCGGCTTTATGGGTGACATGCTGCAGAGTTACGCATTTCACCCACATATCACAAAAAGACGTGATGTGTGGGCAGCACCCGGCAATTATTTAATTTAACCTACTAACCTGCTAACCTGCTAACCTACTAACTTACTAACCTGCTAACTTACTAACCTGCTAACCCCTTCCCCTTGTCAACCTCAGGTAATCTGTGGTATACTATATGTTGCTATGGAAACTGGAGACCTCATAAGAAGATTTCGCAAATCGAAAAACTGGACTCAAAGCGAACTGGCATTCGAACTGGACGTCACAAAGGCCTACATCAGCGCTGTGGAAACTGATTCCAAAACCCTGTCTCTCAACCAGCTCCTCAGATTCGCGGCTGCGCTTGAAATACCATCACATGAAATCGACAAAATTCGCCTTGGGAAAAAAAGAAAAATTCCATCCTCTAGCGGTGAATTCGAGGAACTAATCAAAGCGAAAGACAACCTGAACCGTTTTCTTACCGAGATGGGAATGGCGAAAGAAACATCTGAAACCATGATGCTGCCCGTTGTTGGTAAAATCCCAGCCGGAACGCCTGTATTGAACTTCGAGGACGCCCACGATCTCGCTGAGGATGAAATCCCAATCCTTAAAAAAGAGGTCAAGCATTCAAGATGTTTCTTTTTAAAAGTGTGCGGCGACAGCATGATAGATATCGGTATCAGTGAAAATGACCTGGTCCTGATCGACCCCGAGGACACACAAATCGGCGGCAGGGGCCGGGTCATGGCCGTTTATATCGATGATGAAGTCACGCTGAAAACTGTACTGAGATTATCCGATACAAGAGTCCGCCTTATCCCCGAAAACACCCGCTATGCCCCGATTGAGGTTGACATGAAAAAAAGTCGTGTCCGAATCATCGGTGCCGTACTCCCTTTCATGATACGCTGGAATTCAAAACTCACATCTTGATTATCCTGAGCGAGCGAAGCGAGTCGAAGGAGAAACCCCCTTGCCGAAACCCGTTAATAGTTATAAAATTAGTATGTTATTTCAAACCCGCCGAGATGGTTTCAAGAGAGGTCTCTTAAAATGATAACGACCAGGATTTTCGCTTTCCTTCTATTTGCGATATTACTCGCGATTTCATCAACCGCGTGCTCGAAAGGCAAATCTCCTGTTGAGCCGGTGATTGATAATGTGCCAATTTCCTTCGGCACAGAATCCAAAAGCCGCAGCGTACTCGCAGTTTACAACGCGGTGATTGACCCCATAAAGAAAACATTCACAGTGGAACCAGCAAATCGCACTGCTGAATATCACTATCCACTAACACAGTTATATCCCAACGTACTGCAAATTACTAACTACGGCTGGACTCCCAACTTCTGGGCGGATATTAAAATAACACATCCACTTCCGGGAAGCGGAATTGATGGCTTCGACCCTCGTGTGATTGCGATCCTACCTGCTAATCCCGGGGTTAGTTTCAATTATCCCTCACTCAACATAAACGCAAATAATTCCATTATCACTGAACCGGATGGCTACACGAAACTTTGTGACTGGATTGCACCGTCAATTCCAGGCAACGCAAATCCATTTATTGCATACTTCAAAGACCAGCCGAATCGGGTCTGGTCATCGTCAGGTGAGACTGAAGAAACTCTGCGATGGTATATGGATTTTAGCGGATTCGGCGGTCCGATGTCGTTTGCACTTGCTGTAAATGTATCAACCAATTATCCAAACCCGCCACAACCCGGTACTGACAACGCGCATGAACCGGTCAGGTTTGAAATCGAATTTGATGAAGGACTCACTCCCGATGGCGGAAGCGCGGAAATTAATGTTACTGTGCTGGATTGGCAGGGGCATGATGGCTGCGTTGTTCAGGTTGAGTCGCCGGACATTTTCAATGGTGTAGTTGATTTAACCTATTCGGAACCGGGACCAAATCCCAATGAATACATTTTTTCCGGTACCATTTCAAATGATCTGCATGCTTATGAGGGATTTCATTCCCTGCTTGTTGCATCAACAGATCAGGCATCATCGATTTCCATATACAAAGAAACAACCGTTCATGTCAAGGAGGAAAACCCTTTCAATCTTGTTGATGTCACTCCGGGATATTTAAATATCCTTCATGAGAATAATTTTATTGATGGGAATTACTTATATATGATTACATCAGCGACTGGCCTTCATATATTCAATATATCGGATCCTCTTTCTCCCGTATGGGTAACAACGGTTGACATTCCGGTATATGCATATCAAGCATATGATGTATATGTTTCCGAAGGTTACGCGTATGTAGCACTTTATGAAGGAGGTTTGGCGATAATAGACATTGATCCGCCAGAATCAGCACAAATCGTGAACTCAGTTGACTTATCTGGCAATACAACCAATGTTTATGTTTCCAATGGATATGCATACATGAATTGTGGTAGCGATGGATTTGAAATAATTGACATCGAGCCACCACAGTCAGCGCATATCGTCAACTTTATTAAGACTCGAGGTGCATGCTGTGACATTTGTGTTTCCGGCAATTATGCCTATGTAGGAGAATATTTTGGCGGATTTCAGATTTATAATATTAACCCGCCTGAAACAGCATATATCGTGAATGATATTGATATACCAGACTGGGTGTTAACTGTTGCTGTTTCAGGAGGTTACGCGTATGCAGGAGATTGGAACGGAGTTCTGCGTATAATCGACGTCGACCCGCCAGAATCCGCATCGATCATAAATTCACTTGTCACACCAGGATTTGCTTATGAAGTTGATGTTTCTGGAAGTTATGCATATGTAGTGAATAATTTTGATGGTTTGCAGATAATCGACATTGACCCACCGGAATCAGCATTTATTGTAAATTCAGTCGAAACTTCAGGTACTGCGCGGAATGTTTCTGTATCCGGTGATTATGCGTATATTGCAAATGGTGAAAATACGCAGATTATAAATATTAATCCACCTGAATTTGCATACATTACAGGATCAATCGAAAGCATTAACTCTCCTAATAATGTTTGCGTTTCCAACGGATACGCGTATGTATCGGATTATGACTTCGGCTTGCGAATAATCAACATAGAACATCCAGAAATGGCGTATCTTATGAATTCAGTCAAACTGGGCAATTTTCATAATCGGACTCGCGGAATTGACGTTTCCGGTGATTATGCTTATACATTTAATAAAGATAAAGGCTTATGCATTCTAAATATTAATCCGCCGGAATCAGCGTATATCTTGAATACAGTTGAAATACTGCCTGGTTATTCCAATAATGTATTTCTTTCTGATGGTTATGCTTATGTCACCACTACAAATACGGGACCCGGTATGTATATATGCGACATTGACCCACCGGAATCAGCTTATTTATTTTGGTCTCTCTATGATGTAAATGATTCATTTGATGTTTGCGTCTCTGACGGTTATACATATTTGGCATCTGTTAACGGACTGACTATACTGGACATCGACATACCAACATCAGTAGATACCGTGAAGCATATCGGCATAAGCGGTGGAACACGTGGCGTTTATGTTTCTTATGGATATGCCTATGCAGCAGCGCCGAATTCAGGCTTGTACATTATCGATATCGATCCACCTGACTTAGCCAATCTTGCCAAAACTGTCGATACCCCTGGCGCAGCAATGGGAATCTACGTTTCCGGTGGATACGCCTATGTTGCGGACAGCGAATCCGGCCTGCAGATAATCGACATAGATCCAGTTGAATCCGCATATATTGTTGAGTCAATTGACACACCATCAAGTGCCAATGATGTTTGCATTTCCGACGGTTATGCATACATTGCCGATAATAGCGGCGGTCTGCGAATAATTGACCTTTGGTAGTATTAGTGAATAAATAAAAAGTATCCAATTACATTGGAGATAAATAACAATGAAACCTGCAAAAATTCTATTAGCTCTGTTTATTGGCATTTTACTCGCCACGACAATAACCGCATGCTCGAAAGGCAAATCTCCTGTCGAGCCGGTGATTGATAATGTGCCAATTTCCTTCGGCACAGAATCTGATAATCGAAGTGCGCTCGCTGTTTACAACGCGGTGATTGACCCCAACGCTAAAACATTCACAGTGGAACCAGCAAATCGCACTGCTGAATATCACTATCCACTAACACAGTTATATCCCAACGTACTGCAAATTACTAACTACGGCTGGACTCCCAACTTCTGGGCGGATATTAAAATAACACATCCACTTCCGGGAAGCGGAATTGATGGCTTCGACCCTCGTGTGATTGCGATCCTACCTGCTAATCCCGGGGTTAGTTGCAACTACCCAGTTTTCAACGTCAACGCCAACAACGCAATTATCCTCGAACCAGATGGCTACACCAAAATGTATGATGCCCTTGGGGGGACAATTGCCGGGAATGCGAATCCTTTTATTGCGTATTTCAAGGAGCAGGCGTACCGGCAGTGGTCATCGATTAATCCAGTGGAGGAAACAAAAAGATGGCAGATGGATATAAACGGATTCGGCGGTTCATTTGAATTCAAGTTTGTTGTTGACGTCTCGACTAATTACCCACAACCGCCACAACCAGTTACAGATAGCGCTCTCGAACCTGTTCAGATGCAGATTGAAATTGGGGAGGGACTAACCACAGATGGCGGAAACGCGACAGTAACAGCGACTTTCCTCGACTGGCAGGGACATTCCGAAATAAAGTGCAAGGTCGAATCGCCAGATTTGTTCAATGGCGCGATCGAGCTTTTCTATTCTGAACCCGGACCAAATCCGCATGAATACATATTCACCGGAACAATATCAAATGATCTTGGCGCCCCGCTTGGTGATTATAATCTATTGCTCGCTGCATGGGATATAAACATCGGAAACCATGTTTTCAAAGAATGTATTGCGAGCATTGATGAAATAGAATTTAATCCAATCGAAATAACACCTGATCAATTAAATTTAAGTTCGTATGATATTTGGGTTGATGATAATTACGCCTATGTCGCGGGAGGAATAAATGGCGTACACATTGTCGATGTTTCTGACTCAGCTAATCCTGCATGGGTTAAAAAAGTGGAAATGCCTGGAAGATCGTATGGTATTCAGGTTATTGATGGCCGTGCGTTTGTAGCTGATAATTACTCGCTTGAGATTATCGATATAAGCCAGCCGGAAACAGCGTATATTGTAAAATCAGTTGACTCAACAGGTTATCCGCAAAATGTTCACGTTGTCGATGGTTATGCATACCTGGCATCTTATTCAGAGGGACTTGAGATTATTGATATAGACCCATTTGATTTATCATACGTTGTTAATACTATTCCCACATCTGATCGCGCCATAGATGTTTATGTATCAGGTGATTATGCGTTTGTCACAGTTGGCAATGCCGGATTGGATATTGTTAATATTAATCCCCCGGAATCAGCAGCAATTGTAAAAACAATTGAAACACCTGGTGAATCTTTCAGTATTACGGTAGCAGGTGATTATGCTTATGTAACAAATCGTGGAGTTGATGGCGGTTTGACGATAATTGACATCAATCCAATAGCAGACGCACAGATTGTGAAAACTGTTGAATTGTATTACGGTTACCTGCATCCAAAAGGTGTTGTTGTTTCCGGCGATTACGCTTTTGTTGCATGTTTATCTAAGGGATTGTATATAGTCGATATTTCAATTCCTGAAGATGCTGATGTTGTTCATCAGGTTTCTGCAGAAGGCAGCAACATGGGGTTATGTTTGTCCGGTAATAATGCCTATATGGCGAATCGTGATTATGGATTCAATATAATAGATGTTGAGACGCCAACATCAGCCTATACAGTAAGCACTTATCATACATGTGGCGATGCCAATACAGTTTCTGTTTCGGATGGTTATGCATACGTGTTTAGTTCAGAAATGCAAATAATGGATTGCGATCCTGCAGAAGACACACATATCATTAATACATTTGATATTTTTGCTGGTGAAAGCCTTCATTTATATGTGGAGGGAGACTACCTTTATCTCCCCATTCTTTCCACTGGTTTGGTGATTTATGACATATCAATTCCAGAATCTGCATTTATAGTTAATACAATCGAAGTTCCCTCCCATTATAATTTAATTGATGGAGTCTTTGTTGCAGATGGTTTGGCTTATGCATGGAACAACACTGACTATGATTTTTTTATTATGGATGTTGACCCGCCAGAAACCGGTTTTCTATTTAACACAGTTTATGGAAACGGATGGGTCAAGGATATTCAAGTTTTCGGCAATTATGCTTACGTTCAAAGTTATGGGATGCATATATTTGATGTTTCAGTGCCTGGATATGTGCAACATGTAATAAATGTTGATATACCTGGCGGGAGTGGCAGTTTTGATATAGATGGAGAATTGGCTTTTGTTTCATGCTATGACAATGGTATTGCAGTAGTCGATATCCACGATCCTGAGAATGCAAATGTTATTCAATATATTGATCCAGATATTTATTCTGTATATAACGTGTTCGCATCAAATGGATATGTTTATGCTTCTTCGTATAATTATGATTTAGCTATTATTGATGTTGAACCGCTGGGCGAATCGCATGTTGTTCATACAATCGAGGATTTTGAATATTTCACTAATTTCACTATTCAGGATAATTACGCATATATTGCCGCTAATGCAGGCGGACTTCGAATAATCGACCTTTGGTAGTTTATTAAGATTAGCAAGGCAAGGGGCTTAAGCCCCTTGTCTATCCAAGTTTATTGGAGATAAATAAAAATGAAACTTACAAATATTTTGTTAGCTCTGTTTATTGGCGTCTTGCTCGCCACTACAATAACCGCATGCTCGAAAGGCAAATCACCTGTTGAACCGGTGATTGATAACGTGCCTGTTTCATTTGTCATGGAAAGCGGGAATCACAATGTGATGGCTGTCTATGATGCGGTGATTGACCCCGATAACAAAACATTCACAATAGAACCTTCGATTAGAAATGCGAGTTATCATCTGCCGCTTACGAACTACTACAACGTGTTGACTATTGAATCGTATGATTTCGGGCCGCCGTTTACTGCCGATATAAAACTGGCGCATCCGTTTCCCGGAAGCGGGATTGACGCGTACGATGCGCGAGTTATCGCGGTGCTGCCGGCGAATCCGGGCGTGAGCATGGATTACACCGGATTTGGCGCAACTGCCAACAACTCAGTACTTCAAAATCATGATGGCTACACTAACATTTTCGATCATCCGTATTATGACGGCAATATCAATCCGTTTATTTCGTATTTCAAGGACACAACAAATCGGGTGTGGGCATCCGAGGGTGTAACAGAGGAAACCAAAACGTGGGAGATGGACATTGACGGCTTCGCGGGTCCGCTGTCGTTTTTACTTATCGTGGATGTCTCGACCAACTTCCCCGACCCTCCGGAGGCAATCACCGATAACTGCCTGGAACCGGCGGGAATTGATGGTGTCTGGATTGAGGCTTTATCAGCGGATATCGGCGCCCAATCAAAACTTGAGGTTACTGTTCTAAGCTGGCCCGGCAGGACCGCAACGAGAATTAAAATTGAAATCCCAGCGCTCTTTGACGGCGTGAAAGATCTTTCATACAGTCGCATCGGCCCGAATTATCACAATCCTGAATACAGACAATATATTTTCACCTGCACTATTGACAACGATGATGGGATATCCGGAGATATCAATTACCTTGTACAGGCGAAAACAACCTTATCCAGTGATGCCGTTTATTACGAGGGGACATACACGATTCTGGATCCCGTAACAGTGCATCATGTGCCCGGGCTTGGGGTTAACCGTGAAACGTTTATTTATGGGGATTACGCATACGTTACCCAGAATGACCCGCTTAATCCGGGAGATCAACTGCATATAATCGATATCTCAACACCGGAATCGGCATTTCTGGTTAATTCAATCCCGCAGGATAATCCTATGAAGGTCTTTGTAAAAGACGGCTACGCATATGTGGTTAACTGGGAAGATGGGCTTGATATCATTGATATTTCAACGCCGGAATCGGCGTTTGTCGCATTAACGCTGGACACTCTCGGACAGGCTCGCGGAATTGACGGCTGGCTTGATTACGTTTTCGTCGCAAATTGGGGCCATGGCCAGGAATTGAAAATAATTGATATTTCAAATCCGCTGACGGCATATATTGAGGGTTCTGTCTATACGATGCATCACCAGGCACATGTGCGAGTGTCGAACGGGTACGCGTATATCGGGACGAATGCGTTTGGAGTTCATATTGTCGATGTCGATCCGCCGGAAGAGGCGCATGAAGTTAGGCATGTCAGTTTCGGCGATTTCGAGTCGGTCTATGCTATCGACGTTGTTGGCGATTACTGCTATGTTGCGAACGAAGCGAACGGCCTTCAGATAATCGATGTTTCTGTTCCTGAAGATGCTTTTGTTGTAAATCAGGTCAGTTCACCGTGCGGATTCGGAGTTAAAGTCCTGGACGGGATAGCGTACCTTGCGGATTGCACGAAAGGCGGGTTGACGATTGTTGATATCGATCCGGTCGAGGACGCGTTTGTTGTTGATGAAATAGACACTCCGTTCTACGCGTGGAGCCTGGATGTCGCGGATGGGTACGCTTATATAAACGATTATCATGATAGTTTGCAGATAGTGCAGCTTTATTAAGGGCGGTATAGTAGAAAAGACCCCGGTGAAGGGACACCGGGTTACATGTTAATCGCATCAAAGAAGATGCTCGCACAGGGAAAAGCAAATCGTCATTCCCGCGAAAGGGCTTGTTGAAAAAGGTTGTTTTTATATTCCATCCCCCCCTTAATCCCCCCGCGAGCGG
>CBDURE010000041.1:0-26147 GCA_965369605.1 uncultured bacterium
CTTTATTATAGCCGATCAATGAGTTTTGAGACAGCCTCCTCATTAACCGGGAAAACGAAATTGAATTGTAACCCGGGATCCCTTTCCCGGGGCATTAAAACAGCAAACTTACAGGAAACACATTGACCAGCAGACGAAAACAACGAGAAATGATCTTCTCCCTTCTTTTCCAGATTGAGGTAGGGGAGCACGATTCAGAACAGGCCCTGCAGAAGAGCATTGAGGAAGAAGAAATTCCGAGTGATGAATGGGGCTTTTACAGTGGGATGATAAGAGGAGTCGCACGTGAAAAAAACGCGCTGGATGGCATTATTGAGGAATATGCCAGGGGCTGGAAACTTAACCGTATCGCAAAGGCTGATTTGTCAATTCTCAGGATGGCGATTTTTGAGCTGCTGTTTGGGCTGTCAGGACTCGAGGCTGACCCTCCGGTAGTAATCAACGAGGCGGTTATGCTCGCGAAAAAATTCTCCGGGCCAAAAGCCAGCAAATTTATCAACGGCATACTTGGAAGCGTCACCCGCGATATGAATGATACATCAAAAAACGTTGGCAGAATCGCAGGTGATAATGTCCGTAAAAAATGATGGGCATAAAAATATCCCTCTCGGTCCCGCTTTTGGCGATACCGCTCTCTATGCGGTCAGTTTTATCCTGTTCATGGTTTGCGGAATATGGTTTCCGCATCGCAATTTCCACGTTATAACATCACGGCTCGGCGCCGGAGGAGAACTACCAAAGGGTTCACAAAGCGCGTACGAGCTGACAGAAATCCTGTATGCATGGCAGGGGCTTTTGATAGTGCTGTTCATCGCGCTTGTTGTGTATTTCTGGTTGACATCCACATGGAAGCAATCGACATCGAAAAAATCCGTCAGATTCCTCCTGTGGTGTATTCCCGCCGGCTTTTATATCATGATGCTGTGGATTCTCTACTGGCTCATGTTCCCCCTCCGCATGATAAGCGACGTGGTTGTGTGATTCCCGCAAAAGCGCTTGTTGAAAAAGCCTATTACACTGTAACCCGGTCATGACGTGTTACCTGAATACATTCTACAAGTGCATTAAATCAAACAGCATAATGAAAAAGGTTATAAACGTGATTCCTTTTGCCAATGCGGGAACAAATAGTTGCTTCTCTAGTATTCTGCTTTTTCTGGCATTTAATATTATGTTCACAACCGGCACTATCCCGATAATTGCGTACTTTATCTCTTTTTCCCTGACTGCATGAATCAGACAATTTACTGCAACGAAAACATAAGTAATCAGAATTAAGAAAACGATAATCATCAGTGAATTAATCGAATCGTCTGTAAGTCTATTAAATGGACGTGTCCACAATATTGTATGATCAATAAGTAAAAAATACATTAGAAATGAAATCAGTATTCCATAGATGATTGAATACAACGAAATTATCCACTGGGCTGCGGCTTTTTCTCTCTGAAGAATATAAATATTGAGTACTGGAATCAATCCTGTAATCGCAAATTCATATTTTCGAGTCTTTAGTGCATGTTGAATGGAGATTACTGCTGGATAAATCAAAACACATAATATGCAAAAACGAGGGAAGGTTAACCAATATAAATCAACCATGAAAAAGGGAAAAAGATCGAAAGGTAATTTCAGTAGATAAGTTAATAATTCGATTAGGATTATGCATAATAGTGCGATTCCCTGAACAAGTGTGGCGATGAATATAAACTTCTCTTTAATTCTGTCTTTTCCGGAATTATAAAGAACATTTAAAACCGGGAATACTCCGATGATTGCGGGTTTTATCTTCTTCCTGCTGATTCCGTAAAACACACAGTCAACTAAAATGAAAATGTGTGCAATCAGAATTATACCGGAAAAAAACACCACTGGAATTATACTGAATTCATAATGGGTCTTTATGAGAATCTTATAAACTTTATTGAAATCATAGAAAAAAGCAAAGATTATCACCGAACCCATAGTTCCATAAATGATGGAATAGATAGCTGTCGTCCACTTGGGCGCGGCATTCTCTCTCATAAGATAGTAAATGTTAAAAATGGGAATTAATCCTGTGACCATAAAACTGCGTTTTCCAGTTTTGTGCGCGTGCTGAAATGACCGGATTGCGGGCCCAAGGAATAAAAAAAGTGTCAGAATGAGGACTATACTGAAATGAATAATCTCATCTATATTGTCAGAATACAGAGGCGGCATTTTCCCTTCGCCATAGTACATTGTTGGATTTAAAATTGTTGGAATAAATGTGCAGATGAAATGATTCATTTTGAAATACCCAAACGCTTTTCTTTAATTATACACTCTTTAGACAAACGTGGATAAAAAAGGTTTTGATGTATTTTCCTCAATTCTATCGTCTCTACCTCAATCTTGGGAGATTGGCTCGATACCGTCTGCTTGCCTCATCGTCGGGGTTACGGTAAAACATCCTCCGACGCCTTCCCTTGCCAAATGCAAGATAAAACAGCGTGAGAACATTAACAAACGGAATCATCATGAACACGCCGAGGAACTTGTGTTTCCCGATAGCGTATGAAATATGGCACCACAACATGCCCCAGTTGACGATGAAAAACAGTGTCGCGATGATGTAGATATCATAATAGATATCCGTGAATTTTTCCGAGTGTTCGATGTAGAAATAGTTAATCGGGAGCGCCATGAGGAAAATAATCAGGAAAACAAGGGTTCCCACAGGCCAGCCGGCGATGCGAATCATCGGGATTATGTCCAGTACGGGGATGCATGCCAGCGTGATTTGTGTCGAACTGTCCTCCTGGTTGGAGTTAATTACGATTGTAACGAGGCATATTGTGAAAACGATGAAACTTAAAAAGAGAAACATGAAATTATTTGCGAAAAGCAAACCTGCGGGATTAACCAGCGCGGATAGATACATCGCGATATAAAGAAAAACCTGGTCGATATGCTCAGGCGGGATTGGTACTAACATGCCGTAGGTTAAAGCGCTCATTTTTTCTTTCCAACAAATCCACCGGCGTCGGCGATCACTGATATGAAATCGCTGGTCGCGTTTGGCTTGCCTAATTTCTTCGATGCCTCACGCATCTTATTCCGCTTTTTCGGATCGTTGATTATGCCGTATATTTCACGGAGGACATAATCCATCGACATGTGCTTCTCTTCAATCATCTCCGCCGCTTCATTGATTTTCAATGCCTGCGCATTATGGTACTGATGCTGATCCGCCGCGTGCGGGAACGGGATTAGAATCGCCGGAACTCCAACCGCGGTTATCTCGGCGATTATATTCGCGCCAGCTCGTGAAATCACAATATCCGCCGCAGCAAGGGCGTCCGACATTTGATTTATAAAACTGAAAAGGTGATATGTCTTTCCGAATGATCTTGTTTTTACCCGATTTTTAGCCGCGGAAAACGCTTTCTTTCCCCACTGGTGAACCACCTGCGTTCCCGTGATTTGTTTGTGTGTGCGTTTTGAATTAAGTTCCCACGCTGCGAGGAAAGTTGTATTAATCGTCTGCGCGCCCTGTGAACCGCCAAGCACCAGAATGGTTTTCAAAGCAGGGTCCAAGCCCATCTTGCGGATTCCCGTTTCACGGTCAGTTTGCAGAATTTCCTCGCGAATCGGGCAGCCGGTAACCACAATTTTCTTCTTGAACCGTTGAAGTTCACGTTCAGCATGCGCGTCCGCAAGGCAGATTCGTGTAGCGGATGGCGCTGCCCATCGCGTACTTCGTCCGGGTTTTGCGTTTAACTCAAGCAGCACGGATGGAATTCTGCACATCGACGCCGCGATAATCACCGGGCCCGCTACGAAACTGCCGAGTCCCACCACAACATCCGGTTTGAAATTACGGATTATCCTCTTCGCCTGGCGAACGGATTTAAACGTCATCAGATTCGTGGAAACCTTGAGATTGCTGATGACTGCCGCGGGAGTGTATCCGCGGCGGAAATAGTCAATGTCGATTGGTTTGAAAGGAACATCATGCTCGGGGACAATTTCAGATTCGATGCGCTCGGACGTTCCAATCCACATGAATCGCAGATTGCCAACATCGCGGCGCAGCTTGTCGATAACAGCAAGACCGGGGAATATGTGTCCACCCGTCCCACCGCCGGCAAACAGGATACGACGATTATCAAACAACTCAGCGGTCATAAAGTTACGTTGTCTGCCTTACTTAAATGCACATGGAATATAATCTAACCCTTGAAGTATATCATATCAGGCTTAAAGGCGGTAGTGGGTAAGTCGTGTTTACTTGTGGTGTGGAGACATCCTAAGATGGTAACATGCGTTCGAAATCCCTCATGTAACCCGGCATCCCTTTGCCGTGGCCGCGATGTTACCAAGTCCCTCATGTAACCCGGCATCCCCTTGCCGTGGCCGCGATGTAACAAACAGCTCAAAGTCTCGAATGTAACCCGGCATCCCTTTGCCGGGGTCGCGATGTTGCCAAGACCTTACAAAGCTAATCATATTCTGCACCGGAAATAGATATCGCTTCTCCATCCGCCCAGTGTTGTTCATATATCCCTCTCTCAACGTACTTATGAAAACTGGAATACTCCCACTCATGCGGTGATTTTACATATCCATGTTTTACCGGATTGAAATGGATATACTCAAGACAGTTTTTCAAGTCATCATCAGTTCTAACCGTATGCTCCCAAAATCGCGGCTGCCAAATTTTTACGCCACTGCCAATTATTCCCTTTTTTTTAAGCTCGATATTCACTCCTCGTTTAAAGAAAGCTATCACTTTAGAATAGTCTGATTCACCGGGTTTTATCAGCCAGTGTAAATGGTCGGGGAGTATAACCCACGCGCGGAAATTGATATCGAATTGATCGGATACATGGTGCATTTCCTGTTTGGCAATTGTAAGTAACACCGGGGAACTGAAACGTTTCTGTCGATTGGAAGTGTTGAACGTGAGAAAGAAGATAGAATCGGTTGAAACTGGTTTGTTGCGGCGATATTTTACCATGATTGAGCATTATAACCCATTTCCCCGGCAAGGGGATGCCGGGTTACAATATGTTCTTTGGTGAAGGGACACTGAGTTACATGATATTGAGTTAGATTTGCGGATTCCCCGGTGAAGGGACACCGGGTTACATTTTTCAGCAAGTAGCCGAAATCCCTCATGTAACCCGGCATCCCCTTGCCGTGGCTGCGATGTAACAAACAACTCAAAGTCTCGAATGTAACCCGGCATCCCTTTGCCGGGGTCGCGACGTTACCAAGTTCTTACAAAGCTAATCATATTCTGCACCGGAAATAGATATCGCCTCACCAGCAGCAGATGTATTCTCGTTCACACCCCCCCTTGTGAAAAACATCGCAAACTAAAACTGGCATTTTTCCTCCCATCATGTAGAATATACGCCGTCATAATTTTAAAAACGGCTGCCAGAATTATCGGCGGCTAATCTTTTTGATTGTTCAAAGGGATGCTGGGAAAAATGCTGGAAACACTGATATATCCAAAATCTGTCGCAGTGGTGGGAGCGTCGAGAAATCCCGCTAAAGTCGGGCACGCCATTCTTGCCAACATTATCGATGGCGGTTACGAGGGCGACATCGTGGTTGTCAATCCGAAAGCGGATGAAATCCTCGGCGTGAAATGCTACAAATCGGTAACCGAATATGACGGTTCGATTGAGCTAAGCATAATCGTAGTGCCCACGCCGTATGTCAAGAATGCCATCCTGGATTCAATCAAAGCGGGCGCTAAATCAATATGTGTAATCACCGCAGGCTTCAAGGAAATTGGGCCTGAGGGTGCTGAACGGCAGAGGGAAATTGTAAATATTTGCAAAGCGGCGAATGTGCGTATGCTGGGGCCGAACGTTGTGGGAATCATAAATCCGCATCACAACTTCAACGCCAGTTTCGCCACCAATAAAATGCCGCCCAAAGGCGGTATTTCAGTTCTCTCGCAGTCCGGCGCGATTTGCACAGTGCTTCTGGACTGGGCGTTTGGCGAAAATATCGGTCTTGCGAATTTAATCAGCATAGGCAACAAGGCTGATCTGGATGAGATTGATTTCATCAAGGCACTAAGCCAGGATGAAAAAACAAAAGTGATTGTTGGATATCTCGAAGATATTATGGATGGTGATGATTTCATCAAGGCGGCTGAGATCGCGGCTCGCAGAAAACCGATAGTGATTCTCAAGGTTGGAGTAAGTAAAGCTGGCGCGAAAGCCGCCAGTTCACATACCGGAAGCCTTGCCGGCGCGGATATCGCGTACGGCGCCGCGTTCAAGCGATCGGGAATTATCCGCGCCGAGACATTCGCGCAGCTTCTCGATTACGGTGTCGCGTTGTCGATGCAGCCCCTTCCGCAGGGAGGCAACGTCGCGATAATCACTAACGCGGGCGGACCGGGAATCATGACAGCGGATTGCGCTGAACTGAACGGTTTTACAGTTAATCCGCTCACGAATGAAATTGCTGATGCTTTAAAGGCAAAACTTTCTCCGGCAGCCAGCGTTGGGAATCCAATTGATGTTCTGGGGGATGCGTCACCGGAAACTTATGTCGAGGCGATAAACGCGGCTCAGGATGATCCGACTGTCGATGCAATTATCTGCATCACGGCGCCCCAGGCGATGACCGCGCCTTTGTCCCTGGCTGAGGGAATTGTCAGTTGCGCGCGTGGCGATAAGCCGATTTTAACTGTGTTCATGGGCGGATTCGCAATGCGTGAAGCTCATAAGCATTTAATGACCCATGGAATTCCAGACTATCAAACTCCGAACAGGGCGGCAGCAGCGCTTAAATCCATGCGTGATTACGATAAATGGCTCAAACTGCCTCCGAGAATTGTAACAAGATTCCCGGTTAACCGCAGGAGAGTCGAGCGGATTATTTCCCGCCACCAGCGAACGGGCAAACTTCAGGTAAGCGAGGTTGACGCCAAGGAAATACTTCAGGCGTATGATTTCACCGTGCCAGATGGCTTCCTTGTAATTGATGTCAACGGCGCGATTGAAATAGCTGAGCGAATCGGATTTCCTGTCGCGATGAAAATAGTCTCACAGGATATCATTCACAAATCAGACATTGGCGGAGTGAAATTGAATCTTACAAACCCTCAGGAAGTCGAGGATGCATATGATTTGATGATGCTTCGAATCGGACGAAGGGCGCCTGACGCTAAAATCGAGGGCGTTTATGTTGAGAAGATGTGCCATCGCGGACGAGAGGTAATTCTGGGAATGAGCCGTGATCCGCAGTTCGGCGCGATGCTCATGTTCGGGCTTGGCGGTATTTTTGTCGAGGTCATGAAGGATGTTACATTCCACCTTGCTCCAATTACCGCGGATGAAGCGATGCAGATGTTAAAAGGCACGCGGTCATACGCTCTTTTAACGGGCGCTCGCGGACAAGACGCTGTCGATTTGGAATCTATCGCAATCGGTTTGCAGAGAATTAGCCAGCTTGTAACAGATTTCCCACAGATTCAGGAGCTGGATATAAATCCATTTATTGTCAGCAAAGTTGGCGGTGAGCCTTTTGTCGCGGATGCCCGCATGACATTGTCCGAGGTAGGTAAAAAATAATGAATGAAAAAATTAAAACAAAACTCGATCCTGATTGGCAGGAAAAATACAGCGATATGATTTCGACAGCCGATGAGGCTGTTGCCAATATCACACCCGGTGAGCGTGTGTTTATCGGAACAGGCTGCGCCACGCCAATCCAGCTAATAGAATCCCTGGCAAAAAGAGCGAATGAACTCGCGGATATCGAATTGATTCATCTTCTGACACAGGGTGATGCGCCCTATGCCGAGCGGGAACTCGCGCAGCATTTCAAAGTTAACAGTTTTTTCATCGCTGCAAATGTCCGAGACATTATCCAGCAGGGGCTTGGGGATTATACTCCGATTTTCCTTTCAGATATCCCAAAACTGTTCCATTCAGGACAGTTGCCGCTCGATGTCGCTTTAATCGAGGTTTCCCCGCCGGACATGAGAGGATACTGCAGCCTTGGAGTTTCGGTGGATATTGTTAAAAGCGCCGCTGAAAATGCGAGTGTGGTTATTGCACAGGTCAATTCGAAAATGCCTCGCACACAAGGCAACGGTTTTATGCACATACACGATTTCGATATTCTTGTGCCGGTTGATATTGATGTTCTTGAATTCGAAATGCCGGAAACATCAGAGGAGATAAGCAAGATAGGGGAGTATATCGCAGCTCTTATTGATGACGGCTCCACAATCGAGGTTGGCATTGGGCGAATCCCGCAGGCTGTTCTTGATTTCCTGAAGCATAAAAAGGACCTTGGAATACACACTGAGATGCTTTCTGATGCCATCGTTGACCTGATTGAATCCGGTGTTGTCAATGGCAAGCAGAAGTCTATTGATAGAGAAAAAATCGTAGCCAGTTTCTGCATGGGAACAAAAAAACTCTATGACTACATCGATGACAACCCGGTGTTCTCGTTTAATCCGACTGAATATGTAAACGATCCGTTTCTAATCAGCCAACAGCATAAAATGGTGGCAATCAACGTTGCCCTGGAAGTTGACCTTACAGGGCAGGTATGTTCCGATTCACTCGGAACTCGTTTCTATTCAGGCATAGGCGGCCAGGTGGATTTCAACAGGGGCGCGTCCCGCTCTCAAAACGGAAAAGCGATAATCGCGCTGCCATCAACAGCAAAATCCGGAAAAATCAGCAGGATTGTGCCGTATCTAAGCCAGGGAGCCGGTGTTGTAACAACTCGCGGCGATGTCCATTATGTTGTTACTGAATACGGCGTTGCATATCTTCATGGAAAAAGCGTCCAGGAACGAACGCTTGCGTTAATAAGCATCGCGCATCCCGATTTCCGCGCTGAACTGCTGAGAGTGGCTATCGAAGCCAAATATGTACGATCTGAACTTGCGGATATTGAGGGAAAAATCCTTGTCGGTCCGCAGGAACTAAGAACAGCTTATCTTCTCAACGATGGCACACAGCTTAATTTCCGGCCTGTTCATCCTACGGATGAAGCTGAAATGAAAGACCTGTTCTATGACATGTCGGAGGATTCAATCTACTATCGATTCATGAGCAGATTGAAAAGAGCTCCGCGAAAACAAATCAAGGATTTCGTATATGTCGATCATCGAAACGAGGTTGCGATTGTGGGAACTCTTCCAGAGGCGCATGGGGAGGATATAATCGCTGTCGGCGGATATTACCTCGACCCACTGACCAACCGTGCCGAGGTCGCGTTCATTGTCCATGACAAATGGCACAACAAGGGAATCGGTTCGTTTCTGCTGAGATACCTTATCCAGATTGCGAGAAGAAACGGAATCGCCGGTTTCACCGCTGAGGTGCTTCAGGGGAATAAAGCAATGCAGACCGTTTTCCATAAAAGCGGTTGTATGATAAAAACAACGATGGATGGGGGAATCTACAGCTTCGAACTCGATTTTGTTTAATCGGTGTTTATAAGTACATTTTTCCAGGAAGTAGTTTTTTTTAACTGACAAGCAGAAAGCAGAGGGTTTTAACCCTCTGCTTTTTAATTATGCGGTTGTATTTTCACTGTCTCCTAACTAACCAATTATGGGTCAAAGATACCACATACATCTTGTGACATATTGAATTCCAAAAGTCCTGATCGGAAGCAAATATTGAAATCAATTGTCGTACATCCCCAGCTGAAATAACAATCCATAGGTATTGTGTATCTTCCTCTGAGTTCGACAGAACCATAAGGTTCGATTTCAAGAGGGTCCCAAATTTGAGTGGATTCACCGGGCAATGGAATCATTGATGGCCAGAATCGGGTGCATGCGATAAGTTGAGCGTTCAAGATTGGATGTAAGTTCAGCGGAACACCACCGTTGTAGTCGATATCCATGTTATATACGATTGTGTCGCCACGTCGGTAAATGGGATATAGACCTTGATATAATCCTCGATGGTTTTCATATTCAAGAGCAATGCCAAGTATTGGAACTGACTCAACCGCAGTTCCGCGGTCCGCAACGAATGTCAGGTTGCCTTGTTCATCACTAATGACATTACCTGTCTGGTAATTGCCATCATTGCCAGTCCATGTGTAACTGCCGACTATTCCGCCAAGTGATGGGGGAGCGCCAAGACAAGCCGCAATGTCATCACTTCCTTGAGGAACTGTGGGATTACTGCTGCATCCCAGACTAATAATAAGTCCTGTTACAAACAACACTGAAAGAAAATGCCTGAACATAATTCTGACCTCCAAATAAGCGTTTACTTATTTAACAGCTAATTGATTATCTGGATAATTGATTATCTGGATCAATTAAGCAGGTTCATTATTGAACATTGAAGACTCTTTTGTCAAGAAAAAAAGCTTTTCAATAAATCGTGGGGGGCATAATCGCTAAGTTAAATTTTTCGTTGCCGGGTAGTATTCACCCAATCCCTGACCGATGAATCATCCGAGCCCCGAACGTTAGTGAGGGGTAACCTCGAAGCTGCTATAAACCTTGCTCACCCCTCACTAACGTTCGGGGCTCGGATTATAATTTCCGGCTTTACAATTCACTGCGATTTAACAGTAGTTCAATGTAGCTTTTTCATGGATAACTAGCTTAGCGCTTATGGGGCTGGGGGGTGAGGATAACCCACACACAATATATTGAAGCGCCAAAAAAAAGACCTGCGTATAGGCAGGTCTTGCTCATTTCAGATTTCAGTATCCAGACTTAGGGATCCCAGAGTCCGCAGATACCGTGGGCTAGCTCGAACTGGAACATTCCAAACATGAATTGCAGGTCAACTTTGCAGACCGTGCAATCATTACCTGGAACCGTGCCGGATGTAATCTTGAATGTATCAAGAACTTCCACATATCCGAGCGGTGCAATCAGGAATGGATCCCAGACTTCGGTTGACGCTCCTGGGAGAAGTTGCATCCCGGGATAGTATCTCTGCTCAGCTGTGAGCTTCGCGTAAAGAATCGGGTACAGGTTCAACGGCAATCCACGTTTGTAATCAACCATGACTTTGTACGTGAATGTGTCGCCTATGTAGTAATAGGGAAGTCCCATTCCTGTGTAACCGCGAGGATTCAGATACTCAACGTCAATGTTGAACCACCAGTTTGAATAAACTGATGCGCCTCTATCAGACACGAGCTGAACCTCACCATCAGGTCCCGCGACAAGTACGCCTGATTCATATGAGCCATCTGTTCCTGTGAATGTGTAACTGCCTATAATTCCTGAAATCTCAGGATTGACATTCGCGAAGAACGCTTCAAGATCATTATCAGCAACTGGTGCGGTTGGATTTCCACCACAGCCAAAGGCGACAAGCAAGCTGAATAGAAGAATCGCTGCGAGGTTAATTCTTAAAAGCATGATAAGCTCCTCTCCATAGGGGATAGGTAATAGCAATAATTTACAAGTGTAAGCCATTAAAAAAGACGTACATGTATTATTTAAACTGCTTTTTTCAATTTTGTCAAGTAAATTATTGTGAGATTTATTCTCATTCCACTTCTTTAGTTGCCGAAAATCCAAAAAAAAATATCCAATCAGGGATTGGATATTAAAAGAGACCTGCCTTAGGGGCCAGGTCTGTTTTTGTCATTTTTGTTATTAAATCATTAAGGATCCCAGAGACCGCAAATGCCGTGAGCGAGTCTGAACTGGAACATTCCAAACCAGAATTGCAGATCGATTTTACAAACTGTACAGTCATTACCAGGAACTGTACCTGATACGATCTTGAATGTGTCAAGAACTTCGACATATCCTTGTGGTGCAATCTGGAAAGGATCCCAGACTTCGGTTGACGCGCCAGGTAGAAGTTGCATCCCGGGATAATATCTCTGCTCGGCAGTGAGTTTTCCGTAAAGAATGGGATACAGGTTCAATGGCAATCCACGTTTGTAATCAACCATCACTTTGTACGTGAATGTGTCTCCTAAGTAATAATAGGGAAGTCCCATTCCTGTGTAGCCGCGAGGATTGATGTATTCAACGTCAACATCGAACCACCAGTTTGAATAAACTGATGCTCCTCGGTCAGATACAAGAGTGACTGTGCCATTCTCATCCGCGATTAGCGAACCGGTTTCAATTGAACCATCATTACTCGTGAATGTATAGTCTCCGATAATTCCGGTCGCTGTTGGATTAACACCTGCGAAAAACGCTTCCAAATCAGCGTTCGAATCAGGTGTGGCAGGGTTACCACAACCTACTGCCATCAGCATTACGCCGATGGTTAAAGCTGTTAGAATGTGTTTAATCAATCAATTCACCTCCTCTCGCCATGGATATGGTGAGATTATTAATTAAATTTTATACACAATATAGTTTAAAGACACCGAAATAATCGCACAATTTATGAACAATGTCAACATACGAATTGATTTATTATCTGTTTAATCAATACATTTTGATTAAGCTAATAGTAGAATCGGTCATTTTTCAAGATGTCCATGTAATTACTCAACGTTATCTCTATATCGACCAGTTTTATTACACAATTTAACTTTGGAAATATCCCAAAGAGTATTTTAATGT
This sequence comes from uncultured bacterium, assembly GCA_965369605.1. Lineage (GTDB taxonomy): Bacteria > JAJVIF01 > JAJVIF01 > JAGGVT01 > JAGGVT01 > JAGGVT01. The sequence continues at coordinate 12,536 of CBDURE010000041.1, forward strand.
CCGGTGTGTAAAATTAGAGCGGATAGTGCTAACATTATTATAGTATGTACGTTTGGGCATATGGTTCACAAGATTCAAACCTGTGGAACTTTGTGGTTTCTAAATAGCTGTGAGCGAGGATTTACTATGATTTCTGAAATCTCTAACCGAGTAACCTGTTACATTGTAACCAGTTACATTCTGCTGCTTGGTTTAATTTTTATCCTGCTAGCAGCTGGATGTTCCTCTTCCAAAAGCGGCAATCCAATTTCACCATCGAGTGATTTTAACCAGTTGGAATCCATATCTGAAATTCCATCTGCGATTAGGACAGGCGCAAACAGCTATATGGGCATGTTTGGGCTATATGACTTGTCTATCAATCCAGCCGGTAACCATGCTGAAATTGTTCCCCTTCGATTATCCGAGACGCTTGGTGAACAATATGTTGTTGACATTGTTAGTTTCCTGAATATTTCACCTTGCACGGATTGTGTTCGTATTATGGGCATTGAACTGGAGCCTGATGGAACAATCACGGTGAACATCGGAATTCGCCATCCGTTCCCTTTGCCTGTTGACATGGATAATCCGCAAAACAACGAACGTCTTGACCTTCACATTTTCGATGTACAGGGAATACTCGTTCTCGATGGCGATTTTGAATTCCCGTTGACTGTCAGTGATATCAACGCTGATTGCATTTATGAGGAATCAGTTGTTTCATCAAGGGATATTCTTCGAAACGCGGATGGGTACACATCCATTTTTGATTCCTTCTACGATACAATTTTCCCGACGACATCAAACATACATCCTTTTAAACTCTTTGCTCGTGATGGTTCCGAGGGTAATTACAATCCCGATTATGACCCGCTCAATGGATTTCCTTTCCTTGATAATCCAACCGGGCATAATGTTTTCAGGCAGGCATGTCCCGGATATATAGTTGGATACAACTTTGCTCTAACACCGGGCATAAATTACAACTTCCTGTTCGCGCTTTCCGCAAGTTATGGCCATGCCGGTCAGGGTAAAGGCACAGAACTGGGCAAACGTAACAACCCAAGATATTTCCTGCCGGAGTTCAATCGCAAGGAGCCGTGGATGGTTACTTGCGAAATTACAAACAGTAACCTTGCCGGACATACGCCATCCAGTTATGCAGATTTGGATATTAAGATTCGGGATTGGCAGAACAACCTCACAATGAATCCTGCTTTCGATTTCATGACATCATCACTAAGGTCAATCAGCCGTGAAAGCAGTATTCGAAATGTTACACTAGAGGTTCCGGGAATGTCCCTGATGCTGAATGAGTACACTCTTCCCGTACCGACTGGTAATGGTTCCGATACAAGCCCTTTAAGATATCAACTCAGGATATATAACGAGGGCCTGGTTCCTGAGGGAATTTACCACGGCCTTGTTACCGCTCGCGATGATCTTGAGGGAACAGTCCTTTCCATCGGTATTGAACGGGACGGCGTGACTATATTCCCGGTAAATGATTTTTCAACGTACCAGGTTTTCACTTTGAATGTCGCACCGGCTGATTTCCCGCCGGTTTCGATTATAACAACGATTCCAGATCCGCCAGCCATTCTTGAAACGAACCAGCCGATTACATTCGATGGCAGCCTTTCCACTGATGACGGTACGATTATGTCGTACGAGTGGGATTTCGATTACAATGGTTCCAATTACGATTTCCATGTGGATAGAACCGGTGTATCAGTGGATTTTAGTTATCCAGTTCCCGGATTCTACACCGCTGCGTTAAGAGTTACAGATAACCATTCTCCACCCCAGCAGGCAATAGGATTGGTTAACGTAAGTGTTTTCTGCAATACGTTCACGGTTGGGGCATGCCCAATAAACGAACGCCCAACATGGCTGGTAACATCACATTATGAGGATTGGGAAACACTGGACGGCAAGATTGATTTTGGTTTTCTTTCAAATGGCGATGCGATTATCGAGGATAACGAAATACTTGGTAGAGCGAATGTCAGCCCGGGCGGAGGCGCGGCTTTCATACCTTTCATAAGCAATTACCCCGGAGTTAATGTCGGTTCAATTGATATTGACCGCGAGGATAGAGTCATCTGGGTGCAATATCATGGGCCGGATGCTGTAATCATAGGTGGTTTGGAATCTCGTAATACGGAATACGGTAATGTTGTGCATGTTTTCGATACAGTTGCAAATTCAGAGATTGCAGCTATTTCACTTGATTCATATTGTAACTACATTCAGGCAATTGATACTGACGAGGGCAATAATGTCTGGGTCATAATGGAAGGAAACAAGACAATCAAACTGCGAGCCAGCGACTTCACAGCAGTTCAATCCAATATCTATGAACTAAATGATATTGCAGGTGAGAATATAGGACTGGTTTTTGATCTGGCAATAGATTTCCACAACGACTGCTATTATGTTCTTACTGATTCAGATGACAAGGGCGCACTATACAGGTTTGAATGTGACCTGACATTCCAGCCGTTTGTCAATGGGAATCCAAATCCGCTTGACGAGGTTTTCGATATGATTGGCGGTTTCCAGATTATTGAAACTTTTGGTGATGATGCTCTCGCTGATATTGAAATCGACAACTTTGCCGGTCAAGGATACGATACAATTCTTAATGGTGAGCAGGATTGCCAGATTGTGATGTTTGCGAATGGGCTGCTGCTGACCACGCAGATATACGCGTCGCGGACTGTCGTGAACGCTGATTTGGAAATACTTGCGCAGGGACTCGACTCAACCGGATTCGGCACTCATGCAATTGCCATTAACCCGGACGGCACTAATCACATTTACTCGATTGTGTATGGCAACAGCCCATATCTGCCGCCGGGGTGTTCCGACAAGGAAATGGATGTTTATATGGCGCCGATGGGCTGGTTGTAGAAAAAAGTCTGTTGATTGAAACGAAAAAATTGAAGCCGGGTGGCGCTCACTTGTGGGTGATTAGCAGCGAAGTTACGCATTTCACCTACAATCACAAAAAGACGTGATTGTAGGCGGCACCCGAGCTATTTATTGAAACGCAGAAATTGAAACGTTAAAAGTTTTCGAATCATATAAAATCCGGACGGTTTATCCGCCGGATTTTTTGATATACTTCATTCGGTTTTAATTAATTCAAACTTGAATTATCCACGTAAACTGGAGGAGAATAATAAAAAATGCCTCAATCCACAATCATATTTGTAGCAATCGTTCTGGTTGTGCTTGTCTATGTCATTGTAATCTACAACAGATTCATACGATGGCAGAATCTGGTCGAGGAGGCGTGGAGCGGGATTGATGTCCAGCTGAAACGTCGCCACAACCTTATACCGAATATCGTTGAAACGGTGAAAGGCTACTCGAAACACGAGAAGGAACTGTTTGAGGATATTGTTAAAATTCGAAACAATGTTGATAATGCCTCAAATGTAAACGAAAGAGGGGAGAGCGAAAACGCTTTGTCGAACTCTATACGCAACCTCTTCGCAGTCGCGGAGGCGTATCCTGATTTAAAAGCCAACGAGAATTTTCTAGACCTGCAGAAGGAACTTGGCGCAAGGGAAAAGGATATTTCACTCGCGAGACGATACTACAACGGCGCGGTTCGCAATTTAAACATCCTGGCTGAATCATTCCCAAGCAATCTGGTGGCTAAACTCACAGGTTTCAAGTCAGCGGACTATTTCGAACTTGAATATGCGATCCAGCGTGATGCGCCTGAAGTAAAAATGACATAATGGCTTACCAATCTCTTTCAAGGTAAAATAACACCATGCTTCAGCATGGTGCATCCGAAATAAAAAGAAGGTCTATGTAAAAGAGTATGTAGGGAAAAGTATCAATTTGATTCAAAACGGTGGGTGCCGCCCATACAGCCCTCCGGGCTTTATGGGTGAAATGTGACGAATTTACACTTTTCACCCACAAATCACAAAAAGACGTGATGTGTTGGCGGCACCCGAAAGTTGTCATGAGAATAGTAAGTTAAAAGCAACATGCTTTTCCGGCACTACGCTAAAGCGTGGTGTTGCATGAATTACTTATAATTCAATATTGAGGAGCAAAATGAAAAAACTGATCTTTATTCAAATCCTCCTTCTGGCAGTAATCCTGCCGGGGTTCCTTTCCACACCAGCTCACGCCCAAAGCAGACAGGGTGAGCGGATAATCGACTTCCACAGCGATATCACAATCCACAAAGATTCCACTATGACTGTTACCGAAACAATCAAGGTTTTTTGTGATGGGAAGAAAATACAACGCGGCATCTATCGTGAATTCCCAACCAGATATGAAGACAAATGGGAGAATCAAATAAAGGTTGGTTTTGATGTCCTTAGTGTCAACCGCAACGGCCAGCCTGAGCCATATCATATTAAATCCATAAGTAACGGAAAAGCGCTTTATATTGGTGAAGAGGATGTCCTTTTACAAACCGGAAACACTTACATTTATACAATAAGATATAAAACCAATCGCCAGCTTGGTTATTTCGATGGCCACGATGAACTCTACTGGAATGTTACCGGCAACGGTTGGGAATTTGTAATCGAGAAAGCAACTGCAACTGTTACACTCCCGGATGGCATATCAAGTGGGGATATCAAACTTCTGGGATACACAGGTCCGCAAGGCGCGACAGGGAAATCGTTTACAGCCCATATTGATGACGCGACCGGGAAGCCGCATTTTGAAACAACAGGCAATCTAATATCATGGGAAGGGCTGACAATCGTTGTCGAATTTCCCAAAGGATTTGTGCATGAACCAACCAGCGAGGAGAAACTCAAGTATTTTCTCCAGGACAACCGGGCGTCACTGATAGGAATAATCGCGCTTATTCTCCTTCTTGGTTATTACATGCTGGCATGGGCAAAGGTCGGAAAAGACATGCCGAAGGGTGTGATAATCCCGCAGTTCAATCCGCCGGATAATTTCTCTCCGGCAGCTGTTCGGTATGTCAAACGGATGGGGTACGACAACAAGGTTTTCGCATCCTTGATTATCAATCTGGCGGTCAAGGGAATTGTGAATATTTCCGACACTAATGGAATATATACACTCACACGGCAGGTTTCTCCAGAGGATTTCGACCAATTCGATTTACGCCCGGAGGAAACGGCTATAATGGACAAACTGCTTGGTGTCGAGGAATCAATCACATTGAAAAAAGAGAATCATGCGGATATCTCAAGCACAATCAAGGAGCTTGTGAAGAAACTTAAGGACTATTATGAAAACCGCTATTTCGTAACCAATGCAGCCTACATGATTCCCGGAATCCTCATTTCGCTGTTTAGTTTCATCGCGATGGCAGATGGTGTAACAAAGCATGGAAGTCCGGAGTCTGTGATGTCATTTGTCATTGGCAGTGTTTTCGGTTCAGTTGGATTCGGGATGTTCATTTCAATTGCTCTTCCGAAATGGATAAGTATTTTCAAAGGGCGTGCCGGATGCCTCACCACAATTGGGCCGGCATTGTTTGGTACGTTTTTCCTCATTATGTTCGGTGGATTCGGGGTCATGATGATGTACCTTGACGGCTGCATTTTTCTGGGGCTTTTCATCGCGGCGTTTGTGGCTATCAATTACATCTACTATCACCTTCTGAAAGCGCCAACACTGGAAGGCAGGAGGATTCTCGACCACATCGAAGGATTCAAAATGTTTCTTTCCTTCGCGGAAAAAGACCGTCTTAACATGATGAATCCACCGGAAAAAACGCCTGAACTGTTTGAGAAATATCTCCCGTACGCTCTTGCTCTCGATGTCGAACAAAACTGGAGTGAGGAATTCAGCGAGGTTCTCGCTCAAGCCTCGCAGGGAGATAAAGAGTATTCGCCATCGTGGTATTCAGGCAGCAGTTATCGGGATGTTGGCGCATGCGGATTCGCATCAGCGATTGGCAATTCAGTTTCATCCGCGATTTCATCCTCATCAACCGCTCCCGGCTCAAGCTCCGGCGGCGGAGGCAGTTCCGGCGGCGGCGGTGGAGGAGGCGGTGGCGGCGGCTGGTAAGTAATTGGAATTAGGTTTTTGTAACCCGGTGTTCCTTCACCGGGGTTATGAGCAGCCAAACAACTAAATCGTAACCCGGTGTCCCTTCACCGGGGTAATCAGAGGTATCGACATGGAGTACGAATCAGAGGAACTGACAATTGATGACATGAGAAAAGACCTTCAATCGTGGGGTATAGGCCTTTTACTCGTGGGAGTTGTCAGTATCATTTTCAGCGGTTTCCTGGATCCAATCTGGGGCGTATTGCTCATTGTAGTTGGCATTTTGACACTTGCAATCAAAGCCAGAGGGATGTTCATTCTTATCGGGATACTACTCACACTGGCGGGAATAATGAACATGTTCGGCGGCGGAGGCTGGCTCGTTTTCGGCATACTGCAGATTTATCTTGGAATCATGGAGTTTGTAAAATACGGCAAGGATGCAAACGTCGAGCAGCATTATTGATTAATAAAGGAGCACTGTTGTAAACACCCATAAAGCCGAGACGGCTGTATGGGCGCACGTCACCCGGATGTTAAGTTAGGAAAAGAATCAAGATTCTATTATTCCTTTGAAACGATTTTTTTCACATCCACGAAACAAGATTCCGTTATTCCCGCTTTCGAGCCTGTCGGGAAAGATAGTTTTTTTCTCTTCCCCCCCTTAATCCCCCCGCGAGCGGGGGGAAATGATTTTTGCATTTGCAAACGATATATCCGGTCTATACACATGCAAAGGAAAAGACAACACTCTCCCTCCCCGCTCGCGGGGAGGGCTGGGGTGGGGGAAACTTGATTGCGATACCTTTCCCGACAGCCTCTTTCGCTAGAATGACGGGTAATTCGATCTGACGGTGTGCTTACTTCACTACAGACTCTAAAGCATGGTGTTATTATATGAATTCAGTTTTTTTCCTTACTAACCTGCTAACCTGCTAACTTACTAACCTACTAACTTACTAACCTACTAACCTGCTAACTTACTAACCTGCTAACTTACTAACCTACTAACTTACTAACCTACTAACCTGCTAACTTACTAACCTACTAACTTACTAACCTACTAACGTTCCAACTACTCAACCTCCACCAATGTCTGCCCCGGTTCGACCTTATCCCCAACGCCGACATGAACTTTCTTCACAGTACCGCTTCGCTCGGCGAGGATTTCGTTTTCCATTTTCATTGCCTCGACAATCAGAAGCACCGTTTCAGGTTCGACAGTGTCACCCTCGTTGACCAGTACTTTGAGTATCGCTCCGGGCATTACCGCGATTACACTTCCCTCATGCGCTTCAGATTTCAGATTGATTGTCGCTTCCTTTCGCGCTGACCCGGAAAGCATTTTGAAACCGCTTGTCTCGATTTTATACTCTTTTCCATCCACGACAGCGGTTGAATTATCGGCAATTTTCACATCGTACGCGATGCCGTCCAGAGTGACCATGTGTCCCGATGTGCCTATCACAAACGGGATATCATCAATGATAAATGTGTCACCCTGAATGCTGATATTGTATTCAGTGCTATCAACTTTTATTTTGAATTGTCTGTTCATATTTTTCTCCTTAGCTGATTACAGTCCTGTCCGACAGGCTATAGACCTGTCCATCGGCTGGATGGTCTCCACGCCATTTTCCATGGGCTGACAAAATGTTTTGGTTGTTCTGCGTGCTGGTTGGCATTATCCTCAGTATCAAGCGCGACTCTCGCGGCAATCGCCGCGACTTTCGCGAAGTTTTCATCTATGCCGTGCACATGGCGTTCCAGGAATTTCTGCGCGACCTGCGGGAAAAGTGCATAGCTGATTACATCCTCATCGTTGCGAGCCAGGTCACCGATTTCCTTGCGTGCTGTTTCCATGCCGGGTTCGAGCATATCAGCCGGCCTGCACGTGATTGGTTTTTCTTTGCCGATAATCAGTTTTTGAATTTTCTTGTCTATAGGGGCCGGTGGACGGCCATAATATCCGCGGACATAGTTTTTAACTTCTTCCGGGATGATTTTATAACGTTCACCCGTAACAACATTCAATGTCGCCTGCGTTCCGATAATCTGGCTGGATGGCGTAACCAGCGGCGGGAAACCAAGTTCCTCGCGAACTCTCGGAACCTCAGCGAGAACCTCCTGATAATGCTGTTCAGCGCCCTGTTCGCGAAGCTGGTTCATCAGGTTGGACAACATCCCGCCCGGCACCTGATAGCGTAAAACTCGAACATCCACACTGCGAATTCCGGATTCGAAACATCTATACTTGTCGCGAACATCGCTGAAATAAGCCGCAATCTCAGCGAGTTTGGAGAGGTCAAGCCCTGTAGCGTTCGGAGTGCCTTCCAAAGATGCGACAATCGGCTCTGATGCCGGTTGCGATGTAGTCCCCGCGAGTGATGAAATCGCGCAATCGACAATATCAACTCCGGCTTCTATAGCCTTGATAGAGGCTGCTGTCGCCATTCCGCTTGTCGAGTGCGTATGGAACTGAATCGGAAGCCCGACTTCGCTTTTCAATCCGCTGACCAGTTCATAAGCGGCGTAAGGTGTAATCATCCCAGCCATGTCTTTGATGCAGATTGAATCAGCGCCGAGATCTTTTAGTTCCTTCGCCATCTCGATATATTTATCAATCGTGTGAACAGGGCTTATTGTATAACTGAAACTTCCCTGCACATGGCCGCCGACTTCTTTCACAAAACGCATCGCCGCTTCCATGTTGCGAAGGTCGTTGAGCGCGTCAAAAATTCTGAAAATATCAATTCCCGCTTCCTTCGAACGAATCACAAACTGTTCAAGAACATCATCGGGATAGTGTTTATAACCAACGACATTCTGAGCGCGAAGAAGCATCTGGAACGGCGTTTTCGGCATTAGTTCCTTGAGTTTGCGAACTCTGTCCCACGGATTCTCGTTAAGGAATCGCATTGCGGAATCAAAAGTCGCGCCTCCCCACATTTCGACGGAGTGATAACCGATTGCATCGATTTTAGCCGCAATCGGCAGCATGTCATCCGTGCGCATTCTAGTTGCAAGCAACGACTGATGGCCGTCTCTGAGAGATGTATCGCATATTTTAATTGGTTTCTTTTTCATTTCGTTTTCCCTTCTCTGATGAAAAACCGTTTTTCAGTAGAACAAATAAAAGATTTACAACGGAATATTCCCATGCTTCTTCGGCGGATTGGCGTCGCGTTTGTTCCTGAGCACCTCAAGCGCCTCAATCAGCCTTGGCCGTGTTTCAGATGGCTCGATAACATCATCGATATACCCGCGCGCGGCGGCAACATATGGATTAGCGAAAGCATCCCGATAATCGTCCACGAGTTCCTTTTTCTTTTTATCACTATCTTTGGCTTTCGCAATTTCCTTCCTGTTGATAATGCCAACCGCGCCGTCGGGACCCATCACGGCGATTTCCGCTGAGGGCCAGGCGTAGTTGATATCACCGCGAATATGCTTGGATGACATTACGTCATAAGCGCCGCCGTATGCTTTCCGTGTGATTATTGTGATTTTCGGAACTGTCGCCTCGCAGTAGGCGTAAAGAAGTTTCGCGCCGTGAAGGATTATGCCGCCGTGTTCCTGTGAAACACCGGGCAGGAATCCCGGAACATCCTCAACCGTTATCAGCGGGATATTGAAACAATCGCAGAATCGAACAAAACGTCCGGCTTTACGGCAGCAGTTGACATCCAGCACTCCAGCCAGATTTTGGGGCTGCTGCGCTACAATGCCTACTGAATATCCACCAAGGCGAGCGAATCCAACCATGATGTTTTTAGCGTAATGTTCATGCACTTCAAGGAAAACGCCATCATCCACAACAAGCTTGATGACTTTATTCATGTCATACGGCTTGTTTGGATTATCAGGAACAATCGAATTGAGTTTCTCATCCATGCGGTCAGTCGGATCATCAGTCGGGATATAAATTGGGTCTTCAGTGTTGTTTTGTGGAAGATAACTCATCAGGTCGCGGATTGTTTCAAGACCCTCTTCCTCACTGTCGGATGCGAAATGCGCCACGCCGCTTATAGTGTTGTGAGTCATCGCGCCGCCAAGTTCCTCGCTTGTAACATCTTCGTGCGTAACCGCCTTGATAACCTCAGGTCCGGTTATGTGCATGTAACTAGTGCCTTTTACCATGAGAGTGAAATCGGTCATCGCCGGCGAATAAACCGCTCCACCGGCGCAGGGTCCCAGAATTACGGAGATTTGCGGAATCACTCCCGATGCCATTACATTTCGCTGGAAAACGTACGCGTATGCCGCAAGTGATACAACTCCCTCCTGAATACGCGCTCCTCCGCTGTCGTTAAGGCCGATAACAGGGGCTCCGTTTTTCATCGCGGCGTCCATTAATTTCATTACTTTTTCCGCGTGAACCTCGCCAAGGCTTCCGCCAAACACGGTGAAATCCTGGCTGAAGATATAAACCAGGCGATCATGGATTTTTCCCCATCCTGTAACTACGCTGTCTGAGAGAAATTTATTATCCTCAAGCCCGAATCCTGTTGAGCGGTGCGTTACGAACATGTCTATTTCACGAAATGTGCCGGGGTCGAGAAGGAGTTCGATTCTCTCGCGAGCGGTTTTCTTGCCTTTGGCGTGCTGTTTGTCAATTCGACTCTGACCGCCACCCAGCTTTGCCTGTTCACGTAGCTCTCGCAAATGCTGGATTTTCGGATTATCTGCCATCGATTAGCCACCTGAAAATGCCAAAATATCGGAGTGGTTATACTCCGTAAATTCCATAATGATTTCAATGCCTTTTCATGATGAGCCGTTCGTACGGACGTCGGATGAAAAGTGAAGAAAGTATATTCATACTGATAAAGAGTGTCAATGATTCATTTGTCTGGCGAAGGGATTTAATGGCGTTTAATGATGTATAATTCCTCTTGAACTGCTTGTGGGTGGTTCGTGTCCAAGTTTCGCATTTCACCCACAATCACAAAAAGACGTGATTGTGGGCGTCACCCGAATTTCGACAGGCTCTCACGTTCGAGGCTCGGATAATTTGTAAATTTGATTAATTCTAATTTAAGGTTGATAAATGCATATCGCGATAACCAGACCGGTCAGCGAATCAATTGACGATTGTGAATTGACTTTCATGCAACGGCATCCCATTAATCTCGACAAGGCGATTCAACAGCATGCTGAATATGAGAAATGCGTTGCTGAACTCGGATGCGAAATTGTGAAACTGCCAGCGGAGCCACAACTTCCGGATGCTGTTTTTGTCGAGGACCCGGCTGTGGTTCTGGATGAAATCGCAATCGTGGCGGCATCACGCGCTGAAAATCGTATCCGGGAAATACAAACTGTCGAACCTCTTCTTTCGCAGTATCGGAATCTGAAACATCTTGAGCTTCCCGCGACACTCGATGGCGGGGATGTTGTTGTCATTGATAAATCAGTATTCGTCGGCCGTTCCAGCAGGACAAATGACATTGCGTTTTTTCAACTGGATGAAATGCTGAAACCTTTTGGCTACGATGTTATCCGGGTGAAAATTCAGAACTGCCTGCATTTGAAAACGGGATGCACATACATTGGCAAACGAACTGTCATTGCAAATCCTGACTGGGTGGATGTTTCATCATTCAGCGATTTTACTATTCTCAAAATTGATAAAAAAGAGGCGTGGGCATCAAATACGATTGAGATTAATGGTCGTGTGCTTTGCTCAAGCAAATTTCCTCGCACCAACAGCATTCTTAAAAAAAGCGGATTTGTTATTAAACCGATTGATATCTCAGAATTCCAAAAAGCGGAAGCGGGATTAACCTGCCTGAGTTTGCTTTTCAAATCCAATTAGAATTATTTACATCATCGGGAATAGATTCTTCACTTCGTTCAGAATGACAGATATATTGAACATCTATTTAGATTTAGCATTCTAATAAATACCTGAAGAAGCGTGGCGTCCCGCGCTTCTTCATGAAACTCCAAAATGCTCTCAGGTCGTGCTATGTCTGTTCTATCGGTCTATATGACACGGCATTTTCTTTTTAGTTTCAAAAAAATATTAATTATTTAGACTAAAACAATCTGAATATCAACCACGTGGAGGATACGACTTTCCAAGGAGTATATTCCATACCGGCGTTTCCTTATTAAGGGCTATTCCAGCGAGATAGAATGTCCTTGAAGATTCATATAATATGGCTAAATCCGCCGGTTTCGATGATGAATCCAAAGATGTATAGGGATCATTCGAAAAAACCGCGATTCCTCGTACATCCTTGCCATTTATAAAAGCATGACTGAACGGAGCCATGTCTTTGTCACCGACCGATTTAACAAAAACCTGGTCATCCATATATTTATAGGGCAGATTGAACATGCGGTCATTTTTCAACAGGAAGTATTCCAGATTCCTGTCCAAATCATCGGCAGGTGCAATACTCGCGGGTTTATACATATATTCCATCTGATATTGCGGTCGCTGCTGGATAAACTGGATAAAAGTCGTCTCGTTATATTTTTGGTAGCCATCGAGGAAGTCAGGGAAATCCACAAGCAGGAACGCGGTTTTCGACTCCACTACCGCGTGATTTTCCGCCAGATCAACAATTCGCCAGTTACGTTCTCCCCAGCCGGCTGTTGAATACTCATGCGCCTTTTCCCATAAACTGTTACGGCGATTCAGGGTCAGTATCCCGTTTTCTGTGAACACATTCAGGTATTCATCGCCGGTTTGGGAGTGGATGGCATCGATGCCATCCCGCAGTTTTACATTGAACTGGCTTAAATCGAAATCGAAATTCACTTTTTCATCCAGCTGAACATACGGCCTCACTGCGACCCAGCTGGCATCACCGTAAATGAAATAATAAATATCATCCCCCATGACAAGATCAAGCGGACCCGGTTTGATTACGCCAAGTTCTTTTTGCGTGCGAATATGTCCGGTTGAATCAACAAAAAAGAGTGAATATTTCTGGTTGGACAGCGGTACGATTACTCCAGCCAAACCGTTTGCCTGATCGATTGCAACCGGCGGCCGCGGAAACCGGAAACGGTCCATCCACGGCGGGCCGAAAATCATGCGTAGGATAACCAGAACAATGAACGCGATTAGAATCCCGAATCCCCACCACTGAAGGCGCGCGAGAAAAATCGGCAGTTTACCCGGCGGATGTTCAATCTCACCGGATGTTTCTTCATCATCCAGCTTGGTCAAATCGAGACTGTCAGGATCGAATTCATCCGGGGCAATTTCTGAATCCTCGATTATCTGTTCGTCCGGTTCATCCATACTATAATGATATTTCCTAATGGCGATTCCGGCAAGCGTATATTTCCGATTTTTGTATTTTAATACTTTGTATTTTAATACTTTGTATTTTAATACTTTGTATAATTACTGTCCGGCTAAAATCAGAAGAAAGTAAAAACAAAGGCCTCACCCCCGACCCCTCGCCACTAGTGGCGAGGGGAGAAAGAGTGATGTGCTCCGACTCCCCCTTTCTACATGGTGGAGAGGGGAGAAAGAGTAATGTGCTCCGACTTCCCCTCTCTACATGGTGGAGAGAGGAGAAATAATATCGTTTTCCGACTTTCCCTCTCAGCACGATGGAGAGGGAATAAAGAGTACCGTTTTCCTGCT
>CBDURE010000042.1:0-26090 GCA_965369605.1 uncultured bacterium
AAAATGGTGGCAACCCCGCATCAACTCGAATTTTTAATATTAACCATCGCATATCAATTTTAATCATGTTGCATATTCGTCAGTTCGGTTTCCCGGATAGTTATCTAGACCGGTTTCTCACAAATAAAAATAACCGAGCCCCGAACGTTAGTGAGGGGTAACCTCGAATCTGATACAATCTCCACCAATACCCCTCACTAACGTTCGGGGCTCGGTTTTTTCTGGGCTCGGTTTGTATGCGGTTTGGTTTGTTCGTCGGAAAAAGGGGACGGGTGCGTTTATCGTGTCGATTAATATTGGCAATCCATCAAAACAAAGGCGAGGGATTCCGACCATCCGCTGCGCGAATGTCGGAATGACATCTATAATCCAGGTCGGGAGATTAGGCATCCTTGCAGGAAAGTTGGGCTACTTCTAAGCTGGTTTGGAAACACGTTTGCTTTTTTCGGTTTGATATTCATCCCAGCGGAGTTCTTTTGTTACTTTTGGGGAGAGTCCATGCACCATGATTGAGAAACCGTTTGGTTCGGCGTAGTTTTCCTCAAGCTCATCGACGAAATCCTCAAACCTTGCATACTCTTCATAGGGAATCCATAATGCCTCAAAGATTTCCGTTTCGTCGAAGTCCTCATCAGGGGAACCAGTACCGCACCAAATAACGACCGAATTCTCGAAATTGGCTTCAATCCTGTTGATTATCTCTTTGATAAAATCATGTCTTTCAATTTTGCCGGATTCCATGTTACTCACCTTGTATCTTTTGATTAATCAATTGGAACAGGCCATCCGCATCGTTTTTAAGATGTTCAATCTGATGCTGTTCCACAGGCGTTGGACTGTAATCGCCTAAAACTCTCAGTTTCCATGCTCGTTTCAACAATCTATCCACACGAACAGGATAATCCTGAATTGCCTTATTAGCCTGCCAATGCATTTCGGGGCGAGGCCACGTTCCAGGATTCGGATTTTGCCTGGTCATCCCGTTTCTATTTATCCTGTCAGGCACGATTACCTGTTTCTTTTCCAACAACGCATTAAAGGCAAGTCGCAGAGCATAATAATATCTGGATGCCGCAACATTAAACATTTGCTCCGATAAGGCAAGATCACTCATTTCTTTATTTTCAACGCATTTTTTCCAAAATGCACCTACTCGTTCATTTCTGTTCATTAACTGTACCTGAAAATATTAAATTTCAACTGTCGAATTACTACTATAAATAATAATATCACAAGAGAACAGTATTGAAAACCATCAAAACAAAGGCGAGGGATTACGACCATTCGCTTCGCGAATGTCGGAATGACGTAATCGTGTAATTGGGAAAGACGTAATCTTGTTTCGCGGGAATGGTTTTATTGTGTTCTACTCTTCCAGGATATAAACCGTCAAATCACGGCGACCGAATTTCAGCGCTTCTGTGCGGGATTCATAGAATAAATCTATTCTCAGGCCTTTAATCGCGCCGCCGATATCCTCCGCGACAGCATAGCCGTAACCCTCGACAAACAGTTTGGTTCCCAGCGGGATTACTCTCGGGTCAACCGCGACGATACCATGTTTGGCTATTTTCCCGGTGGCGGTTATTCCATCCGCCCATTTTCCGGTCGATAACGGGCCGGCATCGTAGGCAGTCGCTTCCATTTCAAGAATGCGCCGTCCGCGATATCCGCTGCGGGACATTGTCAGCACACGTGAGCCGATATGCTTGACTCCCGAAGTTGCCGTCTTGATGACTTTTTCGCTTTTTTTCTTGGTCAGAGTCAACTCGCCGTTTTTATAGAATTTCTCGTACGTTACTTCCTTAATTCCGGGTTTTCCGTGATCGATTGTTTTTACCCTGCCGCGCGGAAGTGAACTGTCGGCAATCATATCAAAATGCGGAAGAACAGGCTCCTCTCTGACTTCATCCTTAGTGGTAACTCTTGTGATTGTAACAGCCATGCCGTCGCTGAGTTTTGTGTCCGGTGATGGCTCCACCCTGTCGAGGTGGCCAAGGTTAATCGATTCTGCATTATGGCGAATCAAATCTCCAACCGTTCTGCCTGTCGTGGCGGCGTTCCATGATTTCTCATGCTCAACGATTTGGATTATTTTCGCTCGATGGATAACATAAATCGGCTCGGAATAACCGGGAATTTCCATTGCGCTGATACGGTCATTCACAGCTAGAGGGGATGCCAGACAAATAAGTCCCGCGGTTGGGGAGTCGTTTCCTTTGGCGATTCGAATGCAGCCCTCATCCAGATATATTACCTGCGGTGCAATGGGGGGTACCATCATGGTGAACGCGAGTATCAACGCGCCAAATGACAGCCCAAGGTATAATAACAACGTACCTCCCTTGGAAAGGGAGGCAAATCTAAAGTTTTCGTTCATATTTTCGTTTCCCAACTCAAATTAACGTAAAAATGGTAACCGCGCCTGTGAGTGATGTCAACCATTTGGCTTTTAATCAGGTTCACTATCATAAAGCCGGATTTTACCGCGCAAACCGCAATGTCCGCTTTCGCTGAATAATCCAGCAGTTACGGAGCATATTCCACCTGAATCAGGCAGCAAATATCGAGGCGTTTTTTTTGTGTTTTTTTTCAGGATTTGTTTTGATGCGGTGTTATGTTCTATGATATTGTAATGGGTAATTAAGAATTTGAGTGATATAACTTTCAAAAAATGGAAACCCAAAGAGGATATCATGTTTAAGAAATTTCAAGTTGAGGACCTTGTACAGGAAACCGACAGCAAAATAGTAATGCTTGTATTGGATGGAGTCGGTGACATACCGCATCCCGATTATGATTTCAAAACCCCTCTCGAAGCGGCGAAAACTCCCAACATGGATAAACTAACCAAGAAATCCGTGCTTGGAAGGATTGTGCCTGTGCATTACGGCATCACGCCCGGAAGCGGTCCCGGCCATCTGGGATTGTTCGGATATGACCCGCGGAACTACACGCTTGGCCGCGGAGTCATGGAGGCGCTTGGGCTGGATATTCAGATGTTTCCAAGCGATGTCGCTGCCAGGGGTAATTTTATAACGATGGACAAGGACGGGATAATACTCAACCGCCGGGGGGGAAAGGGAGAGGAGGCTCGTCTAACAACCGAAGAATCCACAGAACGGGTTGCTTTGCTTTCCGAGAAGGTCAAGAAAATCCTGTCGATAGAGATTCTGTTGACGCCGGGACTCGATCACCGGTTTGTCGCTATTTTCCGCGGAAGGGAAATGCGCGCGAACATGACCGATGCCGACCCGCAGCAATCAGGCAAACCGATAATGCAAATACGGGCGCTCGATTCAAATTCGCAGATTTCCTCTCAAATCGCAAACGAATTTATCCACAGGGCAAATAAAGTGCTGGCGGATTTCGAATACGGCAACGCGATGGTGCTTCGCGGATTCTCGAAACGTCCCAACTGGCCCACAATGAAACAGCGATTCAAACTCGACTGCTGCGCGATTGCGGAATACCCAATGTATCGCGGCATCGCGCAGATTCTCGGCATGGATAAACTGGCGGCTGGCAGCGGCGCTGAGGAAGCATTCAAAACCTATGTAAAAAACCACGATAAATATAATTTCTTCTTTGTCCACATCAAGAAAACGGACTCCTACGGTGAAAGCGGATTGTTCGAGGAGAAGGTAAAGGTAATCGAGGATGTCGATGCCTCGCTTCCGGTAATTCTGGATAAAATGCCCGACACTCTTGTGATTACAGGCGACCATTCAACGCCGGTTTACATGAAAGGGCATTCATGGCATCCCGTACCGATCCTAATCCACTCCGACTATTGCGGCGCCGACCAGACAGTCCGATTCACTGAAAATGAATGTAACGTAGGCGGCCTCTCATCATTCCCCGCCCGCCACATGATGAACCTCGTTTTAGCGAATGCAATGAAGCTGGAGAAGTATGGGGCGTAAGGGGGAAGCAGTTAGAAAGTTAGCAGGGGTATAGCGTGCTGTGCCTCAAGGTATAAATATACCTGTCCTCTTATCCTTACTGGTTTAATGGCATCTACATGCATAATTCTATTAAAAATAACAAAATCGGAATCTGGATTAAACTAGCGCCAGCATTTGTTTTGTCCATTATATTTTTAATCGAACTTATTCTAATTCTGTTAAGAAATAACATGCAATTTTGCTACACACTTGATGATGCTTACATTCATCTTGCAATGGCGGAAAATATCGCTGATGGCCATTATGGTGTAAACCTCGGGGAGTTTTCTGCACCTGCATCGAGTATAATCTGGCCTTTTTTGCTTGCACCATTTGGACAGACATCCATTCTCCATTTTATTCCACTTTTCATAAATTACGCTGCTGCATTAGGAACTATCCTGATACTTGGCAGAATAATTACATTAATCCTGGAATCCTACACGAATCGGCTGAAGGCACTTACTATCAGCTTTATTGTTATTTTGTCAATTCCTGCAATGAATTTAATCGGCCTTGTATTCACCGGCATGGAGCATTCCCTTCAAGTATTTATTTCTATTCTTATGGTTTACGGACTGCTTCTTGAGCGTAAAACAAAAACTATTCCATGGTTTCTTATAATTGCCCTGGTATTTGGTCCTCTCCTGCGCTATGAGAATCTTGCCTTATCAGTACCAATTTTATTCTACCTGGTCAGTTGGCGCCATAAGAAAACATTTTTTACATGTGGGCTTATTATTACAAGCCTGCTAATCGGTTTTTCGGTTTTTCTCAATTCTAAAGGTCTTGGGTTATTTCCAAGCTCAGTGATTGTAAAATCTGATCCGGTAGCATTGGGAGGCAGTGCAGCATCCTTAATAGGTAATTTTTTAAGAAATATTTTATTATACAGGCAGGGGTCGATATTGTTCTTGATATTCCTCTGGTTTATTTATACAGGTTTCAATTCGCGTTTCAAGCCAAAAGATCGATCGCTTGCGAAATGGATTACAGCTGGCATCTTGCTTCATCTGGTTATTGGTAAATTCGGTGAATATCACAGATATGAGATCTATATCTGGTCTTTCTCACTAATTATGATTCTCTCTTATTTCAGAGATGGTTTCGTTCATTTGCTTCAAAGGAAACCATTTTATCCCGTAATTATTTCGCTTTGTATTTTCGTTGGTGTTACATGCACGCCATATATCAACGTAATGCTGACAACCCCTCAGGCATCATATAATATTTATTCACAACAATACCAGATGCATAGATTTGTGACCGAGTATATGCCGGTTAATGTAGCTGTAAATGACCTGGGCTGGGTTTCTTATCAAAATGATAATTATGTTATGGATCTATGGGGTCTTGCATCAAAAGAAGCTCTCGATTTCAGAAAACAAAAGGCTGGTCCCGATTGGATGAATAAACTGGCAGAAAAGCAAAATGCGGAATTTGCGATGATTTACAAGAGATGGTTTCCAACCGTGCCTGATAACTGGATACCCATTGGTGTTCTATATCTCGACCAGAAAAGGATAACACCAGCATTTCACAATGTCACATTTTATGCACTTAATGAAGAAATTTACAACAGGGCTAAGGATCTTCTTCCTGATTATGAAAAAACACTTCCTGAAGGTGCAAGATTCATTCATGCAAACTAGATAGTTGAAAAAGGGGTCAGTCCCCTTTTAAGATGCCTGTATTTACTGGCTACACAGGCATCTTTTACTTATTAAAATGGCGATCAAATGTGGACTATCTACCACAGATCGATTATCCGCAGGCCGCCAGGACCTGCTGCAAGGTAGGCGTAACCGTCCTCTACCACGATATCGCTCCCGCTCCCGATTGTATCCAACGTTGCCACTAATTCCAGTGTTCCCGGTGGGTCGATATCAACGATTACGAGACCATCATTGGTATTTGCAACGAACGCATAACCATATTTGACCACGACGCCGTAAGTGTTTCCCCCCAGGATTAATTTATCGGTCACAGATGCTGAGCCTGGTGGGTCAATATCAATCACAGCAAGCCCTTCATCCCAGTCACCGACATAAGCGTATCCGTTATATGTGAAGATTCTCTGCGCGCTGCCATCCGTGTTGCAGGAACCAACCACACCTCCTGTCGAGGGGTCAGTGATATCGATAATCTTTATCCCGGTAGTGGCATCAGCAACACAGGCATAATTCCCATCCGCATGGACTGCAAGCGGAAGGTTTGTGAGTACTGTATTTAACTGGTTTGGCGATGTTGGTGAACTCAGGCCCAGAATTTGTATTCCAAGCGACATTTCGCAGACATATACATGATCGTTATAAATATCCAGGGCATAAGGGTCGTTCAGGCCAGTGATCGTGTTAACGATCTGCGCGTTGTAAGGATCTGAGACGTCCATGATATACATTCCCCCGCTGCGACCGGCAATGTAAGCGTAGTCCTGGTATAGTTCAACATCGTAGCTGTAACCAACTATATCAATCACGTTGATAATTCCGGCAGCACAGGGAGGAGCGATGTCGAGGATATACACAGAGTGAAAGCCATTTGATACGTAGGCATATCCACCTGATACCGTGATCCTGCTAGCTCTATCGACTGTGAGAGTAGTATCGACAATTTCCGCCTGTGCGAGTGGATCGACATCAACCACGTAGAGTGCAGACCTGGTATCGATGAGATAGGCATACCCATTTTGTGTGAAAACATCCGAGGCACCTCCGGGTGTATCCACGACCTTCACAACGCTCTCCAGTCCGGGAGATGAAATATCTACAACAGCCATACCGTTAGAGCCATCGGCAACGTATGCGTAATCACCATCAAGATGGATACGGTCGGGATCTGCGAGGGGGAGGATATTTACATTGGTTGCAGCAGTTGGCGTGTTGATATCCCATATCTCTAAATCATCATCAGTACCTATATAAAGGTAGTTGCCTTGAACAGCAACATCAAATGCATCAGAGCTAGTTGCGATTACATGTACAACTGATGCAGTCAGGGGATCGGAAATATCTATTACTGCCACTCCGTAATCATAATCGGCAATATATGCAAAGTTGCCTGATACCCACACACTGAGGGCTAAACCATCTGTATCAACAGTATTAACGATTACTGGCGATTCAGGATTCGAAACATCGATAATCTGCAAACCGTCATCTTCATCAGCCACATACGCAGTAGTGCCTTCAACATATACATCGAAACAGTCATCGGGTGTTTCGATGTATCCGATTAAATCAGGATATTCCGGAAATGAAATATCTATAATATTCAATCCTTTCTCATCGGTAACACATGCATAGTTGCCCGTAATGAATATCCTGTTCGAATATCCGTCCGTATCGATTTTCTGAACCCAGACTGGGGCAACCGGATTACTGATATCGAATATATGAACTCCATGTGATTCACCCGCAGTATAAGCGTAATTGCCATCAATACAAATATCGATGGGATAGAAATGTAACCAGTCCGGGGTGACATCCACCGGGTTGAAATTAATTGTGTCTGACACTACCGCCGGGAAAGTCTGGTAAGTCGCATATTCAGGCATCTCATAGAAATTACGAGCTTTGCCGTCAGGGGAATCGATTATGAAATCGCGTCCCGATGTTGGAAGCTGGGGATTGCGCTGATCGGTTACTTTTACCACGCCGATGTAATCTCCCGATGCGATCAGATTTTCGTTTCTGACGGGAATCTGGTAAACAAGCGGATCATCAGGCATCCCGGTTCCGGAAATAGCGCTGCTTCCGGGGACTGATATCAGGGACGGGTTCATTCCGGGTATTTCAACTGAAACGCTTTCAACATCTGATGCTGAATATATATCAGTGGGATTTGTCAACGATGTATCAACATTTGCTCCGATCTGCCAGTCGTAAACTTCTATTTCCACATAGGTTGGTATTTCGCTGTCGAAACTCAACCATCCTGATGGTGGAGTAACATTCACTTTCCAAGCGGCTTTTCGGTTAAATTCGGGATTGGAATATATCGGATCAAACCTGTCTTCCAGCACCGCACTGAATCCATATGCAAATGTAAGATATAGGTCAAACTGGAGAGTGCCACCGGGCGCGATTGGGAAAAGGACATCGAATTCCGCTTCTGCGCCCATCGCGAATTTATTGTATGTGCTCGCCTGGGGAATAGCCGCGCTGTCATCAACTGCAAGGACATACGGCAATGCGGACGGTTCCCCGATTACATTCGCGAGTTCAGTTGAGTAACCATCAGCATCAGTAATTACATTCTGGATAGTTGCATCAGTTAATGGATAAGTGCTCGGCATGATGCCAATTGGTTTCACAGTGAGAGCGGCATCAAAGATATCAAGATCCAGCCTGTTCTTTCCCGATGGCGGCCCCTGTAAGGCGGATCCCGGTTCGAACGGATGCTTTATCCCGAAGTTGACACATACATTACCGGAATCATACCTCATTCCCTGAATAACCAGGCAATCCGAGCAGGGCTGTGTGACGAAATAGCTTCTGCCACTCACAGTGTAACTTTCACCGATTGCAGACTGGCGTTTCGATGTTAACTCCACAGTTTGGGAATCGGCATCAATGGTGAGCTCATAGGGGCCCGTTATCCCTGTCAGATTATTCCCGGATTCTGAATTGGAATAATTCAATTGTTCAGGCAGCGTTTTATCTGAATCCGTGGTAACCGGATTTCCACCTGAACATCCGGAAATGATCATAATCACGATTGCGATTGCGATAAATGGTTTTAAGCGCATAAGTCCCTCCGACCTGAATCTAAGTAAATTCGTAATTACCGAAGTGTTAAATATGATTAAAACTATAGTTGAAAAGGTATGAGCTGTCAAAAGGAATATTGTAATCGAATTTTGTATGTGGATGGGTGAAGGGGGGAAAGCTGTTAGAAAGTTAGTACTTCGACAGGCTCAGTACAGGCAGGCTTGCAGGGTGCACAGCGTGCTGTGCTCAAGCGTGATTAGGGCTTTTTGAATTCATCGAAATGCCAGTGTTAATGTTGGGGATAAATGTACTTGTCCCCTTTTCCCAATCATCCTGAATAGTATTAATTGAGTCATTAAGGAAGTAGATTGACATTTTCATTGCCCATCATTTCTCTTGTACAAATAATCATCTCAGCGATATCAGGCACGGAATAATCAACGGCGACCTCTGCAATTGCTTTTTTCCATCCCCTCTTTTTCTTTGAAGCATTGAAATCAAACTCTTCAATCAATTGAAAAGTTTCCCTTCCTCTTGGTTGAGCAGCATATAGAGTACTTCCAGAATTTATAACGGACAAATAAACACGTGTATTATGTTTATTTATTAGTTTACTTGTATTAATCACGAGTACCAATTGCCTATTATTTCTATATGGCTGTGCATTGAGGAAACTGCTCAATCGCTCCTTTGTAGGCCAAAAAAATGTCATTGAATTCAGCAGTATAAACCAGTCTCCTGGATTTAAACCACCAGTAAGACATTTATTTAATGAACTTTCGTAGATTGGTTTCTGATCCCTAATCACAGCCTTTCCGTATTTAGGATGGGAAATGGGAATTGACTCAGGCCTTTTTTTTACTTCAATTCTATTTCTTTCTTCACCATGAATTTCAAATAAATCAAGGAGAGCTTTTGTGCTCAGAAGACCATGTTCCTCAATGCTTAATAAACTATCCTTATCAGCCATATGATACAAATAAGGATAAATCTCACTTAATTGATTTGTATTCAATTTACCATTTCCTTCTATCAATTATATTTCTGTAATGAAATCTTGTGCAAATTAGCGAGACTGGACATTTTGAGACCCGCTCAATCTCCTCGATGAAATTAATTGTTGCCTCTGTCAATTGCTCGTATCGTCTTGCTTTTTCATTATCAATGTTTAAATAGTCAGTAAAAGTTAATGCTATATCGGTCGGACCATTGATTATCACTGATCTTTTCAGAAGACTCCAATCAAATTCACCTACTCTCCGTTTGCGGTTTGTGGTTGATGTCTTCTCATTTTTTAAAAGTTGATTGTGATTTATTCCGGAGCGTTTACTCACGATAGACCATTTAATCTCGTTTTTCAATGGTCCAGACGTTTCATTTGGAGGATCCTCAACTCTGATTGGATAGGTTCTACAAACCATTATTATCTTTCTTACGCGGGTTGGAGGAACTCCGACTTCAGATAAACAACCAGAGACTGAAGTATCCCTTGATGTTACATATGGATACTGCCCATGATGAATGCTTAATTCACTACCTTGTGTACCTTCAATAAGAATTCTCCTTTTTTCAGAATATGCTTTTTCCAATAACTCATAAATTGATCTTCTTGTATATTCCTGAATTATGGGAATGTCTTTTGCGAGTTTTAGTTTCTCCGCTCTGTCTCTGTATGTGATTTTCCTAGCAGTTGCATAGCCAACACCTCGTGCAGTAGACCCAATCTTATTCTTTAGACCATTAGTTTTAGATTCATCTCTTTTATCTTTCTCGCTA
The DNA here is from genome assembly GCA_965369605.1 of uncultured bacterium. Taxonomy (GTDB): domain Bacteria; phylum JAJVIF01; class JAJVIF01; order JAGGVT01; family JAGGVT01; genus JAGGVT01. The sequence continues at coordinate 10,436 of CBDURE010000042.1, forward strand.
ATTATAATTGCGTTTGGTGCAATACTTAAATTATCAATACCAATTTCATTATCATTTATTTCCTTAACGAGAGTATCTGCATCAATCACAATTCCAGGGTCCAGTATTATATGAGCGTTTTTGTTCCTTGCTATCCCGGAAGGGATAAGGTGGTATCTCTTGTTGTGGGGTTCATCATATACAGTATGCCCTGCATTTGGCCCACCCACCCTTACCAAATAGTCATATTCAGGTGCTAAATACGAAGCAATGTTACCTTTTCCCTCGCTTCCATATTGCCCACCAATGATAACATCAACTAATCTTGCGTGTGAATTATCAATATCTATATGACCCATTAAGCGAGTAACAATATCATCAATACTGCACCGTTTTGAATCAATATATATGTCAGCACATTCCTTAAGCTTAGTGACTCTCTTCTCTGTTGGATTTTTCTTAGCTTCCTCATATGTCGCAGATTCTTCAAAACTGCTACGTCTTGATTTTCGTTTCCTGAACCGTTTTTTTAATTCTTCCTCAGGTGCGGAGAGATAGACATGAATTACTCTTGCTCCATAACTTGCACGAAAGGCATCTGCTTGTTCTTTTATCCTAATTGCATCAATTACATGGTATATTTCATCATTAGTACGGATTTTTTTCTCAGCTTCTTCCCTTACCCAACTTCCTTTTGTTCTTTTATCTAATTTATCTCCAAATGCCTGAAGTCCACCACGACTAGCTAATTCGCGATGAGTTTCCTTAAATTTCTGGATTAAAATTTCCTTTGTAGAAATCAGATTAAAACCATAACGTTCTTTCAACTCGTTTGCGAGAGTTGTTTTTCCTGAACTAATGGGTCCAGATATCAAAATAATTTTTCCTGTCAACATAAATCCTTTTAAAAAAGTGGAATTTGATCCTGATCGATTGTACTTTTCTGAACAGGAAGATCATAAATAAAAACACGAATATCATTACTACAGAGATTTTCAAGAATCATACTTTCAATAATTTTCCACAAACCACCTGCCTGCCCAGCACCTATTCGTGGCATATGAACAATAGCGTTCTTCTCTAGTGCCAGCTCCCCAAGTTGTATTAGACATTTTTCTAGTGCAGCATAATGAATTCTAGGTTTTTTTGACTCTCCATAGCCTTTCTGACAGACCATACTTACAATACTTAAACCATTTGTTTGATAACAGTGAAGATTGCCCATAGAAAATTGCTCTCTTTCTTGTTTCGCCCAATTCCTATAGTCCTTGGCAGCATCAGGATGTACTTTTTTCAGAGCTTTTGCGAAACCAAAACCACCCCAATTGGCAGCCTTATTATTTACAATGTGGGCAATGATTGCATTTTGCCCGGTGATAAGTGAAGGGTATGTTGCATCTCCTATAGTATATTGAACTTTATTAGTAAATGAGCTATATTCGCATTGCTTTGATAAGATGCCAATGACTCTAGGAAATATCTGTCCTTTGTAAGGGGCTAATGCTAAGCAGTCTATATCGACAACCGGTAAAGATTTACTCCACTTTTCACTATCGCGATTCGCATTTCCAATTGACAGACATTTACGAATAACAGAATTTATTGGTATTCGATTATTCCTTTTTATACTAAGAGTGCAATTTCGAGAGGGAATAAGATAATCAAATTTATATCCATTACCATTAATATCGGTGCTAATTGACGACGCGCAAAAAACAGCACAATCCTGATGTGTCAATTTGATAATTCTAAGAATAATCGATTCTAGTGATACATCAAAGTTTTTCTGAAGACCCATAAGAAAAGAGATTGTCAGCTTATGGTCCATAAGCCCGGGTATCTGGTCAAAAGGCATTAATAACTCAGCTGCACCGATATTACAAAGCATTTCCAACTGCCAATCATCATCCTTGGTAAAATCTACTTTCGATCGCTTTCTTATTTGCTCTCGACAATCAGGAAAAAAAGTATGACTAATTTCATGGGCGATTGAAAATTTTATTCTTCGATGAGGTTGATTCGGATTATAAAAAATCTCGAATTTATTATTTGAAATTGGTGCAAGAACTGCATCACTTACCTCCATTGATGGAATCGTTCTAACACCTAAAATGTCACATAGCTCGAATGGATCGAAGGGGGGCCCTTTCCATCCTGCTTGGAGTGCATCCAGTGCTGCTGTCTTGGCAAATGTTTGAATCTCAATAATTGGATCTTTTGAACCAGCAAATTTCAATACAGATTCATTTGTCCATCTCTGAGTCATTTTATTTATCCGTTCATTCTAAATTCAAAAAGAAATATTTAGTCATCGTTCTACCTAAAACCACCTTTTACATTTTTATACCACAATCTAATGCAAAGTCAAGAAGTTCGTAACCCGGAGATAAAGCGGACAATGCTCTTTCATGCCGCTGATTATACCATGCCATCCACGACGCCCTCCATGGCGATTCTTAAAATCGCATTCTGATGCTTCTGGCATTCTTAATCTACCTGTGTGTTTTCGTAGGAGTACATCGGTGCTGTGTCCCGGCATGGCGTTATGCTATGTGAATCCAAGGGCGCAGCAAGCGGCGCCCCTACAATACACATCAACCTACTAACCTGCTAACTTACCAACTTATTAACCTACTCAACTTTTCCCCATTTTTTGGTTCACGATTTAACTTCATATCACGACTTTAAGTTGGGTTGAGTTAAACGGGATTGCATTGGAGAAAATTAAATACTTGAGTATCAGACAAGAATTATTGAAGAAACAAGAGATTTGATTAATCCGATGTCCCCCTAAAACAAACCCCCCGTATGAACGGGAAGTTATCAATCACCGATAAATGGACCTAAGACTATGACTACATCAACACTAGTCAGGCAGGACAAGGAGGTCCAGCTAAAACTGACATGGGAACGATTCCTAAACACCCGCGAGCCGAGGGCAAAGGAAGACCTCGCTCTGCATTATTTGCCGCTTGTTAATTACATAGTAGGCAGAATCTCAATGGGGCTGCCATCGCATGTTGAATCAGGCGACCTTGAATCAATAGGCGTACTTGGCATGCTCAAAGCGCTCGACAGATTCGACCAGTCGAAGGAAGTCAAATTCGAAACTTACGCGAGTTATCGAATCAAAGGCGCGATTTTTGACTACCTTCGCAAACAGGACCTTCTTTCCAGGCCACTGAGAAAGAAAACAGTTCAGCTTGAGGAGGCGAGCGAGAAAATTCGCCAGCGCACAAACAGGACGCCGACAACATCCGAACTCGCCGCAGAGCTGAAAATCTCGCATGATGAGGTTAACCAGATTATCTGGAAAAGTTCCTCGTCTTATGTCATTCCTCTTGACAAGGAGAACACAATCCAGGATGAGGAGGGTTCGACCCCTCTTGGCGACACAATCCGGGATTTGCATCGAAATCCGGCTGAGGAATTGGACCGAAAGAATATCGAGGCTGAACTGACTCACGCTATCTCCGAATTGCCGGAGAAGCAGAAGATCACGCTCGCGATGTATTACTACGAGGATAAAACCCTCAAGGAAATAGGCGCGGTGCTTGGGGTCAGCGAATCCAGAGTCTGCCAGCTTCACTCCGAGGCGGTATATCGATTGCGTCAGCGGATGCAACTTCCGAACTGATTTAGGGAGCAATCCAAAAAGAAAAGTAGAAACAGCGCGATTTAAGCGCTGTTTTTTTATTCACCTGCACAGGACTGCAATCCTGGTAGTGTCTTAATTTGACTCTGGTGATTCCTCTGAGGAACTTGACTTTTTAGAATCACCATTTCCCCGCAACGACACAATCGCGCCAACGGCAATTAAAGCTACTAAAAACCACTGCAAGCGTAAACGATAATAATCTATTTTCACATATTGCCTAATAATGCCATATTCAAACGCCCTCAATGAATCTCTTTTCACCATATTTTGTTGAAAAGTACTTAAGCTTTTTAAGTCGTCTTTATCTATCACCCACGAAGTTAAAAAATGGTGATAACCTATAAATTTATAAATACCCTTTTCTGCTAACCTGTGTTCCACAAATGGTGGGAACAATCCCATAAGCACAATCAAAGCAATACCAATCCACATTGCAGTCAACTGCTTTTCATTCATTTGGGTACTCCTCAATTCAGGATGTCAGCATTATATCATGTCAGGTCTTAATAATCCTTCATAAGGGAAGCTCTCACAGCAGAAGGATCACCCGACTTACAAATGCATTTTCCAAGAAACTGTATAAATTGGTGCCAGGTGCCAATTTGGATACACTTCCATCACAGACTTAACTTTCGATGTTTGGTGAATCTTGACAAAGTTTTAACAAATGAAAGAAGTACATTGCCGATAGTATATATGTGTGATTTGCTTATCTTGTGTATTTAGTGTAATATTATAATGTAATAGTGGAGCGTGGGGGAATCGAACCCCAAAGGTAGCGTCTAAGACTACGTACGAACATTCGTATCACGCCCCACGAAAATTAATAAAGCGGCTGACCGGATTCGAACCGGTATCTTAAGAATGGGTAGTCCTACGTCATACCATTATGACCACAGCCGCGTAATTACCCAAGAATCCTTTAATCTTTGACATTAGAGGGTTCTTTTTATATCAGAGAAAATCATCATCTAGATTGCCAGCACCCATGTCAGTTTTTTCTCTATGCGACCACTCTTCTAATCCCCATTGAGAACCTTCTTTAACAAATGGTTTGTCCAACATGTTAAGTGAGTCCGTTAATTTATCATATACTTGATGATAAGGCTCTTTATCACCAAAATCGAAGCCCCCAATTATGAGGGCATTAACAATATCAACGGTTCGGGTATATTCATTCGTTAAAGATAGGTAGTTATAAACTGCATGAAGCAAATCAGCATTTTTATATGGTTGAGTTTGTTTAAGGACATGGTCGACACCTTCTCGTTCCTTTAACATTATTTTCAATAACTGAATTGACTGAATCACCTGTTCTCTTCTTTCCACTAAAGATTGCATATTCTGGAGTTTTTGGTCTATTTCCTTTAACTCACCAATCAGATCGTTAACTGTTAATGTTAGGTATGTCTTATCTTCAATATCCATCTTTAAAATCCTTTACCAGAATTTTTTAACTTTATCCGTGAAATTCGTCAGACAGTTAATACCTCATAATTATATTGAGAAATATTTTTTTTGTCAATCGATTTTCTCAAATTTGGGAATAAATTTTTGTGTAGTGTTTAATAATCAGACTGAAATTCAAACTATTTTGGATTTTGTCAAATCTTAGTGGTTTCTAAGTTTAATCTCCCTTTTTCTTGCGCCACCGGGCTTTTGCGGCGTTTCGGGCTATTTCTTTACACATCCGTGAAGTTAATTTCTTTGCACGAGCTTTCCTACCCTTAAGCCCACCGAGTCTACCTAACTCAACCGCAGCTGAATTTTTATCACCATAGTCTTTTTCTTCTTCAGGTAGAGTTTCACCAATGGCTTCATCCATTATAGCTTTGCCATAAGGTTCGGGGCTCGTGGTTTTTTCTTTTTACGCTTTTTGTCACTCATGCCTTGTCTATATCATGTCGTGCTAAATCGGTCAAGCATGGTGATTTTTAAACTGACCCGCTACCCCAATCCAAACACGCTTGTTAAACCGTATCGCTTATGCTAACCTTGATAATGGCTATCCTTCGATGCGAAACAGCATTCTATAACGGTTAGCGACCTGATTTAATTCAACTCTGGAAATGGAATTCATCAAACGCTTTCGGGCTTCTGGCGACATTTTACGCGCTGTTTTTTAATTCTCACGTGCAAAGCAAATATGATAGAATTAGCGGCATCAAATGCAATTCATTATTCAGGAGCGCTGGCATGATAAGATCAACTGTGAAATTATCTCTTTTTCTGCTCTTTCTGATTCACTTTGCCTTTGCAGCATTTGCCGACAACGCGCCGATTGAAAAACCGGCGAGGATTCTTCCGCCACCAAATATAATCAGCGCGGATGACGGCTCTTTCTGCTTCGCTGTGTTCGGTGATTCCCGAACCGGTGAGGTGTTTGAACGCTCACTTAAAAATATCCAGTATGGCGCAAAACGATTTACCGAGGCGGATATCGATGACGAAGAAGACAAAGAATTTGTGATATACAGAAATCATCTGTTTGACGATATCGCGTCCAATTTTACGGTACGCTCGGGGAAAAGTAAAAAGGGAAAGTTCGATTTCGCTTTGTTTACAGGCGATTTCCCGCGTCAGGGAACAAAAGCCCACTGGATGGAAATCCAAAAGGGTTTCCTCGATAAAATTCCCGTTGAGGATGGCAGTCCCGGACGGATTTATCCCGTTGTTGGCAATCACGAATTATGGTCGGGCCCATATAATGAAGAAACATACGGAATTAGAAACGCTACAAAAGGCGCGCTTGAGATATATTTCGACACATTCCCCCACCTTGTGGGCGACACCGGTAAACTTACGCTTGACGGCGGACAAGAGCAAGCCGGGCTTCATAATTACGCGTTTTATGTTGACCAAAGCGTATTCGTAACCCTTTGCACGGGCAATAACATTTTCGACTCCTGTTTCCCCGATAACGGTGATCGCATTTTCCTATGCGAGCAATCCACTTTCGGTGAACAGATGGGCTGGTTCAAAGATGTGCTGGAATATGGGATTAAAGTAAAAGATACAAAAAATGTATTCGTGCAATATCATAAACCGTCATACTCGACCTATAAACACAAACCGTTGAATCAATGCTGCGATCCGATAAATGTGATGTCGGAGTATAAATCGCAATTTCCCTACCTTAATATGTTTGTATTCAACGGGCATAATCACACAACCGAGTTATATCGCACGGATGACGGCATCACGGTACTGGTCGCCGGCGGCGGCGGCGCGCCGCAGGATGAATCGAAAGCCAATAAAGACTGGAGTGCATACAAAGATACTCCAAAAGAGTTGTTCTGGGATTCACTCAAACCGTACATAAATAAATGGCAAAAGCGAGTCAGTTATTATGTCGTAACAGTAAACGGCGCGGATGTCGAACTTACTGAAATGTGCCTGACAAACAAAAGCGGTTTTCCCCGCTTCGAGGAGGGCATTAGAATAACAGAGGATGGTGAGATTGATTCGCCTGATTATGAGACCGGGGAGCTGGAGTAGGGGGTTGATGTTTCATGCAGTTGCGACTGATGTCCTCCCTCGTAGCGCTGATGTTCCATCGGCTGTGTCAGGGACGTCCCGTCCCGTAGGACACGCTAACCCAAGAAATCCCCAAATCTTTCATCAACCCAAACCCACTTCCAATCAACCAAATTCGCTTTCACAGGATTGTTTTTCACATACCTGACAACACGTACCAAATCGTTTTCATTCCGAACAAGATGATCATAATATTCCCTTTGCCAGAAAGTGCCTGTGCGTCCAATAATTTTATTCGCTTCTTTTGCAGTAAATCCTTTCCACGATTGCATAATTTTTGCCAGCGTGAATTTACCAAATGGCCGTATGACAACATGGACATGATTCGGCATGATACACCATGCAAAGATTTGATAACGTTCACCATCGAAATATCGAATTGCGTTAGCAGTCAACTCGGCTATCTGCTGATTTGCCAGATGGCATTCGCCATGAGATGAGTCCAGGTATTTCTCGATACGATGGTGATATAACATTGAAATACGTTTCCGGTTTTCAGATAAATCATTCTGATTTTTCATAAGGTCTAGTTTGATTTGCTCAATAACAGGTTGTGGAAGTGAATCGACAAGACGGTAAGTTATGAAGTAAATGCCGTTGTTAATTTCCCAGTGAGGGAGGCATCCGCGGTTACGGATTCTAACATCGCTGTCGCTGTCATAGGGACGGGACGTCCCTGACACAGCCGATGGGACATCAGCGCTACGAGATGGGACATCAGCGCTACGATTATTGATGATTTGCTTGTTGAGTTCATTTTCCATGTCTCAAATCCTTTTAATTTGATGAATTATCTTTTTTCATTCACTAAATAGACGGCGCTGAAATGAAAAACGCTGCAGGAAATAGCACATTTTTTAGGATTTTTACTTGTGATGGCGCTTTTTTTAGCTATTCCTTATTGACAATTTCCCTGAAATAGCTAAAATACAGCGGGTTTCAGATTCCATCTGAAGCGTTTTTTTTCGTGTGAAATCTTATGAAGCACGTGTGATTTTTCACAATGTAATTGGATTTTGCATCTTGACAAGGGGGGAAGGTTTCTTGTTGCGTGTTGGATGATGGTTAAGATTCAGGATTAAAGGGTGGAATATGGCATTTATTAGCGTATTCATAGTGTACTGACTGGACACACGTTTGCAGGAGGGGAATCACTTTACATGATTATGTCATTTATATAAATTATCGTTACCCGTTAAGGGTTAAATACTAAAAAAGAAATTGTTACAACTTTCGGAGGTTGTCTAATGGCTGAAGAGAAATCAATTACCTCAATGATGCATGAGGACAGAGTATTCCCGCCGTCCGCTGAATTCAGCGCGAAGGCGTACATTAAGAATCTTGACGAGCACAAGAAGATATCTGAAGAAGCTGCCAAAGATTTCGAGGCTTTCTGGGCAGAAAAAGCTGATCAACTTGACTGGTTCAAGAAATGGGACAAGGTTTTTGACTGGGACCCGGAAAAAGTCGAATGCAAATGGTTTGATGGCGGAGAGCTGAACGTATCCTATAACTGCCTTGATCGCCACATCAAAACTGAGAAGAAAGATAAAGTTGCTATCATCTGGCAGGGTGAACCTGAGGAAGATGTAGTAAAGTACACGTTCCAGGATCTTTACAACGAAGTAAACAAATTCGCGAACGTACTCAAGAACAACGGCATTCAGAAAGGCGACCGAGTTTGCCTTTACATGCCGATGATTCCGCAGCTTGCAATCGCGATGCTTGCATGCACACGAATCGGCGCGGTTCATTCAATCGTTTTCGGCGGTTTCTCCGCTGAGAGTTTGAAGGACAGAATTCTCGATTCAACCTGCAAAATGGTTATTACAGCGGATGAGGGTCTTCGCTCATCCAAAACCATCCCGCTGAAGAAAGCAGTGGACGCATCCCTTGAGACTGTTGACTGTGTCGAGCATGTTATCGTCTATAAAAGAACCGGCAGCGACATCAACTGGGTTGATGGCCGTGATCTCTGGTGGGACGATGAAATGTCGAAAGCGGATGATTTCTGCGAGCCGGAACACATGAAAGCGGAAGATCCGCTGTTCATTCTTTACACATCAGGAACAACCGGAAAGCCCAAGGGTGTTCTTCATACAACTGGCGGATATCTCACTTATGTCTATCAGACAACCAAATGGGTTTTTGATATCAAGGACGAGGATGTCTATTGGTGCACCGCTGATATCGGCTGGATTACCGGACATTCATATATCGTTTATGGCCCTCTCGCGCTTGGCGCTACAACGCTTATGTTCGAGGGCGTTCCGAGTTATCCGAAGGCTGACAGGTTCTGGCAGGTTGTTGAAAAATTCAAAGTCAATATATTCTACACCGCTCCGACAGCCCTTCGCTCAATGATGCGAGAAGGCGACACCTGGCCAAAAGGCAGAGACCTCTCAAGCCTGAGACTTCTTGGTACAGTCGGCGAACCGATTAATCCGGAAGCATGGATGTGGTATTACAACATAATCGGAAATACAAATTGCCCGATTGTTGACACATGGTGGCAGACTGAGACAGGCGGAATTCTTATTACAGCGCTTCCGGGCGCAGTGCCGCTGAAACCAGGCAGCGCGACACTTCCTTTCCCCGGCGTTTTCCCGAAAGTCGTTCGAGAGGATGGCACTGAAACTGACGCGAACGAGGGAGGGCTTCTTATGATGGACAAACCCTGGCCCGGCATGATGAGAACTCTCTATGGCGACCATGACCGCTTCAAACAGACCTATTTCTCGCGAATCAAAGGTGTATATTTCACCGGAGACAGCGCTCGACGTGATGAAGACGGCTACTACTGGCTGATGGGCCGTGTTGATGACGTTATCAACATTTCCGGACACAGAATCGGCACCGCGGAAGTTGAAAGCGCTCTTGTTGCACACGCGCAAGTTGCAGAGGCCGCAGTTGTTCCGATGCCCCATGAAATCAAGGGACAGGGACTCTATGCCTTCGTTACACTGATCGCAGGCGTTGAGAAAACCGATGAACTCAAGGCGGAACTCGTAGCACAGGTTCGAAAAGAGATTGGACCTATCGCGAAACCCGACAAGATTCAGTTCGCGGATGCTCTTCCCAAGACACGTTCAGGCAAGATCATGCGTCGAATCCTGAAAGCTCTTGCAGAGGGCAAGGATGCAGTAGGCGACACAACCACGCTTGCTGATCCGTCAGTCGTTGACATGCTCATCAAAGAGCGACAGTAAATCGAAACCAACCAACGCCCCCCTGTTTGGGGGGCGTTTTATTTTTTCCTTTTAAATATGCGGGGTCGGGTATATAATATACCTCGCATGTATGGGCAAGGGGCTTAAGCCCCTGTTGTAAAAGGCGTCAATTCGATTCAAAACGCAGGGTGCCGCCCATACAGCCGTCTCGGCTTTATGGGTGACATGTTGCGAAGTACCGCGTTTCACCCACAAATCACAAAAAGACGTGATGTGTGGGCGGTGAGATGCACCCGTAAGTTTTCAGGAAAATGGTATGTTTAAGGGCCAACATGCTTTTCCGACAGGGGTTTAAGCCCCTTGTTATTCATTACAAAACAAATCATCTGGAGTTTTACATGGCGGATACAGAGCAAAAAGTATTAAACCGCTGGATGGTCGTGGTAGGCGCTATTCTCATTCAGCTTTGCCTTGGGGCTATTTACGCATGGTCGGCTTTTACAGGCAAACTGACCGTACCTATTGAATCTGGTGGAGATTATGGATTCACCACAACGCAAACACAGGCTATATTCTCTGCTGGTCTGGCAACGTTTGCAATCATAATGGCGTTTATTGGAGGTCCATGGCAGAAGAAATCGGGCCCTAAAATCGTTGCTGTTACTGGAGGTATCGTTCTTGGACTGGGATATATCCTCGGCGCTTTTTTAGGAAGCAGTTTCTGGGCGCAGTTTATTTGCATCGGACTAATTGGCGGCGCGGGTATCGGACTTGCCTATGTAGTGCCAATTGCAGTAGGCGCGAAATGGTTCCCCGACAAGAAGGGAATGGTTATGGGATTGGCGGTTGCCGGATTCGGATTCGGAGCGACAATCTGGGTGAAACTTGCCGGCTCATGGGCGAATCTGCTCGATATGAGCCTTATGGGTCTGCCCGGAGTTCAATCCGTTTTTCTGATTTACGGAATCGCGTTCGCGGTTATTGTGCTGATTGGTTCAATCTGGATGGTTAATCCTCCGGAGGGATGGTTGCCGGAGGGTTATACTCCACCTGCACCAAAACCGGATGCCGGCGTGTCAACCGACACAAAAGGCTCGATTGAATTCACTGTAAAGGAAATGTGGTCAACTCCACAATTCTATATGCTCTGGCTTACGTTTATTTTCTCCGCTGGTACCGGACTAATGGTAATCGGATGTATCAAACTGTTTGGAATCGACGCGCTTCAAGTCCCAGATGGAGCCGGCCTTAGCGCTGAAGCTGCAGCTGCAGCCGCAGGTACCGCGATGGCGTGGTACGCAATCCTCAACGGGCTTGGTCGAATAGTCTGGGGTACTGTCTCAGATAAACTCGGCAGGAAAATATCGATTTTCCTGATGTGCCTTTTCCAGGGAATCATCATGCTCGCTTTCCTCAAACTGGGCGGCACAGTCGCGGGACTCACAATTGGCGCGTGTATAATCGGATTCAATTTCGGCGGTAACTTTGCACTTTTCCCGGCGGCAACAGCTGACTTTTTCGGCAACAAGAATGTCGGAACGAACTACGGCTGGATGTTCACCGCGTACGGTGTCGGCGGAATTGTGATGCCGATGATTGCGGGATATTTCAAAGATAACGCAGGCGGCACGGGTGACCCGGCGGCATGGAGCGCTCCATTCCTTATCGGCGGCGTGGTTTGTATTGTCGCGGCGATTATCTCAATTCTCGCGAAACCGCCTCAGAAGAAAATAACCGGTGAAACAGCATCGGAATAGTTCGAATTGAGAGATAAATGAAAATCAACCCCGGATATTGTGTCCGGGGTTTTGTTTTTGTTCAGAGTTGACTAATTTATATAATACGGGTCACTATGAATCAATCGCCTTAAGGAAGTTTTGTCTTCATTCGTTAATTCGTAGTCTTGATTTCGCATCTCAAGTTCGATCTTCATCAAGGCTGTGATACTTGTGCCGTCCCTTCCAATAAAGTGCAATGATTTCAACGCGAGATCGAATCGTCCGGCATCGAGGAATAGCAACGGGAAATTATCATAAGGGCTTTCCGAGTTGCCCATATAACACCCTTGTCGAGGGCACATCTTAATTTTCGATCTGTCTTGCCCCAATTCTAAAGTATCATAAGCCAGGTCGTATTCTTTCGCGGATATCATCTGCCTTGCGATTGCTGCCATTGTTATAGAGGGATCATACAAACATTCCTGCTTGAGGATGAACTCAAGCGCTTTTTCAAACTCGCCGTTTTTAGCGTACATGATCGCTTTGTCAGTTTTCATATAAGGATACTGGTATTGATTATCTTTGCGTTTGCTTTTTAGAAGTTCAGCATCATCGTTCATTCCACAGTGGATCAAAGTTTCAGAAACAATATTCAATGTTCTGGCAGCATTTTTGTCATCCAGAATCTGATTCGCAGACTCAAGAGCTATATTTGCGAGTTCCCGGGCTTTATCGTGTTTGCCAGCATCGTAATAGATTTTCGCGATGTAAGCAAAAGAATATGCTTTTGTTCTATCTTCTTCCAATTTTGACAGTTCGTCCAGCGTTTTTTCGTAAAGTGAATCGATATCGAAATCGACTTTTTTATCTATCATTGCATTGGCAATGTTGTTTAGCAGATGAATCCTATCGGATGCTTTTTCTATTTGCTGCGTCATATTACTGGCGATTTCGTATTCACCATGTTTCAGCGCAATGCGTGGGATACTGTGATAATCGATTATCTCACGGCGTCCAAGTTCGATATTGGCGATTGAATCCCAGGCGATTTGGTATTTTCCGTTCTCAGCGAGCCACTGCGCTTTGATTAGTTTGTTTCCCATATTTGTTCCGCGACTATTCGTATAATTGAAGTTGTAAGCATCCAGATTATCGATAAAATTCTGGGCATTCTGCATAGCGCCGACATCACGATACGCAAGTGCAATTGCAAGGATGTCAGACTCATGCCACCCGTATTCAAATTTCAGGTTGGGGGTAATATCAATGAACGCAATAGATTTTTCACATTCGCCAAGTTTTCCCCATATTAAAGCGATATTGAGGAAGTGATCAAGTGCTGTGCCATAATCTGCCTGAGTAAGCCATATTGAATGTGCTTTCTCAAGCGCAGCTTTTGCTTCATCAAGCATGTTCAACTCAATCAGACCAGCGGAGTAATCTGTTAGGAGATCGGCGGTGAATGACGGGCTGCCCCATTGGGACAGTGCCATGAAATGAGCGCAGTGAAGAATATTAGATTCCGCTTTGTGAGCAAGTTCGATAATGGATTTGTCAGTTATACCAGGCTGATAGGTTCCGACCAGGCTTAATACGTAATCAAACTGCTGAATGTCAGGCAGGATTTTATCAATTACTGTCTGCTGTTCTTTTGGTGATGGATTATTGCCATCGACATAATGCATAAGTACATCAGCAATGTTGTGTTTTTCATTTCTGGGCCATCTACGGTCAACCGGGGCTACGAGTTTTAATGCTTTGGTAAGATTGCCTTGTCGCGCGTATGCACATGCTACTTTTAAATTGATACTGTAGATGTATTGAAATTTATTGTGTCCCTCCATTTTTGCAGCAATTTCGAGAGCTTCATCCAGCATGCCATCGTTAATTAGAATTTTCGCTTCACTGGTTTGCTTTCTTAAAAGCGGATCGCTTTCAGATACGCTGTCGAGTGAATAGCCCTTTTCAAGCGCCATTTCAGGATTACCAGTGTTATACAGATGTTTCGCCATGCGCAGAGTGTATTTATCACTGTTTGATGATTTCTCATCGAGAAATTCAGCGATATCAAACGCAGCTGGATAATCCACCAGTTCGCAAAGCGCTTTTTCTACATTCCTGATGTATGATGACCAGATTGTACCGTCCGGGATGTTGCTTTTCAGGTACGAATAGGCATCCTTAAGACATGGTTCGACAAATGAAGAGTGACCATATTCGTTAAAGGCGTTTGCGGCATTCAGTATCATAATGAAAATGCTGGATTTATTCTCTTCGTATTCATCAGTTCGACCAATGAAATCACTGTAAACAGTTTCAGCGGTCGTATAATCTTCTACAAACAAGCTTGATTTGATAATTTGGATATAGATATTCGGCAGCATATATTTACTAACGTTGTCAGCGTGAGTGAATTTCCACTTTTCCTCAATAACCTTCAACGCTCTTTCTTTCTGATCTGTTTCGCAGAGGGTTTTAACCATATCCACAAGCGGGCCTCTTGTCATGTAATAGCTGAAATTCCTGCCATCATTTTTGTTCTCAGCCGTAACCTTGCCAACTACCTCATGAGTCTTTTCCAGGTATCCTGTATATCCGGTCCGCCTGAGATTCGACATTGAGAAAAAATTGTTCATTATTTCCTCCGCTTTTTCCGTCTGCCCGGCATTGTGGTAACACAGCGCAAGTTTCATTAGCGCATTATCCCTGTTCGTGGGGGTATAACCGGATTTGGCTTTTTCCATCAGTGACGGGTGAATTTCGTCCATATACTTTTCAAATTCATTGTAATAACCATTTTCATGAACCTGGCTGATTATCGTGTTCAATAAAACAAATCTGTTCTTTTGGTTTTCCACTCCAATAGCAAAATCAACAGCGAAATCGAATCGTTTATGCTGAATTGCCTGTTTCATAATACTGTTAACTGTTCCATTTTCAGAAATATTCTTTTCGGGATTGTAAAGCCGCATCATCGTCTTATGAGCTTTTTCAAGATGACCACAGGCAAAATACATTTCAGCCATGTCACTGAGCGGTATGCCTGACAAATTTGATGGATCAACGTTTTTTTGATTCTCAAGGATTGCATTCATGGTTTCAATTGCCCTGTCCTGTTTGCCGGATTTCATATCCTGTTGAGCATAGTCCATGAGTTTATATCTTGAAAGTTCAGGTCTCTTTTTAGAATCAGAATAGCCGATGATATAATTCCTCATCTTGTTTGCCTTTTCCTTTTGTCCCACACGCTCCATTACATAGGCGATTTCAAGAATATCCTGGTTTCCGCCATAATTGGAAGTAGTGTTAATCGTTTTGATCAGCAGTATCAGTTCGAAAATGTCAGTGGCGGCGGCGTTGAATGCGAGCGCTTTTGTGTCGGGGATAATCTCATTTCTGAGTTGTGATGTCGTTATGCCGCTTTGTGATGTTCTTTCCGCGTTATATGCCTGAGAGGGATATTTATCATCATGTATATGCTTATACAATGTGATCTTGTAATTAATCAGCGCGAGCGATGGGCTGATTTTCAAAGCGCTTTCAGCGAGTTTGAGGCATCTTTCAGCTTCTTCTGATATATATATGGAGTAATC
>CBDURE010000043.1:0-25397 GCA_965369605.1 uncultured bacterium
TGGAACGTAATCCATTTATTAAGTCACATCCTTAAAATATTGATGTCATCCCCTGTTCATTAATAATAAATTGGAACAGCAGAGTTTTTACAGCACAGTTGATTTGAACAGGAAAATTAATTTAGACGGCAAAATTAATTTGAACGGCAAAATTAATTCGAACGGCAGAGGGTTAAAACCCTCTGCTACATTCTTAACTAAACTGTTGATGAAGGAAAAAATCTAAAGCTGCGCCTCGTATTCTTCCTTCGACATTAGAGCATCAAGCTGCGACGGATCGTTCATTTCGACAACGATCAGCCATCCCTTTTCGTACGGGTCCTCGTTGATTAACTCCGCGGTGTCCTCAAGGTCAGCGTTTGTCTCAACAATTTTCCCGTCAACCGGCATCATAATGTCGCTTACAGCCTTGACACTTTCCACCACGCCAAAGGGGTCGTTGATTGAATATTCCGATCCGACATCAGGAAGCTCGACATAGGTAATGTCTCCAAGCTCGTTTTGCGCATGGTCTGTAATGCCTATGCGAATCTTGTTGCCATCGAGAATCTTGATGTATTCGTGAGATTTTGTGTATTTTAAATCTGCTGGATGACTCATCACACACTCCAGGTTATGGATTAATTAAGATTGAACATTATAGGTAAAGGGGAATTGGTTCGCAATGGTTGATTTTGGGTTTGGGTTTGGGAGCTGATTTGATAAAACTGTAATTATATCATGGAATGCGAATCCTATATTAAACTAACATTTTCATACGATTTGACGATATAATTAATATCAGGGAGAGAGGTGAACCGGGATGCCAATCGAACCTATAGATAATCCATATCGAGTGACACGATTTAACAAGACACGCCGCACGCGCCGCACTCAACCGAGGGATCCGGAAGAGAAAGAGAAATACCGGCAGGACGAGGCATCGTCTGAAGACGCTGGATCGTCTGAAGACGCTGGATCGCCTAAAGACGCTGGATCATCTGAGGAAGCTGCAACATTTGAAAAAACTGGAACATCCGAAGATGTTGCATCATCAACGGATACGGAAAAATCGACTGTCGAGAATGAACCGGAATCCACCACTGCAGAAACCCAATCCGAGCCGCGCGATTCGGATGACAAAAAGACAAAACTTGATATTCGTATCTGACCCCAATTAAACCGAAATTTCCTGAATTTTATGCTTGATTTTGACTGGTAAACCACTTGTCATTATGCTAATATAATTCAACACCGTCATGTGGTTTAATAGTTAAGTACAAACGGTTTGTATCATTCACATCACAGTGTTAATGCGATGCAGAGGAAACATCTAAGAAAATTAATTAACGAAGCGTCTTTCTGGAAATGACAAAAAAAGCCAAAAAGAACGATAAGAAAAGCAAAGAGAGGAAAGATATGCCTCAGGGTTTATCGGGAAAAAAAGCCAACGTACTGCGCGACTGGCAAAGATATGTTAGAAAAGAAACGCAAAGGATTGCGAGAGGCGAGGGGCTAGCCAAACCGATTGAAGCCACCAAACCGCCTATCCCAAAGGGGCCCGCTCAAAGGAAAACAAGGAAAAAGGAAAACACCAAACCTGTTGCGCATGTAACTCCTCGCTCGATGACAACCGAGGACCTGGAGCCAATCGAAGAGATTACAGAATTCGACCAGGACATCGATACCCTCATGACAGACAGCGGCGTTGAGATTGATGATGATCTCAGGGATTGGGTCGAGCCGATTGTAACTGCGAAACCACAGGCGCCTCCTGTTGAAAAGCCAAAAGCCAAAACTTCTAAAAAAGAGAAGCCGTCAAAAAGCGAAACGCTTGAGCTGTTCGGCACGGAACTGGAAAAGGCAAGGCGTAAAAAGAAAAGCCCTCGCAAGACTCGTGAAAATCTGATTGAGAATCTTCTCGACCCGATTATCACTCTCGATGAAGCGGCGGTTATTCTCAACGTCTGCAAAACTACGGTCAGGCGATACACCAACGCAAAAAAAATCGAATGCCTCAGAACACCGGGCAACCAAAGACGATTCAGGCTTTCAACTGTTCTTGAATTTCTCGAAGACAGAGAAGGAAGAAAAACATCCCGTCTCGCGGATTAGAAGCGGGATTGAATTAGCATACATCAGGCATCAACACCGACGGGCTTACTCCCGTCCTTTTTATTTCTTGATGCCGTATTGTCGATACATTAAAATTGCACTTTTATATGTAAGGTTTAATTTTTCTTTAAGTGAATTAAATTTTGTAACCCGGGATCCCCTTCCCGGGGTTTAGCGGAAATTCCCCCGGCGAAGGGACGCCGGGTTACAATTTAGTGAATTAAAATCTATGAAATCCGGAGCATGCCGTGGATAATCATAACTGGGATTTAATTGTGGTCGGTGGCGGCTTATGCGGACTTTCAGCCGCGATTACCGCTCAGGGGAATGGGCTGAATGTCCTGCTCGTTGAAAAGAAAGATATTCCGGGCAATGGTTTTCATGTTGATGAGCTTGCCTATCCTCACGCGTTGAAGCAAATCTTCAGCGACTATGAAAATCTCGATAACGCGCTAACACCGTTAAGGCGCCGCGCATTCTGGATTGTTACAGACGATGCCCATACCGCGTGGGAATGCGTTTCTCCAACGGATGATTCGGGGAAAGCAGGTTTCGTGGCGAACAGGCCGAAACTCGATTACGCGTTGTTCGACAGGTTTATCGCGCTTGGCGGTGAATTGCATTCCAATGAAGAAGCGACAGATTTGATACTCGATGAGAACGGCGTTGTTATTGGCGTTGGATGCGGTGACGGTGAAGATGAAGATGAAGATGTTGAGCGAAAGGAACACTACGCGCCTTTGACAGTAATTGCTGATGGCCCCGATTCACAATTAGCCGGACAGATTCTGAAACGCCGGGAACTAAATCCTGAAGAGACTATTCTTATAATAAAGGAAACTCTAACTGCCGAGGATTGTGAACCGTCAATTCGCATGACGGGAAGCAGTGATAACGCGGCAAGCGTAGTTATCCTTGGAGACCCTCTTGATATCGGGTTCAGTTGGGCAAGATTAATCGCCCACCGAAACAAAATTGTTATCAAAGCTTATGTTCCGCATAATCTGGTCGGAGAAGGCCAAAACGTAAACGCGCTTATCGAGCAACTCAAGACGCATCCGTCAATTGAGCCAATCATCCAGGGATTTGAAAGTGAATCGTTTACAACGCAAACCATCCCGATAGCCGGATTTGAAAAGCAATCCGATGTTCTCTGGGGAGAAGGATTTATAATTACAGGAAAAGCCGCGCGGCTCTATCATCCGTTTGACTGCCGCATGACAGACTACTCCATCGTTTCAGGAGTTATCGCCGGAAAAGCCGCTGTTGATGCGCGTATCGACAGACGGGAATCCCAACCGCACGATTACCCCAGAATGATATCCGATACTTTCCTTATGAAAGACAGAAAAGCGATGTCCGATTTAATGAACGAGATGCGGATTAAACCCCAATTCAGATCGTTGTATCCGCAAGTACTGCAGGATATCACAGAGGGAATTTTCACCATGGATTCACGCACAAAGGGAATTAAAAAGAGCGACATTGAAAAATCAATCCGTTCGAAATGCTCGATTTGGGACGCATTAAGCAACTTCCACCGCTTGTTTAAACTCTATGGCTAAGCGATTTTTGAAAATAAGAACAGTTAAAATCACCACATGTTTTTTCCTGCTTTGTTTGTTTATCGCCGTTGGAATTGCCCAAGCGTCAGATTCAAACAAAACATCAACACAGGAAAAAGACACCTGGCCATTGAAAATCAAAAAGGATTTGAATGTCGCGTTGATTGGGACATACGGTGAATACCGGTCGGGCGGACATTATCATCTGGCGATTGACATTCACAGCCACAAAGGCGAACCGGTTTTTAACAACCGCGACGGCATCCTTCTGGAGTGCATTAAAATCCATAACAGGGCGGGATACCGCATCATTATTGGCGACATCAACACGCTGGAAGGGCGTGAATTCACTCATGTCGATCCTGTAAGAAAAATCCTTCGCCTGGAACCCGGAAAGAGTTTTATAAAAAAAGGCGAACTGATTGGCAACATCTGCGATTACCGCAACGACGGCGATAACTGGAACGACCATCTGCATTACGCGTATGTCCGAATCAAACGGCCCGTAAACAAGGAGGGCGACGCGCTTAACGTTATTGAGGGAATCGAGAATCCGCTGAACAGGCTTGAGATAACGCCTGAAATTCGCGATATTCTCCGTGATGCGCCTCCCCAGATTGTCGAACCGATTATTTTCATCCCGGATGAAGGCGTAAAGGGTGATTTCAGCGATGGCGTAATTTACGGCAATGTTGATATTGTCCTACACGCGTTTGACCGTATGGGCAGAAGTTGGGGACTTGGGAAAAACTCGCCGGCTCCTTATGAATTCGAATGGCGGATAATCAAGCCTGCCGGATATGAAGACGTTGGCGGTATTCTTCGAATGGACGGGCGTGTCCCGCTGATTCGACCGCAGTATCATGTAAACTATATTGAAAATGAATCCTGGTGTGGTGATTTTCAGATTATCATTACAAACAGCATGGCGGAAAACGGCTATTGGTGCACGACTGAAAGCAGGAGTAACCGCGGGAATCCGACTCGCGATCCTGAGGACGCTCTCTTTCCCGATGGCGATTACACAATTGAGGTAATCATTCGAGAGCATCCGGCGCTGGGGATTCCGCAGCATGAATCGAGATTCACTATTGAAACAACAATTGACAATTTTCCTGATTAGGATACCTCACCCCCCAGCCCCCTCTCCACCATGTAGAGAGGGGGAGAAGGGAAATGTCAGGTGGAGAGGAGGAGAAGGGAAATATCCGGTGGAGAGGGGGAGAAGGGAAATATCAAGTGGAGAGAGGTGTGGAACAATCTTTCTCACCTCTCCTGATGCAGGAGAGGGGCTGGGGGAGAGGTTCTTTAAGCCATATAAATGCGACATAACCGGATAGCAGTGAAACTATAATTAATAAAAAGCCGATATAAACAAATGAACTTTAAACAATGGGAGTAATATTTTGAGAGACAGAATAAGCACAAAAATAGTTTGCACAATAGGCACACGCGATAATCGTGATTCCGTGGAATCGATGAAACAGCTCATCGAATCGGGGATGGATGTCGTGCGTGTAAACATGAGCCACTCGCCTCATTTTCGCGAAGAAGGCTCATTTATTCCGGGAAAAACCTATGTTGCCGCTGCGGAACAGATGGACAGAATCAGGCAGGCCGCCGCGATGACTAATCGCCATGTCGCGATAATGGGCGATTTGATGGGGCAGAAGATTCGCATTGGCCATTTTGAGAACGATGAAGTCGAACTAAAAAAAGGCGAGGAGTTTGTTCTTCATAATGACCCTGATAAAATCGGCGATGAATCCAGCATTTTTATAAATCATTTTGATGTTCTTGCCAGCGCGTTTTCTCCCGGCGCACTATTCCTGTTTTCAGACGGCCTTATCAGGATGCGCGCAAAGAAAGGGCCATCGCCCGAAAGTGGAATCATCCTGGAGATACTGGATAATGGGATTCTGAGAAGCCGCCAGGGGGTGGTGCTTAAAGGCATGTCGCCCGACCTTCCCGCTTTCACAAAAAAGGACGCCGAGGATCTTAAATTTCTGATGGATCAAAAAGTGGACATGATAGCCGTGAGTTACGTTCGCAGCGCGGCGGATATTGTCAAGATTCGCGGGTTGATTGAAACATCGCTTGAACCCGCTGATTATCCGATGATTATAGCGAAAATCGAAACCGAAGGCGCGATTGAGGATATTCATGCGATAGCCTGTGAAGCGGATGGAATCATGGTCGCAAGAGGCGACCTTGGAGTTCGCATGGATGTCGAGGATGTTCCCGTGCTTCAGAAGGAAATTATTCACTTGTGCAACGTGCTGGGAAAACCGGTCATTACAGCAACACAGATGCTTGAATCGATGATTGACCGCCCCTTCCCAACTCGCGCCGAGGTTACAGACGTCGCCAACGCTATTTTCGATGGCACCGATGCTGTGATGCTTTCCGGCGAAACGGCGATAGGCTCATATCCGCTTGAGACTGTGAAAATAATGAGAAGAATCGCGAAAAAAGCTGAATCAGCAAGATTCAGGGAATTAAAAGCTGAATTTAAAAAATGCGAATGGCGGAATAGAATTGAAAACGGAATCAATGACCTGAAAAAAGAAAAAACATATCCAAAAGGGAAAAGCCGTATCATATCGGATGCGATAACGCTTGCGGCGGCTGAAATAGTCGATGATATCGGCTTGAATCTGATATTGACGCCAACGAGAAGCGGGCACACTGCACGGCTTATGTCGCGATTTCGGACTGGCGTTCCGATTGTCGCGGCTGTTTATGATGAAAGAATCGCGCGGAAACTCGTACTTAGCCACGGTGTCATTCCAATAATGGTTGAAAAAAAAGAGACTGTTGATGACGCATTCGCGGAGGCGTGCCAGAAAGTCAAAGATGCCGGTTTGTTAAAAGAGGGCGAATTATTCATCGCGACATCAGGATATCCGGTGAATGTGATTGGCTCGACAAACCTTTTAAAAATCGTCCAGGCATGATCTATTAATGATAATTGGGGCAGATACCTTTTAGCAAAAAACGTTTGTATAGTTTTTTTTGCTGGAAGGTGGGATAAAATACCGATATAATCAGTATATAATATGATAGAATCTTTTGCAGAGGATGATTATGAGTTTACAGAGAAAACTAATGAAAAGGTGCGGTTCTATTTTTTGTATAATTCTCTTTTTCATTGCTATAACGGTTGGATGTTCCTCATCCAGCAACGAAGAGTCGATTGCCCCCCCTGAAATAAACCATCAAATATCCAATAGCCATGATTTAACTTTTCCAATCAGTGATGATCCGCATATTCTTGGACTTCACAATCGTGCGAGTATGGTTGGCAAGTTGCGCAAAAGTATCAGCGATTATAGACGAGCAACAGGTGTTTATCCCGCGTCTATATCAGAATATATTGAAAGCGGTTTCCCATTATTTTGGCCAAGGAATGTAATGGATGGTTTGCCCGTAAGAGTATTGGCAAGCCGCGATGTCATAAATGATCTATCCGATTTTGGTTCAATAAATTGGGGAAAAGAAGGTACTTATAACGTGTTAATCTCCTGCAATATTGATTTTGGGAAAAACAAAGATAGCGATGAAACAAACTGGATCATTAATAAAGACGGTCTGAATGATTTTAAGGGAACCAGAACTCCGGGAATTACAACTATTGTAGGTGGAACTGACCCGATTAATATGGTTACTGATCCTGAAGCAAGAATGCTGTATGCGCAGTGTGGTGAATTAACTGATTTCATATTCGGAACCACGCAAAATTATTATGATACAAATAAAAGCCTTCCCAATAGTGTTGTCGATCATCTGGCATTTCAACAGGATTTAGGGTCAACGCCTTTTATCATTAAAGAGAATCTTGACAAGTTTGCGCAGGAACTGAAAGATGCCGATGTGGAATTCAAAATCGGCTATGATTACCCAAATACTGCTAGTTATGCATTGCTGAAAATCAAAGGCGAAACGTTAATATCTCATTGTTATAAATATGACTACAACGCAAATGTGGACCCTCCAATTGAGGATGATAGTCCGGGGTCACATACCGGATGCCGTATGGAAGAAATTGACATGTCGTCACCGATGATAAGTAACGCGAATCTATCAACTCTTAATATTCCTGACCAATTTATAATCTCAATTGAAGATATTCCAATTGAGTAGCAAAATATAATCTCCGGGTCTCTGAAAAAAGGAAATAAATAGCTAAATAATAATAAAAAGAAACCTGTCTTAGACAGCAAAATTATTCCAAAATCTCATCAACTGAAATCAAGTAATCATCCGGGATTTTAAGCGATAATAAGATCTCTTTATTCAATAAAGGAGTGGAACGATCCAGAGTATCAACATCGCAGTTATACCGTCCACCTGATTTATCATCGCACACAATACAATGGTCTATAAAACGTTTTCCATCGAAATCCAATACTGTATAAGTTGTTGAATCATCAAAACCCCACTCAAAAACAATATCGGGTCTCTGAATGTTTTTTGTAAAACTGTCAAGGTTTTCTCGAATGAAGAACATGTAACATGGAAAAATCTGATTAAAGGAATTTGGAACTATTCCATTATTTTCATAATAATTGTTAATATGAAGATTGATCACGTTATTCAGATGGCCGGCAATTGCATATATCTGTTTGTCCTCAGATGCTTGCAAACTGTCAAAACTTTCCGTCCCCCCCATTACATACAAACCACCCTCAAGCCTGCCTGTCAAAGGCTCAATAGGTATTGTGTTAATTCCATATACTTCTTCTCCTGAATCCTTTGACGCTTCTCTATCGAAGTAAACATACCGAAGAATAACCTTGTCATCGTTTTCATAATCATAGTTAAAAGTCCCGATTAAATCCTTTCGGGCTTCTTCCAGAGGAGAATTACTAAGTTTATAGGGTTCACCAGTTATCGGATTGCGGGGCCAGAAAATTGGGAAGCCGCTTTCAAGATATTCCGCTATAGATCGCGGAAAATGGCCATAAATATTGCGATACAGATAAATACCTCTTTCAAGGAATCGCATTGACTTTCTATATAATTTTAAGAGTTTATCCGGATCTTCGCTAAGTGGAAAAACAAGAGGACCGCCAAAATCGAGACTTGCAGCGCGTTCCGGTGTATTATTCTCCAGAATCTGATTTGCGGGTTCCATGCTTGAATTGTCAGATTTAACAACTGGTTTGGAGTTGGAACAGCTCACGATTGAGAATGCCAAACTGCCTATAATCACTAAATAAATAAGATGCCTAAACATTTTTGCCTCCATGGAATATCTATACGGTATTCCATATTTTATTGGTTTATTAAAATTTATATTTTATGGATCTGGCGTTGGCACAAGGCAAGGCGACCATGAATCGCTTCCTTCAGGCAGTTCATTATCATCGCAGCCGAAGAAACATTTAGATTCATCACAATCTGGATCACCATAAACAACCGCCCACAGAAAGCTTATGCTTATCCAAGTACCGTCGCATGGCGCGCAGCCTATCACTCGATACGCTCCATAATAAATATAACAGTCAGGTTCTACGCAGGTACACGTCTGCCCCCAATTACATTGAGCCCTTTCGCAAGTTCGTTTCCATACTGTCCACTCACAAATCTCTGATGGATCATTATCACAAGCTCCATCTCTTTCTTCATAAATCCTGGGCATCTCACATCCAGCAGGCATGCAACAATCAGCATACGTTGGCACTAGAAATTGCCCATTTAATGAAGATATAATAAAAAACAAGAAAGAGCAAAGAAAAACAATGATTATCTTCATGGTTTTACCCCTATATTATTTGATTAAGAAATTTCATGATCATCTGAATTGTATCATGTGTGTGTGTCAACTTGTGCTCCTAAAAATCTGTATAAATGATGGTTCGCAGCATGGTTCATTGATAATGACAGATTTAATGCTTTATGTGGACGTGCCACCTAATGGGATAATGCCTCTTTTTACGGATAGAACGACTCTATACTCCCTT
This sequence comes from uncultured bacterium, assembly GCA_965369605.1. GTDB lineage: Bacteria > JAJVIF01 > JAJVIF01 > JAGGVT01 > JAGGVT01 > JAGGVT01. Next base: position 9,626 of record CBDURE010000043.1, read on the forward strand.
TCGATTCAATTCTGATAAATACCAATTAAACGGTATATCCTCTATTAATCTGCAATCGGTAATGGGTTTCCAACTTAACCGGATATTAGCAAGGCAAAGTCCAATGAAAATGTTATAATTTCCGCTTGTTTTTATTATGCGAATAGCAATCGTTTCAGATATTCACTCTAACCTGCACGCGCTTGATGCCGTACTACAGGATGCCGACAATCGATCAGTGGATTTGTATCACTGTTTGGGAGATATTGTCGGATACGGCGCATTTCCTAAGGAATGCTGCGACCTTATTCGGGAAATTTGCGATGAGACGGTTTTCGGCAATCACGAGCACGCCGTTTTATTTCCCGAACATTCAATGTCATTCAACCCGGATGCGAAAAAGGCGATTAATTATACTATCGAGCAATTAAGCGATAATATAATCAACTGGTTTCACAGCCTTGAACCTCATCTTGTTCTCGATGATTTCACTATCGCTCACGGTTCATTACGAGACTTTGATGAGTACGTTTCCGATGCCACAATCGCGCGATTGAGCCTGGAAATCCTTCAAACGGATTTACTGTTTGTCGGGCATACCCATTATCCTGAAGGATACCAGTTTGACCTTGAAACCAAATCAGCCCGGGCAATGGATTTGATTAGCGAGGGTGAAGCTGTTCTGGAAGAGGGGTTGCGCTATCTGATTAACGTCGGATCAGTTGGGCAGCCTCGGGATGGCGATACCAGAGCAGCCTACGGAATCTATGACACTGAAACATCCAAAATTGAAATCATTCGTGTTAAATACAAACTCAAGGCGGCAGCGGATGCAATTATCAAAGCAGGCTTGCCGCCACATTTGGCAAAACGGCTGTATGCTGGAAGGTGATTTTTCTTTAAATTGTAATGCTTGAACTCATTAGAAATAATCCGAATACCGCAATAATACCACTGATACTGGTGACAACATTTCTCGCGGTTGGCGGCCAGCTGTGTCTTAAACAAGGAATGACAGCTCTGGGCGAGCTTGGCGGTTTCAAATTGCTGATAAAAAGCGTTCCAAAGATCGCGACAAACATCTGGGTTCTGCTTGGGCTTGGCCTGTATGTCTTCTCCACTCTTATATGGATGATGATTCTTACTAAAACGCCGCTTAGTTTCTGCTATCCGTTTATTAGTTTGTCTTATGTGTTCGTGATTGTCGCATCACGAATAATTTTCAAGGAAAGAATCGACGGATACAAAATTATGGCTATCTTGCTTATTGTCGGCGGTGTGGTCATGCTGTCGATGTCACGATCGTAATATGGACGAACAACGCGAACGAAATATCAAGGCAATTCCCATGATACTGGTTTTCACAGTGCTGGTAGTCGCTGGGCAGCTTCTTCTTAAACACGGATTGAGCAATTTCGTTGTGGATGACCTTGGCGAATTAATGAAACAGATTTTCGCGATTGTATTCAATCCCTTTGTTTTTGTCGGCCTGGCGCTTTATGTCGTGTCAACCGGAGTATGGCTGATTGTGCTGTCACGAACCAGTTTGAGTTTCTGCTATCCGTTTATCAGCATCTCATACATTATGATAATCATCACATCGAGAATATTTTTTAATGAAATAATTGATTTATACAAGGTCATTGCGATAGTCCTGATTATCGCGGGGGTTATCATGCTTTCGATGTCCCGCACAGGAGAAAGTACATCGCTTAAAAAAGCAACTGATTCAGGAAAGGAGAATCCGGCATGACAGGACATCGCTTTCCTTTAATAAAACTCTTTCCCTTCGTTCTTCCTGTTCTTATCCTGATTCTCTCACCGTTTGATTTTTGCATTGCGCAGGATGAGCAGCCTGAGACAGACAATTCATACAAAATCGTGCTCTATGCAAACAACACGTTGTTCATGATGAATCCTGACGGCTCGAACAGGGAAAAACTTCTCGAACAGGCGAATATTCTGGATTTCATCCCTCTCAGCGATGGCAGGATTTTCATTCATTCGAAGCAGTATGAGGGCAACTCGCTTGAGATATTTGAACCTGAAACCGGAGTCCGGGCGCTTGTCGAATTTTCAGAGGGCATTTTCCCGAATATATCAGTTTCAGATGATGGCTCGATTGTGGCTTATGAGGTCAAGCATCTTCCGATTTCCACCAGCGGCGATGGTGTCTGGCTGTATAAAACTGAGGGGGGAAAATCGCATGTTAAAATCACCGGAAGCGCGCTGTCAATTGAATCCATCAGCCTTTACAAAAATAAATTGCACATGCTCTATCATGAACTCGATTTGATAAGCGATGATGCCGGCTTGTTCATCGAGAGTTTTCCTCTGAATAAATCATCCAAATCGAGAAAGAATAAAATCCCCGAGGGTATGAAAACATTTCTTGCGGGTGGTTACACTCTGGGATTCACGTACCCAACATCGGGACGATGCCTTTCGCTGAGCCATTTGCATACAGGCAGAACTGTTGATATCGCTGTTCCGGGCGGGGATATTGTCCTGGATTCCAAAGCGTTTTACAGCAGCGACAAACCACTGCTTGTGTTGAGTTCATACTCCTTTGATTTCGAAGGGGAGGAAAATTATGAAACGTATTTATGGATAACCTCGAGTAACAAATTAGAACCTCTTGCCTTTGACAACATGATTGACATCGGCAATTTCAGATGGTCTCCGGACGGCTTTTTGTATTTCACTGCACGCTATGGTGATTTATCGGGCGAAAGCACTCAGTTGATTCTGTTTAGAAAGGATATCAAATCCGAGGACGCCCAGCTTGTTTCAGTACTGGGCGGCCCTGTCGCAATTACCCACCAATGAAAAATCCGGTGATTACCACCGGATTCAACATTATTAAAATTACATTTTCAGGGGAGTTTATCCCTCGCTGATAGCGCCCACCGGGCAGGCGTCTGCGCAAGCGCCGCAATCCGTGCAGCTTTCCGGGTCGATGATGTAAATGGGATCGCCTTCGCTGATCGCGCCAACCGGACATTCATCGACACATGAACCGCATGCGGAGCATTCTTCGGAGATAACGTAAGCCATTACTGGCCTCCTTGGGGTTAATAATCGCAATTAAAACACGGTGATTATCAACCCAATCTTTTCAGCTGTCAAGCTGTTAAATATCTCACAACACGACATTCTCCCGATACTCGCCAAACACGGTTTTCATCTCCCCTATTACCTCGCCGAGCGTTGCTTTCGTTTTAACCGCGTCGATTATCGATTCGAATATTTCACCTTTGGATTCCGCTGTTTGGCGTACTTTCAGAAGCGCGTTTTTAACAGCTTCGTGGTCGCGATTCGCTTTCCACGCGCTTAGCTTTTCCACCTGGCGTTTTTCCACAGCCGCATCGACACGCAGAATATCGCCCGGCTCCTCCTCTTTCTCGGGCTGGAATTTGTTGACACTGACAATCACGCGGTCGTTATTTTCGATTTCACGCTGCCATTCATAGGCTGACTGCTGGATTTCCGACTGCTGGAATCCCTTTTCGATTGCCTTCAACGCGCCGCCGAGATCATCTATTTTCTCAATGTATTCCCATGTTAGTTTTTCGATTTCATCCGTCATTGACTCGATATAATACGATCCGGCAAGCGGATCAACAGTGTGAGTTACGCCGGATTCATGCGCGAGTATCTGCTGAGTTCGCAGCGCGGTGCGGACTGAATCCTCCGTAGGAAGCGCGACTGCCTCATCTTTCGAATTTGTGTGAAGCGACTGCGTCCCCCCAAGAACCGCTGCCAATGCCTGCATCGCGACACGAACGATATTGTTATCGGGATTCTGGCTGGTGAGCATGGAACCCGCGGTTTGGGTGTGGAATCGCATTGTCCACGTTTTGGGATTTTTCGCTCCGAATCTCTCCCGCATGATTTTCGCCCAGATTCGCCTTGCAGCGCGGAATTTCGCGACTTCCTCAAACAAATCATTATGCGCGTTGAAGAAGAAACTAAGGCGCTGGCCGAAGACGTCGATGTCCAACCCGGCATCCAGAGCGGTTTTAACGTAATCAATTCCATTCGCGAACGTAAACGCAAGTTCCTGAACAGCGGTCGAACCAGCCTCGCGGATGTGGTAGCCTGAAATGGAAATCGAATTCCATTTGGGAAGTTCCTTCGACAGGAAACGGAACGTGTCCGCGATTAAATACAGCGACGGCTCCGGCGGGAAGATATACGTCCCGCGTGCGATATATTCTTTCAGGATGTCATTTTGAATCGTGCCCCTGAGATTTTCGCGTGAAATGCCCGTTTCATCGGCGACAGCGATATACATCGCCATGATTACACTCGCGGGTGAATTTATTGTCATGCTGGTGGAGACATCGCCGAGGGGAATTTGATTGAACAGCGTGCGCATGTCATCGAGAGTGTCAATCGCGACACCGGTCTTGCCAACCTCGCCCCTCGCGAGTTCGGAATCCGAATCAAGCCCGACCTGCGTAGGCAGATCAAACGCGACCGAAAGCCCGGTCTGGCCCCGCTCCAGAAGGAAACGGTATCGCTCGTTCGTATCCTCCGCGGTGCCGAATCCGGCGTACTGGCGCATTGTCCAGTAGCGTGTGCGGTACATCGGCGGATGGATTCCGCGCGTAAACGGATAGAATCCGGGGAATTCATCACGGCGTTTCGCATCACCGCCCGAATACAGCGGATCAACCGGAAATCCCGACGTCGATTTAAAATCCTTCAACTCAGCTTTCTTCGATATGAACTTGTTATATTGCCCGGTATATTCCTCGATTGAGCCTTCAGGCTCGATGTTCTTCGTTTCATCGGTCATGGTTTTTATCATTCTCCCAAGTTTGAAAACGTCCGCCAATTATACTGCTTTAGCGCTGGTTTGTCTCATGTGAGGTGGGATGGTGATTTTATTTGAGACTTCATCCGGGAAAGTGTCCATGGGTTGCATTTTAGCGTTTATTTGATGATATAATTATGGTTGTGAATTTAAAAGTTGAAATACCTTATGCTGAGATAGAAGCATTTTGCCGAAAAAATCACATTCGCAGTCTGGCGTTCTTTGGTTCTATCTTGCGTGATGATTTTACTCCTGACAGCGATGTGGATGTTCTTGTCGAGTTCGAGAGTGATTTCACACCCGGTTTGAGTTTTTTCAGGATTGAGATGGAGTTATCTGAAATTATCGGTCACAAGGTTGATTTAAACACTGCAGGATTTCTGAGTCCATACATGCTTGATGATGTTATTAAAAGTTCAAGGATGATTTATGTCGCAGCGTGATGATAATCTGTCGCTCAGACATATGTTAGATACCGCAAGTGAAGCATCAGCTCTTGTTCAAGGCAAATCGAGGATATGTCTTGATGATGAGAGGGTATTATTCCTCGCCCTGGTTCGACTGATGGAAATCATTGGTGAAGCAGCTAATCGTGTTACTCAAGAAACGCAAAATAAAACGCCGTCAATCCGTTGGAACGAAATCATAAGTTTGCGAAACCGCTTGATTCATGGCTATGATAACGTTGATAAAGACATTCTATGGCAGATTCTTGATTTTGACATACCGGAACTTATATCGGAACTGAAGAAAGTAATAGATTAAATTCGATATTCTTCGTTTCATCAGCCATAGTTTCGCCTCTCTCCCAAGTTTGAAAACGTCCGCCAATTATACAGTCTTAGCGCTGGTTTGTCTCTTATGATAGATATTTTAGATTGGGAGTGGAATTCGTAATCTGAGGCAAGCGTTCGGGTTAAATAATTTCATTAAATTGACAAAATTAATGCTATTTGCTACTTTTGCATCAGTTCCAAAATACAGATCAGCCTTGATATCCGCCGTAGTGACGGGAAAGGTGGATGTAAGGAGTGTGGCAATGTGAAAACAGTGATTGAAAATATGCTTGAATTGGCAACTGAGTTAAAAAACGCGTTAAAAATCCTAATCGAACAGCATACAGAACTTGAGCTAAAACAATTAAGGACAAAAAATGTTGCCTTTGAATATTTTTGGGATGAACTTACAATTGAAGGAAAAAGACAGCAGGATTTGGTTTTTAAAAAGTACGATGTGTTTTGGCAACTTGTCTCTACGTTACTTAACAATTCAGAACCTGAAATAATCAAGGATTTAAAACGAAAGGATAAATTGATTAGAAAAATAATTAAACTAAAAGGTGGAACTAATAAAAAAACTAAGTTTGAAGTATCGGAACTGGTGCAGGGCTATCTTGATTCAATCGTGAATTGTGTGGATTCATGTTACTCAATTGAGGGTGAGACACATCTTATACCTGATACGAACGCTCTTTACACTAATCATAAACTTGAATCTTGGGTATTTAATAATATTCAATCCTTTACTATTGTATTAACGCCTTCTGTTCTCAGTGAAATAGACTATCACAAAGAAAATCACAATAATCCTGATGTAAGGAAAAAATCACAATCCTTAATTCGTCAGATTAAAGAGTTTCGACGAAGGGGGAGCCTTGCGGAAGGTATAACAATTGTAAATGGGAAAATATATATCAAATCATTGGCTGTTGAGCCAGATTTAACAAAATCCCTCCCATGGCTGGATAAAGGCTGTAAGGATGATCGGTTTCTTGCCACGGTTCTTGAGTATATGCGTGATAATACCAGATTAGCAATTTGTATAGTGACGAGAGATATTAACATGCAGAACAAAGCAGAATTTGCCGGCTTACCTTTTATCGAACCACCTGAAAATCCAAAGAAAAAGGGAGAATAAATAATGAAAAGAGATATGGATTTGGTTCGACAGTTACTTGTTGATTATGAATCAAGTGAAGATATTATTTATACTCCTTCGAAAATTGAAAATTTTAATAATGAAGAAATAATGTATCACTTAAAAATTATGGAAGATGCAGGATTGCTTGAGGAACTTTATTATACGGAGATGGGTTATCAACACAAAATAAAAGGTTACCGTCTAACGTGGACTGGTCATGACTTCCTCGAAGCAAGCCGCGATGATGAACGCTGGGCAAAAGCAAAAGATACTGCCGGGAAGGTAGGTGTCTTCACTATTGAGATTCTGAAACAGATTTTAACACAACTCATTCAAACTCAGCTCAAGCAGGTGATGGGTTAGGATTCATCAGGGCACTTGACAGATGTGACATAATGTTGTAAAATCTAGGTACTTAAAGATAATTACCTAGGAATATTAACTTGTTATGGTTTCTAAAATCGACATAGCGCTTGATTTCATCAGGGAAAAAGGGATCGTTCGCCCAAAAGACCTGAATGAGATTAACATACCTCAGGTTTATCTCTACCGCCTTCTTGAGCGTGGTGAAGTCAGGCGTATTTCGCGCGGCCTTTATGAATAATGTAAATTGCGATCTAAACTTTTACGTTGGTCTAGAATTTATTAACTTGTTCATCTGAAGCCTTTTTCTTTTCATTAAGAAGCATCTCATATTGCTTTTTAGTGCAATAGTTAATTAATAGAGAATAACCACCCCACCAAAGTATTATCATGTCATCATCTGCATCTCTAAGTACCAATGTTCCACACCAAGCAGATTCCGATTCAAAGTCGACAGTATAAACAAAGTCATCTTTGATAATAATATCATTATCATATTTCATTAATAATGCTTTTCTTAATGTTCGAACATAATTACCAATTTCATCTAGATTTGTGTAATACTCCTTATCAGCTTTTTTTTTGGGATACTTATTTAACAAATCTGTATAATTGAGTTGAATTCCGCTTATTTCATCACCATCCACAAATAATAGGATATTTACAGCCATTTTTGGTTGTCCATTAATATGGACATAATCAGCCTTTTTAAACTTACAACCAGGCATAAAATATGATGTATCCAGACCAGTGGCGTAATAATTAAGCCCTTTATATTTATAAACAGCTCTATCTAATGTTATATCTCCATTTGCATCATACCATTTATCAAGGAGAAGAATATCATCATAACCTCTAATGTCTTTTTCAAGATCTTCATATAAGAAATATTCTTCTGCATTACCTAAACTTTGCAGAAAAAGAATAAATATCAGGCAAAATTTCAGCGATATTATTATGTTTTTCATTATCAAACCTCATTTATGTTGTTAAAATTCGTAACCTGGGAACGCATCCCCGGGCGATAGTCGTCTTTCTATCTATCTATCTGTCATATTCAGCACTATCAATTTTAGTACCTCCATCATACCATTTATCAGAATTATATAAACCTTTTGTGGATATTTTTATGAAAGAACAATTGTTTTTCGATGCTGTCATTTCCTGTTTAAGTTATATTACGACTCTAATGACTTTCTCTGGGTAAGCGTCTTCGAGTTACAGTTGAAGAATGCTGTAACAATTTGATCAACTAGCTCTTGACATAAATACTTGGGTTATGTATAGTATTCAGGTTAGCAATAAGATGGATTGATTGCTAAAAGAGTTCGGGTTAACGCAATGTACAAAGTTCAATTGCGGTAATTGATATTTTAATATCGAGGTGAATTATGAGAAATGAAAACTCAGATCTGAAATGGAAGGCGATTGGCAATGCAGCCTACATAATTGACAAGGAGGATGGCGTATTTGATGGTCCAAAATTCGGTGGACCAACTCCTCGGAAATTGGCAGAAAAACTTAAAGGAGTTTTGACTATTGATGAGATATTCAAAGAGATTAAAGAGCATAATCAAGATGGTGAAAATCGTTATATAGGGGAATTGGGACCCGATACGATAGTTGCTATTAATTAGTCTTTAATTTCATTTTCCCGCTAGGTACAATCCAGTCCCCAAGGACGTCACTCCGGAATGCAATGGATGTTACCTAAATCCTGAAAAGGGGTTACTATTGCTTTTTGCATTTTATGTTGGGCGTGATTCAAAGCTAAACAATCTCCACAATATGCACTTCGTATGTTAAATCCTGGCTGGCGAGGGGATGATTTGCATCGACTGTCAGGCTCAATTCAGAGACTTCAACCACAGTGCCGGTGACTTTTTTATCGGTTGTATTCACCCCATCCCCGACCAATGCATTATCCGAGCCCCGAACGTTAGTGAGGGGTAAAGCAGGTTTATTGCAGCGTCAAGATTACCCCTCACTTACGTTCGGGGCTCGGATTTCAATACATAAGCCAGAAACGCTTTCCCATCTTACAATTCCAGCCATCTTATCGATGCCCTTTCATTGACAATAATCCCATACTCTGATAGCTTTTCACTTAGTTAAATTATCTCAATCTGATTAATTCAGTGGAGTAACTACATGACAAGCAGAAATTTAGTATCAAATCGACGGTTTACCTTAATCTTATCTATGGCGCTTATCTCAGTTCTACTCATCGCGTTCGGCATTAGTTGCGCTGGCCCATACCCATCCAGGCCGGAGAAGGTTGTGGAGGGATTCTGGGATGCGATTGCAGCAAAGGATTATAAAAGAGCGGAAAGTTACTGCTCAAAAAATTATTTGACATCAGACGATTACAAACAGGCGAAAAAGCAGATGGCAAATGCACCTGATCCCGGTGATATACCTGAGGGCGCTGAAGATTTCGCGAAAAATATGCTCAAAAAAATGACAGAGAATCTTCAAGGCAGTGTCGAGGGTGACACCGCAAAGGTCTGGCCGGAAAAAATGAGTTATATGAAGTATGTTCTCAAAAAGGAAGGCGGAAAATGGAAAATCAATAACGTCGAGATGGACGAAGCTGAGTTGATGAAAAGCATGGGCGGCATGATGGAAGGCATGGGCGATATGATGGAAGGAATGGATGAAGAAACTATGAAAAAAATGAAGGAAGGCATGGAGTAGGGAAGCATTAAAATCCGTAAGTCTCATGTAAAACCGAAATAAAAAAACAGCCGCCTGATTGTCAGGTGGCTGTTGTGTTTTTATATTTCAATAATCGCTGGTTATGACTCAAACTATCTCCACCAACTGCACTACGAATGTTAAATCCTGGCCGGCGAGGGGGTGGTTGGCGTCGACAGTTAGGTTCGTTTCAGTGACTTCGACCACGGTGCCGGTGACTTTTTTGTCGTCAGTGTCGCGTACCTCTACCTGTTCGCCGACTTTGGGGAAATATCCGGGGAAATCCTCGAAGCTGAGGATGTGGACTTTTTCCTCATCGTGACGGCCGTACGCTTCCTCGGTCGGAATAGTGAACTTTTTCGATTCGTCGAGTTTCATTCCCAAAACCGCTTTATCGAAACCCTCAATGACCATACCGGAGCCTAACTCAAACTCAAGGGGGTCGCGACCGTCCGAATTGTCGAATTCAGTGCCGTCATCGAGAGTGCCTTTGTAGTGGAGTCTTACCGTGTCGCCTTTTTTTACTTTAGCCATCGTTATCGCACCTGTTTTTTCTATAATGTTTTAGTAAAACTATTCTCGGTTTGCTTTAGGGCAGTAAGAGAAATTTACTTTACCCTCGAACCGTAGGGGCAACCCCCCGTGGTTGCCCTGTATTTATGCCAAATTTTCGGGTAGGCACAGGGGCCTACCCCTACATTCATTTCTTTGCAACCTTGCTAACTTACTAACCTGCTAACTTACTAACCTGCTAACTTACTAACCTTCTAACTTTTCAACGCTTTCCATTATCGCAGATTCCGGCATGCATCTTCAACCTTTACTATTTCAAAAAAACAAAGTAAAATGATTAAACTATTATGGTTATCTCATCCTTCAAAATACCCTGAGGTAAAAAAATGAACATACGAATAATCTCTTTATTATTCCTTTCGGGAATCATGCTTTTCGCATTTTCAGCATGTTCAGGCAATGCGGAGATTGATCCGGTTCGACCGATTGCGTCGCTGAATACTCCCGCCGGAGAGGACTGTATTATATTGAGTAGCTCAACATCAGATGTTGATATTCTGATTGGCGAGCTTTCTCATCCGCTTGAATTCAGATGGTCGGATGATGGTCTCTCAGCAACCAACAACGGTGAGGCAGTCTATGACCTTATTCTAAAAAACGAAACTGAATCATTCTCATTCGGAATAGTCGAAAACCACATGACTACCGCGCCGTTGGATATCGCGGGGCAGGATGGTTCAATCAGATTTGAAATTGAATACAAAACCGCGCCGTATATCGAGATTAACGGACACATAACCCACTCGGATGGTTTTGATTTTGACCATGCGGTTATTCTCGATGAGTATGACGGCTATGTTGATAATGAAATACTGTTCGGATTCGTGGATGGCACATCGGATTCGGAACGCTATCGCGTGATTCGGGAACATAACCTTTTCCTGACCGGTGTAAATACGACAATCGGAATGCATGTTGCTCGAATTGACGATTCCAGAACTCCTTTTGAGTTAATTGATGAGCTTACGAAAGAGGAATCGGTCAAATGGCCCGGCGTGAACGGGCTTATGAGAACGGCATCATGGCCCAGCGATTATGTCTGGCATGACGAATGGCCCGATGATTACCGTTGGGCGATGCAGCGAATTCAGGCGCATGAGGCATGGGATGTCTATAAGGATGATATTCTCGACAACGCTGGTGATGCGCGTGTTACGGATATTGTCATGTGCATTGCGGACACGGGAGTGCATCCGCATGTCGATTTTGCCCTGGAGGGTTTCCGATACTGGACCGCATTGGATTACAGCAAGAATTTCGACAGCCCGTTTGTCATCCCGCTGGATAACTACGGACACGGCACAGCGGTAGCGGGAATCGCGGGAGCATCGGGCGATAATGAAATCGGTCTTGCCGGCGTATGCTGGGACCCGATTTTCCTTTCGTTGAAATGCCTTAGCGACTACGGCTATGGTTCATACGAAGCAATAGGCAATTCAATCGCCTATATTGGTGACCTTGCGGAAATCGCGCCCTGGATGAAATTCATCGGCAACTATTCTCTCGGCGGATGGGGTGATGACCCATGGATACGTCAGGCGGCTCAAAGTGCAGACGCTTATGAAAATACACTGCTCGTCGCGGCGGCAGGAAATAGTGGCGGCGACTATGCTGATTTTTTCCAGCCTTCGTCATTAACTGAATTCATGTCGATTGGGGCATCATCAATTTTTACTGAAGATGATAAATGCAAAGAGGTTTACAACGAATGTCCTCGCGGATGGGGCTCAAACTGGGGAACGGTTGTGGATGTCTGCGCTCCCGGTTCAATGTATGTAACCACTACAAACATCCCGTGGAATATCATGTATGACAACCCTGATCCTGAATGCCCGTTTGTATGCGATGGCTGGTACTGCCCTCATTTTGGCGGCACAAGCGCAGCGTCACCTCATGTATCAGGACTGGCAGCGCTTTTGTGGAGCAAATATCCTGACTGGACAAAAGCCGAAGTAAAACAGCGAATCAAGGATACCACCGATGAAATGTCAATCCCGGTTGAAAAGGAAGGCAAACTCGGCACGGGACGAATCAACTGCTATCGAGCGTTGACTGATCCGTTCTAGGATAGTAAATCGGAAAATATCAACAACATGGACAGGCCGTTATGGCCTGTCTTTTAAATTTACCTGCCGATAAATAAAACAGGAAAAAAACACGCGTAAAATTAGTCTTGACTAATAATCTTAGACATGTATAATTTGCCGGCTGTGGATAAACAGGAACAACATAACAACACAACACTGAAGCTGAGTGAATTAAAACCCGGCAATCGATGCAAGGTGCTGAAGGTATCCGGGAAAGGCTCCATTATACGAAGGATTTTTGATATCGGAATTCGACCTGGAGCTGAAATTCTCGTTGAGCGAGTCGCGCCCCTGGGTGATCCTGTGGAATTCAAAATCGATGGATTCCACCTGTCACTGCGTAAAGAGGAAGCCGAAAATATCATAGTCGAGGTCATCTCCAGTTGAACCTGAAAGCAAATAATAAATCAAATACAGGCACAAAAAATGCTGAAATGAAAAAAATCGTTGTCGCTGTCGCGGGGAATCCCAATTCAGGCAAAACGACTCTATTCAACGGCATCACCGGAAGTTCCCAGCGAGTCGGCAATTATCCGGGCGTTACGGTCGAGAAAAAAACCGGACACCGTACCTATAAGAACTACAATATCACTTTCGTTGACCTTCCCGGCACCTATTCACTCAGCGCCTATTCACTTGAGGAGATGGTGGCGAGGGATTTTATCCTGTCAGAAAAGCCTGATGTTGTCGTTGATGTAATCGACAGTTCCAATCTGGAAAGAAACCTGTATCTGGCATCTCAGATTCTTGAGTTGGATGTCCCAATGATAATGGCGTTGAACATGAGCGACGAGGTAAGGAAACTTGGAATCAGAATAGATATCGAACTGCTGACGCAGCTGTTGGCATCTCCCGCGGTTGAGACTGTAGCATCGCGTGAAAAGGGTTTGACAGATCTACTCGATAAGATTATTGAAGTGGTTGAAAACTCCACAGTTACCAATGTGAATATCAACTACGGCGAGGAGATGGAAAAGGCGATTACGGAACTGATTCCCCTTATCGAAAAAAACGAGGTTCTCGTAAAGAAATATCCATCAAGATGGACAGCGTTGAAACTGCTTGAGAATGACCCGGAAATAACCAGGATGACTGAGGAAGACAGCCAGATTGTTAAACTTGCCGATAAACTGAGAAAGCGAATTGAGAAACGCCTTGGCGATGATACCGAACTTTACATTGCTGACCGCAGGTACGGTTTTGTAAATGGCATATGCAAAGAGACTGTCCAGACTGTCCATAAATCGCGAAAAGACATTACGGAGAAAATTGATACGGTTTTAGCTAATCGAGTATTAGGGCTGCCGATTTTCCTTTTCATGATGTGGGCAACATTCCAGCTGACTTTCACACTCGGCGGACCTCCAATGGATTGGCTTGATGCCGGTTTTGGTTATCTTGGCGATTTCCTGAGCGGAGTATTGCCAGAGGGACATTTTCAATCGCTGGTCGTGGATGGAATTATCGGCGGCGTTGGCGGAGTTTTGATTTTCCTTCCGAATATACTTCTGCTGTTTCTGGCAATCGCGTTTCTTGAGGACACAGGCTACATGGCGCGAGCCGCGTTTATCATGGACAAGATCATGCACGCAATCGGACTGCACGGCAAATCATTTATGCCAATGCTGATTGGATTTGGATGTTCTGTTCCCGCTATCATGGCGACACGCGGACTTGAAAATGAAAAAGACCGTCTGACAACTATGCTGATAATTCCTCTAATGAGCTGCGGAGCGAAACTTCCAGTCTATGTTCTCCTCGCTGGAGCATTTTTCCCTGAGCAGGCGGGGAATATAATTTTTCTGCTATATATTTTCGGGATTCTCCTGGCAATATTTGTTGCCATGCTGCTTAAGAAATTTTATTTTCATGGTCCCGGAACACCGTTTGTAATGGAACTTCCACCCTACCGCGTTCCCACACTAAAATCAGTGCTTCTTCACATGTGGCGTCGGGCGGTTATGTATCTGCAAAAAGCGGGAACAATTATTCTCGTGGCTAGCGTTGCTGTTTGGTTCATAACCACATTCCCACCGCCGTGGGCATCATCTTCATCAAGTATGGATTCAATCCCGCCAGTCAACCAGACAGCAATCGAATCAGAAATTGCGTCAGACAAAATCTCGAACTCGATGGCAGGGCATCTGGGACGATTTATCGAGCCGGTTATCAAACCAATCGGATTCGACTGGAAAACAGGAATCGCGCTGATTACAGGATTCGCTGCTAAAGAGGTTGTGGTATCGACGCTGGGTACGGTTTACGCGCTGGGTGAAACTGATGAGGAGTCGGTTGAATTACGGGACGCGTTGAAACAAGATCCGCATTTCACTCCTCTTGTAGCGTTCTGCCTAATGATATTCACTCTGATTTATGTCCCCTGCATGGCTGCAATGGCTGTTTTATACAGGGAATCAGGCTCCATGAAATGGACATGGTTCACAATCGGTTATACGACACTTCTTGCCTGGATAGTAACGTTTATTATCTACCAGGGCGGAATGCTGCTTAATATTAATTGATATTTCATCCTTGGCGCTGGAATCCTTCCGACGCAAAAAGGCGTTCAAATTAATTGGCAAATTAATTGGTGCCAGGTACGAATTAAATAGCCCGAATCCCCCGCTTTTGGGTAATTCACTCAAACAGGCATTAATCCAGCCAACTGAGAACATTTATCACAACCAGAGAGAGCCTCTAAATTTAATTGGTGCCAGGTACGAATTAAATAAAAAAAATCCATTTTTTTTGCATTTACCCATTTACACACATTAAGTATGTGGTAAAATCAGATTGAAGTAATTGGTCTTCAGTAGTTAGTTCCCTTCCCAGGCAATTCGCCATTTATCCCGGAGATACACTTAATACCGAAAAGTAATTTCAAAGTCTGTGTAATGTGAAAGTTAAAAGTAATGCAAAAACAGTTTGCTTTGTGTCGATAAAGTATATGTATTGTTAAGTGATAAATTTACACATTTCCCCGGCATAGGAACGCCGGGTTACATGGAAATCCTCCTGAAAAAGATACCTAAAACCATAAGAAACTTGATAATTTTGGTTTTTTCAGGCGCTGGATTTGATATACTGTTTTACTTAATAAATAAAGATGAATTATACCTATCATACAATTCATAACATGGGATGGTGTTTGACATGAAAAGATTCAGACTCCGTGGGTTTAGGCATGAAAGTGGCTTTACCATGGTTGAGGTACTTGTTGTTGTCGCGATTGTAGGAATTCTCGTTGCAACTACAGTCCCGACATATCTGAAAAACAGGCCTCAAAGAATGCTTTCTGCGACCACTAATCTTCTTATGGCTAATTTCAACT
>CBDURE010000044.1:0-24707 GCA_965369605.1 uncultured bacterium
CCGCAGAAGGTGGTGCGAGAGCAGAGGGTATTGAGACGCAGAGGGTGGTTTGCGAGAGCAGAGGGTTAAAACCCTCTGCTATTTTGTGAATTAATATACCAAACCTAGAAAGGTAGTCCGCATGGGGTTAAAACCCCATGCTCATTAGTGGATTATTCCCATCTATCATTGTGTTTGAGGTGATTGTTATCAACATATTTACATGCTTTTTCAAGATGCTCCATGTCAGTAATTTGTCGATAATCGAATTTTTTAGTCCATGCGTGAGTTCCTTTAGGCATGTTTCGTTTGCGATTAAGGTAATATCCTGATGCACCCTTGAGTTTATGAATTAACGCGCTAAGTTTGTTTTTGTCCTCCGCCATTACAACAATATGGACATGATCCGGTAATACAGCTAAGCGCAACAATAAAATTACGTGCTTTCTCGCCGTCTTCTGTAATACACCTGTCACAAAATTTTGTTCATCTAAGGTCAAAAGAAGTGGTGGCTCGGAGTTTTTCTGCACATTTCGGTAATAGGCAGCCCTTTGCGATACTCGTGAGTTAAATACAGAAAATGTCACAAACCATGCTTTCATGCTTAATAGACGGCGCTGATGTGCAAATCGCTGCATGATTCAGTAATTATTTTCGATATTTTTTTGCAGATGTAAAATAGCATGGGGTTTTAACCCCATGCGGAAAATGAATAATCAAATAGCAGAGGGTTTTAACCCTCTGCTTCTACAAACTACCCTCTGCTTCTACAAATTCTCTTCTATTCAGTGTAAAATGGTTGCCTTGCGACTGCAGAAGGTGATTTTCGACCGCAGAGGATTAAAACCCTCTGCTATTTATGGTTTAGTATACTCGACCGAGAAAGGTAGACCGCATGGGGTTAAAACCTCATGCTACAAGGCAATCTTACCCCACAATTTCCTGAACGCTTTTCCTCTATGTGAAACACGGTTTTTCTCATCAGTGCTCATTTCAGCTGCGGATTTGCTTAATTGCGGGTCGAAGAATATTGGGTCGTATCCGAATCCGCTATCGCCTTTGGGGTTGGTAAGGATTATGCCGTTCCAGTGTTCACGGATTGTGATTATCTCAGCGTTTTCCCCGGCAAGGGGATGCCGGGTTACATGTTTTGGGGAGAATGCCGCGGCTACGCATACAAATCGAGCGGCGCGATTGCCCTCCTCAACAGACCCCATCATCTCAAGAAGCGTTTCATAGCGGGATTTGTCGGAATTCTCTGGCGCTTTGATACGTGCTGACTTAATTCCCGGAAAACCATCCAGCGCGTGAACTTCAAGGCCTGAATCATCCGCGATTGAGATTAATCCTGACTTTTCGCCATAGAATTTAGCTTTGATTATCGCGTTGGATTCATAACCGTCGCCGGTTTCATCGGGTGAATCGTAAATGCCGACATCGCCCGGCTGAAGGAATTCGATTTCGGATGCTGCGGCGGGTTCAAGAATAGCGATGATTTCCTTCGCTTTTCCCTTGTTGTGTGTGGCTATGAGTATTTTGGTTTTCAATAGTACGGTTGGAGTGTGAAATAGCAGTTTGTGAATTCATGCAGATGCTCGCTTAATTCCTCTTGAAGATTCTTGCATCGCCTGGAATCAAGCAGTTTTCCGTCTTTGTGATAGATATTAAAGCGTCCCGGATTAACAGTTACCTGACTGATTGCCTCCTCGTTCAGCGGCAGTTTTTCGGATGGCGGCGGTGTGGGTATGGCAAGACGTCCGGCAGTGCCCATGGGGAAATAACCCAGGAATCCGAAATCGGTTTCGAGAAGCGAAATAGCGCCAGTGGGGCAGGCATCGACACAATATCCGCAAAACGAGCAGTCGGTTTCGGTAAGCGGTTTGATTTTCGATTGGTCAAGCTTGCCATCGGGGAAATAATCACCATAAATATTCAAGCCTTCTGAAATCACACACGCTTGTACGCATCTTGTGCAGGATACGCATAAATTGTAATCGCGGAAAAACATTTCCTGTTCGGTGATTTTGGGAAGGTCGCGCGGTTTATATTCAGGCGTGCCTTTGGGAACGCCCATGTAATCGGTTAGATGCCTTAATTCACACTCATCAAAATGGCCGCAGCATCTGTCATATCCGGGCTTGTCGTATTTGCATTGTGTACGGTCGCATTCGAAGCGGATATCGCAATCGAGGCAGGCGTGGGGATGATCCGCTAGAATTTCCTTCAGCGCATTTTCTCGAATTTCAGTCAAACGTTCGGAGGATGTTCTTATAACCATGCCGTCAGTGGGCATTATCATGCAGCTTAATTGAGGTTCATCGAAGCCGTCAATCTCAACAACGCAAAGTCCGCACACACCGGATGGTTTCAAATCGGGATGGCTGCAGATACCGGGGATATAGAATCCCGATTCCCGGGCGGCATTGATTAGCGGAATACCTTCAGGAATTGAGATTTCATAACCGTCGATTTTTATGTTTATTTTTATCATTGTTGATTGCCATTATTATTATAAGTTTTCCAGTCCAAAGACAGCACATAATATGAATACAGGAACAGCGCGACAAACGCCGGCCAGTATGTCCGCACGCCCAGAGTCCAGCCGAAGGCGTTCCTCGCGGCATAGAACAAACCAATCGCAATAAACATAACGACTATTGGAACAATCGCTCGAATCATAGGCTCAATTATAGCAGCTAGTTATAGTGTCTGCGGCAATTGATGCGAGTATAATATCCAATCGGGAAACACTTTTACGCAGGAGCTGACTATGATTGATCTTAGAAGCGATACGATAACAAAACCCACGGATGAGATGCGTCATGCAATGGCAAGTGCAGAGGTCGGGGATGATGTTTTCGGCGATGACACCACTGTAAATCTGCTTGAAAAGAGGGTCGCTGAAATCCTCGGCAGGGAAGCGGCGATGTTTGTTCCATCCGGTACAATGGCGAATCAGATTGCGATTCGATGCCTGACACAGCCCGGCGATGAAATTCTCCTCCATGAATATTCCCACAGTTATCTGTTCGAAAGCGGAAGCGCGTTTGTGCTGTCAGGAGTAATCCCTCGATTCCTGCATGGTGAGCGGGGGATGTTCAAAGCTGGCGATATTGAAAAATCGCTCAGGCCTGATGATGTACATTTCCCGCCGACATCGCTTGTTTGTGTCGAGAATACAACCAACATGGGCGGCGGCGCTGTCTGGCCGATTGAGGAGATTAAGAAAATCAAAATGGTCGCGGATAGCCATAACCTGAAAATGCATCTCGATGGCGCTCGCCTGTGGAACGCGTCTGTGGCATCCGGAATTGCTGAAAAGGAATATGCGAAATATTTTGATACTGTAAATGTTTGTTTTTCAAAAGGGCTGGGAGCGCCGGTCGGATCAGCTGTGGTGGGAAATCATGATTTAATCAAGAAGGCGCGGCGATATAGAAAACTGCTGGGCGGCGGCATGAGGCAGGCGGGGATTATCGCTGCGGGAGCGCTCCATGCAGTTGATAACCATCGCAATCGGCTTGCTGATGACCATTCAAACGCGAAACGTTTCGCCGAGGGTATCGCTGATTTGGCGGGGATTGAAATTGACGTTTCCGGTGTTGAAACAAACATTGTTATTTTCAAAACGATGAAAGTCCCCGCGCCGGAGCTTGCTGAAAATCTATTCAACAAAGGTGTTTGGGTTCTTGCGATTGATTCTCAAACAATCAGAGTCGTTACAAATCTGGGCGTGGATGCAGATGATATCAAAACCGCGCTGGATGTAATAGGCGGGTTATTGTGATTTCCCGGCTTGTCTTATTTCATTGCAGGGAGCGCCGCAGGCTACTGTGGCGATTCCGATAGATGTTCTGTTAAAACCTATAATAATCCTCGCAAAGCGTAAGCGACTCATTGCCAGCCTGGAACTGCGCGACTGGGATTGGGTAAAAATCGGGGAAAGGCCATACACTATCATCAAGGTCACGATACCATTTCGCGAGTTTCTTCTCATCCCTGGCATACTCGTACGCCTCACCAACAGTAACAAAGCCGTTGTTATCAGTATCGGCTTTTTTATATGCCTCATGTTTCGGGTCGATTGCGTTTGTCCAGAAACGCATGAATCCGCCGTAGCATATCTCTCCGGTTTTCGCGGAAGTAATAATCGCATCCGCCGATTTGACAACCTCCAATGCGCCAGCGGAATGGCAGCCCTCCATGAACAAAATGATATCGACATCATTTTCGAATTTTGCCAGCACATCCTCCAGTTCCTTGTATGCCAGCGATGCGTTTACGCAGAACCCGCTTTTCATGTGGCACAGAAAAGCAATGATGAGTTTGTCGCCGGCATGTAATTTGCCGGACAGATCATCGAGTTTTGACAACACTGATTCAGCCAGCTTTGCGCTGGATATTTCCTTCCCGTCCTTATCGAGGCAGCGGTAATAAGAGACATTTTCCGCGGGGAAATGATAATCCTCAAGAAGCACTTTCTCCAAACGGTTCACAAGTCCGACACCGACATTCTGCATAAGTACAGCATACTGCTCGCCCGCGAGTGCGTCGGCGGTTGAGAATAGCAGGATTAGAAGCGCGAGTTGAGTAATAATCGCAAAACGCTGAAACAACTTTTTTTTCGCGTTCCTTTTTATAATCATGCGACAAGTGTAACTAAAATGAGTTTTTGCGCAAGTTTGACTCATGATTAGTAAATAGTGATTTCTGAACAAGAATGGACTTCTGAGGACAGACTAAAGAACGCGCTTTCGGGCTGTTGAAAAAGAGATAGGTTTTAACGTAACCCGGGTGCCGCCCATAAAGCCGTCCCGGCTTTATGGGTGTTTGCACGAAGTTACGCATTTCACCCACAAATCCCGCTTCGCGTGATGTGTGGGCGGCACCCGAGGTTAATAAATTCGTTCTCCTTTTGTTTTATTACACTCAATGAAAAACACAGCTGAATTTAAAGTCGGCTCAATTTTTATGAACATATTATATTGCCCTGAACCACAAAAGCAGAAAATATAAAAATGTCGAAAGTCGAGTTTCGCGGGAATGACGAGTCGTTCCAATGGACATATTCAGGGCAATCGGTTAAAATTAATCCAACAGTCGTAAATCAGCGGAGCTGTAAATTGAAAAATCTGAGCAGATCAGAAATTCTTGGCATCACCGTGTTTTCAATCCTTGTCGTTGTATGGATTGCCACTGTGGCAATGGACATGATTGCGTATAACATTTCCAAAAATGACAGCGCGATGGCGGCAGGTTTGGACGCTGATAAAACACCTGAAACAATACTGGTGCATGTAGCCGGCGCTGTCACAACTCCCGGACTGATTGAACTGCCGTATGAAAGCCGGGTTACCGACGCAATCAAAACCGCTGGCGGGACAATCGAAAATGCTGATACGAGTTTCCTGAATCTTGCTGAGAATATTTTCGATGGCCAGAAACTGTATGTTCCTTTAATAGGCGAGAAGATAAACTCACCGTTGATTACCGATGATGAAAGCATCAAAGCGGCGCGCTCAATATCAAGGGAAGTGCGGTTTCCAATCAACCTGAATACCGCATCGAAAGAGGATCTAATGGCGCTTCCGGGAGTCGGAGATGTTCGCGCGCAGGATATAATCGATTATCGAACCAGGAACAGCGGATTTAAAAAGAAAACTGAAATCATGAGCGTAAAGGGAATCGGTGACGGCACATACGCTAAAATCAAGGATTTGATTTATATATAAATCAGTTTTTTTACAGCATGGCATCTATAGGGAGTAATCGCATAAATGATTCACAGAATCAGGAACACAAGGATGAAGCCTTGAATTTTCTCGAATTGGGAAAAGAGGCGGCTGAGAATATTAAAGAAGACAATGACAAGGAGTATAGGCTGAGTGAAATAAAAGCAGTCGAGGAAATGTTGTAGTTAACCAGTACCACCCGGAATTGAGAGCGAGCCGCTCGCGTTCCCGGGACAACAACTTTCTAACCTGCGAACTTACTAACTTGCTAACTTGCTAACTTACTAACTTACTAACTTACTAACCTGCTAACTTGTTTTTCTCCAGCAGTTCAAGCGATCGCTGCTTCTCCGGCGCGCTTAGGATCCGCCCCAAATCAGGATGATCGAACGATTTATAACTCGGATGATACTGGAACATTAAATTGAATTTCGCATTCGGAAGATTTTCACTGACCCATTCCATGATTGGTTTCGCGCAGCATTCAACGTGATTCGGCAGAAGGAGGTGTCGGATGTAGATGTCCGCATGTTCGCGGGCGCTTGTGAAATTGCGGGTTACAACGTTCCAGTAATTATCAACGTCGCTTATTTGTTTTGCGCAATTTCCCGGGCCGTATTTGAAATCAGCGAGATAGAGATCAACGAATCCTCTCAGAAGGCGCTCCGATTCAGCCGAGTGGTACATGTTGGAATTCCAGATTACCGGGACAGGGACATCCACTTTCGCAAAGATGTCGAGTATGTTATGCAGATGCTGGTCGGGATTGCCCCCGACAAGATTTACATTTCTCGCGCCGCGCATGAAGCGATTTTCAATGCGTTTGCGAAGATCATCATCGACAGGATAATCGCCTGCTGGATTTTCAATGATTTCAGAATTCTGGCAGTGCATGCATCTGAAGGTGCATCCAGCGAAGAAAATCGTATGCGATGGGATTATCTCGGGCTCCTCGCCGATGTGAATAAACTCGCTGGCGTAGTATGATTCAAGCGGAACCTTGCAGTATCCGAGTTCGCCTTTGGTTCTGTCAACCCCGCATCGCCTTTCACAGAGGATGCATGATTTAACAAGTTCCGATGCGATACTCGCTTTCAAATGCATCAGATTTTCATCAGCGACATCCCTTGCGGAAATTTCATTTTCAGTTTCAGGATTGAACATCCCATCGACAAGTGAATCATGAAGTTCCCATTTTTCATTGATTGCCAGTTTATCCCAGCGGTCGGGGAGCGGGATACGCCGTGACATGGAAAATCGGGGCAGCGCGCCGCCTGATATAATCAGCAAATAACGTTTAAGTCGGTTGTCATTCGTTCGATTTTCCATCACGCATATTATAACCTGTTTCGTGATATTGCAGGAGGTTGTTATAATTGCGGTGCTTTACACTCAGCAAATTTGGAGTGAGGTTAGAGAGGAAATCACAGGGAAATTAAAAATAGTGCAGATAGTGGGTTCGTTTCCACCGATGCCGTGCGGCGTTGGGGATAACACGTACGAACTGTCGAAACGTCTTGCGGATTTGGGGCATCATGTAGATGTTATCACGTCAAAGGATGCGGATGAAAACTCACCGCATGAGAATATCAGAATTCATCCGGTGATGGGAGGCTGGTCGGTTTTTTACGGCGGTTCGCTTTTGAAGCGGATTCTCAAGATTGAACCGGACATAATTCACCTGCAGTATCCATCAAAGGGATACGGAAAAGGTTTCGCCCCGAGCCTTCTGGGCATGCAGATTAAAGCGCGGAAACTGGCATCGCCGTACATAATCACGCTTCACGAATTCAGCCATGCGCACGCGCTGAGGAAAGCAGCGATAATGCCGCTTCTCAACGAAGTGTCAATGGTCCTGTTTCCATCGGCTCAGGAAAGGGACGCCCTGCGCTTTCGATTTAGCACGCTGAGCAAAAAGCAATCGCGCATAATCCCGATTGGACCAGTGCTTCCAGAGGATTACGACAGTTTGAAAATTCAACTTGAAGACAACAAAGAAAATCTGAAGCGCAAATGGGACGTTCCGGCGGATGGCGTAATTGTAAACTACGGATTCCTTCATCCGCACAAGGGTTTCGAGGTTCTCCTGAAAGCGTTTGAGAAAATCTGCATAAGCGGGTATAAATGCGAATTGTGGCATGTCGGCGCTTTCGATTCGCACAGGAAATCATACGACAGGTTTATCAATTACATCTCGAATCTCGGAGCGCTTAAGGACAAAGTTAAATTCAAGGGATTTCTTCCCATCGAGGAAGCCGCGGAGATATTCACAATCGCGCGTGTCGGGGTTTTTCCGTTTACGGATGGCTATTCCGACCGACGTTCCAGCATGATTACATTCGGGCATTTTGACGCTCCCATGATAACAACTGCATCGACAGTCGGTGAGGTCAACGACAGGATAAAGAAGCACGTTACGCTTGTTGAGCCGTATGATGTTGATCAACTTGCGGAAAAACTGGAGGAGATAATCGCCAATGATGCGCTGTATGAGCACGCGCGTGAAAAAGCGAAGGGTTATAAAAAACTCTACGACTGGAATGATCTGGCAAAAAGGATTGAGCAGGTTTATATCGACCTGCTTGAGGACAGGCCGATCGGATTGACGTATGATGAACATATATTCACTGAAAGCGAGATAATGGCTGAATATCTCCATGATGATGAAGTTGAGGCGATTAAAAAAGAGTATGAGGATAAACATAAAGATGCGGATGAGGATGAGAAATAATCTAAAATGAAAGTCGCGATCGTGCATGAATGGCTTACCGGATTTGGCGGCGCTGAAAGATGTGTCATGGAGTTTGCCGACTTGTTTCCCGATGCGCCGATTTTTACATCCGTTTACGATGAACAGCGTTTTGGAAATATTTTTCCGCCTGAGCGTGTTCGAACCTCATTCCTGCAGTCATGGCATAACGCAAAGGAGAAATATCGCAATTACCTCCCCTTCATGCCGAAAGCGTTTCGCTCGTTTGATTTAAGCGGCTTTGATGTCATCCTCTCCTCAAACCACTGTTGCGCAAAGGGTATTCGACGGCCGGATGGCGCGATTCACATTTCATATATCTATACGCCCATGCGTTATATCTGGGAACTTCACAGTGTCTATCGCGCGAGCCTTTCAGGCGTGAAGCGGATTCTGTTCGACATGATGGTTGGCCCGTTGAGGAAATTCGATCTTGAGTCGAATTCGCAGGTCGATTATTTTATTCCGATAAGCCATGAAATTGATCGACGCCTTAAGAGCACATATAACCGCAAGGGTGACGTTGTGATTTATCCGCCCGTGGATGTTGACAAGTTCGCTTATGACGGCGCAAAGCAGGATTACTACCTGATTGCACATCGGTTTGTGCCGTACAAAAGAGTTGATCTCGCTATCGAGGCGTTTAACATCAATGGCCTGCCGCTGAAAGTTCTTGGTATTGGTCCCGATGAGGAAAAACTAAAATCGATAGCAAAGCCGAATATTGAATTTCTTGGATTCGTGCCTGAGGATGATCTTTCGAAAGTTTACGGTCAGGCGAAAGCGCTTGTTTTCACCAGTTTCGAGGATTTCGGCCTGACTCCAATCGAGGCAATGTCTGCAGGGACTCCGGTTATCGCCTACGGCGCTGGCGGCGCGCTTGAGACTGTTGTTGAAAATAAAACCGGAACTTTCTTCAGGGAACAGACACCGGAATCTCTCAACGATGCAGTCTCTCGTTTTGATTCCATGTCGTTTGATAAAGCGGGATTAATCGAACACGCGCGTAAATTCGATGTCAGCGTATTCAGAAAGCAGATTAAGGAATTTGTGGATAAATGCTGGCTGGAGAAAAACAGCTCTGATTTGAAATAACAATGAAAGCTAGTATAATTTCGTTTCTGTTTTTTCGCATTAACACGTGGAGTTGACATAATGAACAGCAGCATTACATCTGAATCTCTGAATAAACGCGATTTCTGGCATGTTGAAATCCCCGTTAAATACGCAAGAGCGTTTGGGGTTGCATCGTTTATTCTTCTGATATGCCTTGGAGCTCATTTGAAATTATTCATGCCGGGAAACCCGGTTCCAATCACGCTCCAGACTTTCTTTGTTTTGATGGCAGGCGCGATGCTGGGACCGCGGTACGGCACTCTCGCGGTTATCTCATATATTTTCCTCGGCGCAATGGGGGCGCCGATGTTTGCCCCCGGCGGCGCAATCGGATTACTCTGCCTGATTGGCCCAACCGGCGGATACCTGCTGGGATTTATACTCGCCGCATGGATTGTCGGCTGCATAACTCAAAAAAGTAAAAACAGCGCATCTCTCGCAATGGCGCTAATAATCGGTGAAATCGCAATACTCACACTCGGATGCATTCACCTTGGATTTATAACCGGAATGGGATTAAAAGCTGCGTTTGCGATTGGCGTTCTGCCGTTTATCGCGGGTGACCTTGTAAAAGTCGCTGCGGTATGGGTGAGTGTCAGCATGGCGGGAAAAGCAAGAAACAATCTTCTGAGTTAATTGTTCCTACCTGGGATCGCGAGCGTCTCGCTCGCAAAGCGTGGTTTCTATTAACCTAACACAGGTGCCGGTCAGAGACCAGCGCTCCCAGGTTCAGGTTTTGAGTATTAAATAAAATTTCTTTGCAATTTCAACTACCCAGTTTTTCATCCAATATGGATTTGAACTTGTTTATCGCGTCATCGATTTTACCAGCGTCTTTACCGCCGCCTTGAGCGATATTCGGACGCCCTCCTCCTCCGCCGCCAAGAACTCCGCATATTTCACGAATCAAATCACCGGCTTTCAAGCCTTTTTTCATAAGGTCATTACTGACCGCGATAACCACTCCAAGCTTGTCCGGCATTTTTCCTATTAATAGAGCAGCGTATGAATCCATCTTGCCCTTGAAATCCTCCGCCATGCTCATCAGAGCATCGTTGTTGAGATTATCAGCAGTGTGAATTATCAGCGAGACATCGCCGACCTTCTCCGCCTGCTCGATTAATCCCGCAACCTGCGAGCGCGCCAAATCAGCGCGGATTTTATCCAGCTCCTTCTCAAGCGATTTCCTCTCAGCGAAAAGTTTTTCCACATTGGATTCAATCAGGTCATAACCAACAGCGAATCTGTTTGACAGTTTCTTCAGAACCTTTTCGCCGTCAAGGAAATACTCAGTCGCTTTTAGTCCAGTAAGCGCCTCGATACGCCGAGTTCCGGACGCAATCGATTCCTCCTTGATAATCACGAACGAACCGATTTTTGATGTGTTATCCAAATGCGTTCCCCCGCATAACTCGGTTGAGACATCGCCAATTGAAAGCACCCTGACCTCATCGCCGTACTTCTCGCCGAAAATGGCCATCGCGCCTGATTTAACAGCCTCGTTGTACCCCTGAACATCCGTGTTGACATCAAGCCCCTGAAGAATCCATTCGCTGACAAGCTTTGTGATTTTCAAAAGTTCATCGAAAGAGACAGATTCATAATGTGAAAAATCGAATCGAAGGCGGTCATCCTCGACAAGCGATCCCGCCTGTTTAACGTGCGTGCCAAGCACCTGCCGAAGCGCGGAGTGCATAAGGTGTGTTGCGGTGTGTGAGCGCATGATTCCGCGTCGCCGTGATTCAGTTACAGTTGCGGTAACTTTAACATTTCCGGTTTCCAATATATGCTTAAGTGCTTCTTCTTGATTACCCTCTAAAAAATGCCCAAGATGTTGATAAACACCATATTCAGTACGTTTAGTATCATTGACTTCAAATTTATAATTATGCCATTCGATCAGTCCTCTGTCACCAATCTGTCCACCAGATTCAGCATAGAAAGGAGTTGAAGCAAGAATGATTGCTTGCATTTCAGGATAGGTCCAGCTTTTAATATGTTCTGGATGCGAAGGCCAAATATCCAAAATCATTGTAGAATGTACGATTGTATCATAACCAACGAATCTTGTTTCAGGAAGCCCCAAACTAGCTCCTTTTCCATGTTTTTCAGTGTTTAGAAGCTTCTTAGATGTATCAGCGCGACTTCTTTCCCGCTGCTTCTCAAGTTCCGCATTAAAAGCGGTCTCATCGACTTTGTAACCTTTCTCGCGAAGGATATCCCGTGTCAAGTCAATCGGGAAGCCGTAGGTGTCGTAAAGCTCAAACGCCGTATCACCGGAGAGAACGTTATTCCCGGTTTTTTCCAGTTTCGCGATTTCCTTATCGAGTAAAGCTTCACCGCGAGATAATGTCGATAAGAAACCCTCTTCTTCTCTCGAAAGTATTTTTTCGATAAGTTCCGATTTTTCGATTATCTCCGGGTAAGCGTCACCAAGCGACTCATAGATGAAATGCAGTCCGGCGATTAATTCGCCCTCTTTAAGTCCCTGACGCTGCGCATGTAAAAACGCGCGACGCATAATTCGGCGTAGAATATATCCGCGCCCCTCGTTGCCGGGATAGACATCATCCGCGATTAAAAACGCGCTTCCCCGCAGATGGTCAGCCATCAGGAAAAACGGATTGAATTCGATAACTCCGCTAGTATCCCTCTTGCCTTTCTGCCCCGCTTTTTTTCGTATATAGGAAATAAGCGGCTGGAAAACATCTATTTCAAAAACGCTGACTTTGCCTTCGATAGCGGCGATTGTCCTTTCAAGCCCCATTCCCGTATCGACATTTCTGCTGGGAAGCGATTTGAGTTCGCCATCCTGTTGGCGGTTAAACTGCGTGAAAACCAAATTCCATATTTCAGTGTAGCGTGAGCAGTCGCATCCGGGTTTGCATGTTGGACGTCCGCATCCGACTTTTTCGCCAAGGTCATAGAATATTTCGCTGTCCGGCCCGCAGGGGCCAGTATCCGCCATATACCAGAAATTATCAGCTTCTCCGAGTTTGAATATTTTCGATTCCGGAAGCCCAACCTTTTTGTGCCAGATATCGTACGCTTCATCATCTTTTTCAAAGACACTTACAAACAGTTTATCCTCAGGCAGCCCGAGCCAGCCAAGTAAAAACTCCCACGACCACGGAATAATCTCCTCCTTGAAATAATCTCCGAATGAGAAATTTCCGAGCATTTCGAAAAAAGTCAGATGCCGCGGAGTCGTGCCGACCTCATCAATATCCTTCGTGCGAAGGCATTTCTGGACTGATGCCAACCGCGGCGACGGCGCGCTTTTCGGGTCGAGAAAGTACGGCTTCAACGGCGCCATTCCTGCGTTTATCAGAAGCAGAGTCGGGTCGTTAATCGGAACAAGCGGTGCCGACTCGACAATCTTATGTTCGTGTTCCTTAAAAAATTCCAAATATTTATTTCTCAAATCGACTGACTTCAAACCTCATTCTCCTTGTGGTGCGGGCATCCTGCCTGCATCTGTTAACATCTATGGTTCAGGCGATGATGATTTTATCTTGCCGGTTGATTCGCTATCCTGTTCAGTAAATAGCCTTTCAATATTTTTAATGAACCCCGGATAGTACTGTTCAAAAATGACTTTCAATGTCGCGGCGACCGGCAGCGCGAGTAGCATTCCGGCGATTCCTCCCAAAATGCCTCCGCACAACAACGCGAACATGACTGTTAGTGGGTGAACGTCCATTTTGTCGCCCATGATTTTCGGAACGAGAATATTGCCCTCGAACAGCTGGATAACCGCGTACAGCAAAATTACAGTAATTCCCGTTATAGGCCCGTTTATAAATCCCAGAATAACAGCGGGAATGAACGCGATTATTGGTCCCACGATTGGGATAACCTCTGTTGTTCCGGCAAGCAATCCAAGAAGGAGCCACGGGCCAATGTGAAATCCGAAGGATGGAATCAGTATGCCGAGGCAGTTAAGAACAAGCAGAGCGGCGGTGGTGATAAGGAACATCAGAAAAGACAGTTTCATCTGTCCGCGCAGGTATGAGTTCAAAGTTACCGTCAGATGGTCCATCAGGTCGATAGTGGATGTTTGAATATGCTGAGGAAGGAATTTCAGCAGGCTTTCCCTTATCTTGGGCCAATCCATCAACAGGTAAAAACAGATAACGGGAATCGCCACCATCAGAGTTACAAATGACGCCAGACTGCCGACAAACCTGCTAGTGCGATTGAAAATATCCCCCCAAAGCGCGTTTATCTTTTCCTGGTTTGCCAGATATATTTCACGGATTTCAAAATTGGTGCCGAGGCGTTCATTAATTGTCTCCACGGAATTTTTTGTCCATGTGGCGACTTTCTCGGCGAACAGTGATTCGCCATCCGCACTGATGACATAATTAACAACACTCTGCGCCTGCGTAACCAGTGGTGGCACAATAACCAGAGATATCAATCCGATAACAGCAAAAATTATCAAATACAGAATTACAATCGCAAGAGATCTGGGTATTCTCTTTTGATGAAGCGTTTCGACAAGCGGATAGAGCAGGAATGCGATTACCATTGAGAACAGGAATATGCCGATTATCCCTCGAACGATTATCACAAACCAGATCATCAACCCAAAGATTGCGAGAACCATCAGGTTTCTGATATTCAGTATGCTGCGTGATGCGCTTTTATCGTCCATAAACATCGCTCCTCCCGGCAGGATGAAAAATTATTATATCACGCGGCAATCAATCAGGGGAAATAATCCCGCCGCCGATAACTTCATCGTTGTCGTAAACAACAGCTATCTGTCCCGGAGCGATTCCGCTTACGGGATTATCAAATTCAATACGGGCATCTGTTTCAGATAGTCGTGTGAATAGTGCATTAGTCGCGGGAGTGCGGTATCGAATCCTGGTATGGCATGCAAAAGGAGATGAATCGGGTTCCGGGCATCCTGGATGCGAAGAAACAAAACTGTGGACGTTCATCGCGCTTTGAAATAAATCTTCCTTTTCACCGACAATCAGTTTGTTGTCGCGAGCGTCTTTGGAAAGAACATACAGGCGGGAACTGTGCGCGATATCAAGCCCTCTTCTCTGTCCGACTGTATAGTTTTCGAGGCCTTTATGTTTGCCAATGATTTTGCCTGATTTATCCACAATATCCCCCATGCCTTTTTTCATGTCCTCGAATATTGCGTCCTGGTCTGATTGGCCGCTAATGAAGCATAAATCCTGGCTTTCTGGTTTGTTTTCGATATTCAGATTCCTGTCAGCAATGATTTTACGAACTTCCACTTTTGTATATTTGCCCAGCGGAAGGATAGTTTTTTCAAGAAGGGATTGATTGAGGAAGTAGAGGAAATAGCTCTGGTCTTTATCATGGTCGATGCCGCGCTTCAGGATGTAACGCTCATCACGTTTTTCAATCCGCGCGTAATGTCCTGTCGCGATATATTCACAGCCGTATTTGAGCATTATATCACGCAGGACACCCCATTTTATCAGGCGATTGCATATCGCGCACGGGTTTGGAGTTAATCCCTGCGAGTATCCAATCCGATACGGTTCAATTACAAGCCGTTTGAAATCGTCGGTTAAATCGACAGTGTGATGCTGAATCCCGATTTGTTTTGCGACATTCCCGGCGTCAGGATTAGTTTCAATATTCGAACTGGCGTTAAACAGGTTAAATGTGAATCCGATTACCGAGCAACCGGAATCCTTTAACAGGATTGCGGCGCAGGCGCTGTCAACCCCACCGGACATCGCGATGCCGACTGTTTTCGACATCGGTTATTGCCCCTCTTCTCCCACTGGTTTTTCCTCCGGTGGATTTTCGGCAGGCGGTGATTCGACAACTGGCGTTTCAGCAACAGGCGTTTCAGCAACAGGTGTTTCAGCAACAGGTGTTTCAGCAACAGGTGTTTCAGTAACAGGTGTTTCAGTAATTGGTGTTGCGACAACAGGTTCAGTTTTATCAGGCTCTTCGGGTGATTTGCGAAGGTCAACCAGGGCTTTGATTATGGACTCGTAGATAATATTTAGATTAAGGCATTCCAAATCCGGGATATCATCAGGATTGAATTCAACGAGGAATTCAACATCCGGGACGGATTTACCCTTGATTTGCGTAACGAGCTGTTCCGCCTGCTGTTTTATGCAATCCGACCCAATGATTCGAATCTCCGCGTTTTCTATCATGTTGTCTGAAACCCACAGGCGGCTCATTGCAAGGTCATGATTTGTGCTGTTGCCGACAATGCCGAAGCCAACCACCTGTTCTTTTTCCGGTTTCGCTTCAGCGGATTCATCCGGTTTGGGTTCGATTGTTTGTTCTTCATTCATAAGTCAACCTCTCCTCCTGATTTAATGATTCTCTTAAGAACTTCAATAAATGCGTCAATATCATTTTTACTCGAATAGATTCCGAAACTGACTCGGATTGTTTCAAACGCTTCAGGCAAACCGTATCCGATAGCTTTCATAACATGGCTCGGTTCAGCTGATCCGCTTGCGCATGCGCTTCCGGTTGCCAGAGCAATGTTAGCCATATCGAAGCCAATAAGCAAATTCTCAGAAGGAATTCCCGGAACACGCAGGCAGTAAATATGCGGCGCCTTTTTATCCTGATTGCCTACAAGTTGGACATCGGGAGTTTCATCCGCCAGTTTGCCAAGCATATATCTGCCCAGCCTGTTATATTTCTCAACCATATCCTCCCGCTCCAAACCGACAAGATCGACAGCTTTTGCCAGCCCAACAATGCCAGCGACATTTTCCGTTCCCGCGCGGAATCCGAATTCGTGAGTTCCGCCGTGTATGAGAGATTCAATTTCAGTATCGCGCCTGATGAAATTAAATCCTGAGCCGACAGGCCCGTAGATTTTATGCCCGGTCGCTGTGAGAATATCAACGGGAATTTTATCCAGGTCGATTTTCCGGGTAGAAAGGGCCTGCGCGCAGTCGGTGTGCATCATGAGACCCTTGTCTTTTGCCAGTTTCGCGACCTGTGTTACCGGCTGCACCGTGCCAAGTTCGTTGTTTACAAACATCAAGCTGATGAAAGTTGTGTCATGCCGGATAGCCGCTTCAATATCCTCAATTCTGACAACGCCATCCGATGCCGGATTGACAATTGAACATTCAAAACCCTCCTTAACCATAAATTCAGCCGACTCGATAACCGCGTGATGTTCTATCGCGCTGATAATAAAATGCCTGCCTTTTTTCCGGTATGTTCGAGCCAGATTCTTAATTGCCCAGTTATCGCCTTCCGTTGCTCCGCTCAGGAAAACTATTTCGCGATAAGAGCAATTCAGGACTTTTTTAATCTGGTCCCTGCACTGGTCAATTCGTACTCTCAGATCTCGCCCGAATGAATGTATGGAACTGGGATTGCCAAAATGCTCGCTCAGGTACGGCAGCATCGCGTCTCGAACCTCATCGCGCAAAGGAGTGCTCGCGGCATAATCCAGATATGTTCTTGTGTCAGATTCCTGCATGATTGCAAATATCAACCTGTCTGTATGGATTAAAGCATAACAATAATGTATGTTCAATCCATAAGAATTTCAACTTCGTTAATACTCATTAATAACCGTATGATGCTTGCAATGGATATTAATAATGTTGATGTGTTATCTGTTGGCATTTCGTTGTATTTATACCAGCGAATATGCATCGTGTTTGCGAAATGCAGGATAATAATTAAGAAAGAGCAAAAGCTCCTTCGGTGATGATATGGACTTAGCGAGCATTATCGGAATAGTGATTGGCTGTGGATTTCTCCTCTTCGGAATGATGGCGGGAGGGGGCGCGTCGCAGCTTGTTCTGTTTTGGAACGCTCCATCCTTGTTAATTGTTTTGGGTGGATGCATGGCTGCTGTAATGGTTAACTATCCGATGGCTAATGTCATCAGCACCATGAAGATAATCAAGCATGTTTTTAAAAGCAGTGGCACCGACTCCTCCCAAATGATTGGCACGATGGTTTCCTTCGCTGAGAAAGCGCGTCGTGAGGGACTTTTGGCGCTTGAAGATGAAGTTTCGCGCCTTGATGACGTCCTCATGAAAAAAGGAATCCAGCTCGTTATCGACGGCACCGAACCTGATCAGGTGCGGAATATTCTGGAAATTGAGCTGAGTTTTATCGAGGAACGCCACAGGTTAGGCAAACAGATATTCGATGCGATGGCGACATACGCGCCGGCTTTTGGAATGATCGGAACGCTTATCGGACTTATTCAGATGCTTGCCAATCTGGACGACCCGTCAACGATTGGTGGTTCCATGGCTATCGCTCTTATCACAACGCTGTACGGCGCAATCCTGGCGAACCTTCTATTTTCACCGATGGCAGGCAAACTAGCGGTTAAAAGCGATGATGAAATGCTCTATCTCCATGTCATGGTCGAGGGAATAGTCTCCATTCAAAACGGAGAGAATCCGCGCATTGTCCAGGAAAAACTTGCCAGCTTCTTCGCGCCCGACCAGCGTAATGTCTCCGCTGACAAGGGGGATGAGTAGTTGGCAGTCAAAAGAAAAAAACCTGATCCCCCAGCCGGCGCTCCCGCGTGGATGATGACCTATGGTGACCTTGTTACCCAGATGCTCACCTTTTTCATTTTGTTGTTTACTTTTTCCTCTCTCGATACGATTAAATTCCGTGACGCTGTAATCAGCCTGCAGGGCGCGTTTGGAGTGTTAAGTGGCGGGACGCAGCTTCTGAATCTTAGCGATATGCCGACAAGCGCTCCGATCAGCCAGGAGGCAGCGCCTAAATCAAGCCCTACTCTTGTGCAGGTGAAAAACCTTCTTGATGAGATGATCAAGGAGGATGAGGAAAATAAACAACAGGAAAATCAGGATACATCCGCCAACAAGCATCAGGAAAAAGAACCTTTGATAACAACCATTCTCGATGAACGAGGATTGCGAATAAGATTCACGGATCCTGTATTATTCGATCTGGGCAAGGCTGATATTAAGACAGATGCGGTTGATATTCTAAGAAGCGTTGCAGATGTCCTTGCCACTTTGTCAAATCACATGCAGGTTGAGGGACATACGGACAATATCCCTATTCGAACAGCAAGTTTTAAATCCAACTGGGAATTGTCCTCAATCAGATCATGTGAAGTTTTGCATTTCATGGTGCAGGAAGGCGGAATCAATCCTGAAAATTTGGCAGCAGCGGGTTACGGCGAATATCACCCGCTGGCGCCGAATGACACAACACAAAATCGAAGCAGAAATCGCAGGGTGGAAATACTCATTTTGAATGAAGATGCGGACGTGAAAACGTCCGGCAAATAACGCACAGATAAATCAAACAGATTCCCGGAGGGATTCTAATGGACGAAAAAGAAAAAGAAGAACTGGAAGGACAGGAAGAGGAACAGGGAGAAGAAGTTAAAAAACCTTCTAAAAAACTTCCTTTAATTATAGGTGGAGTGCTTATCCTTGCCTTATTGGTTGGCGGTGGAATCTTCGCAATGAAAGCATTCACCGCGCCTGCGGATGCTGCTGAATCTGAAACAGGTGAAGAGGTGGCGGAGGTGGTTGAAGAGGAGGAAGGCGGGTATGTTCCCACCGGATTGTATTTTTCCGGGTTTGACGCTTTCATCACGGTTTTGCGCCAAAGTGAGGAGTACCATTTTACATATTTAAAATTCGTGCCAAAGTTTGAGCTTTCTGACGCGAAGGTGATATCCGAAATAGGCGCGAAACTGCCATTGATTGAGGACAAGATAAACTCTGTCATGACCGACCTCGACTGGAATTCAATTAAAAGCGAGCGGGGCAGGGGACGTATGGGTGAAAAGCTAACCGAGAAACTCAACGAAATTCTCGAATCAGGTAAAATAACAAAAACGTATTTCACAACTTTTGTCGCGCAGTAGCAATGCCATCTGCAGGATTGCAGCGTTTTTATTAAACTTCTTTATACTGTTTAACTTTGGTAATCAATGTTGTTCTTGATATGCCCAGCACTTTTGCAGCTTTCGACTTGTTTCCCTTAAGCGCATCCAGTGTCGCCATGATGTGGTCCCGTTCTATTTCCTCAAGCGATTTCATTTCATCGGCAGTCGCGCCGCCGGTTTTGGATTTAATCTCGTGCGGCAGAAGAGACATATTGATTGTATCCCCCTGAATAATAACCATGATTCTTTCACACAGATTTCTTAATTCCCGGATATTTCCTGGCCAGTTATAGCCTTTCAGCGCATCGGCGACATCCGGTGTGATGCATGTGACAGACCGATTGAGTGTTCCATTAAATTCATTGACGAATCCGAGGAACAACTCAACAATGTCCTCCCGACGCTCCCTTAAAGGCGGTATATGAATAATAGCGACATTCAGGCGGTAATACAGATCCTTGCGAAACGTTTTCTCAGCGACCAGTTTTTTCAAATCAGCGTTTGTTGCCGCGATTATTCTTGTGTCGACCGTAATTTCTTTACGGCCGCCAACGCGGTAGAATTTGAAATCCTCTATAACCTTGAGCAGTTTCGACTGCATGCTGAAATCCATTGTGGATATCTCATCCAGAAATAAGGACCCGTGGTTCGCAAGTTCTAACATTCCGCGCCTGGTTTCCTTCGCGTCGGTGAAAGCTCCCCGCTCGTAACCGAACAGCTCGCTTTCAAGCAGGCCGGATGGAATCGCGCTGCAGTTTATCTCTATGAATTCGCTCTTGCCTCTGCCAGAGGTGTTGTGAATGGTCCGCGCGAGAAATCCCTTTCCAGTCCCGCTTTCGCCTGTAAGCAGGATATTGACATCCGTTAGGGAAAAGTTCTTTGCCTCGTCGAGAGTTTTCTGCGTTTTATAATTATTAGAAACAAGCTTCTCGAATGAGTAAATCCTGCTTGTAGATTTTCTGTTCAGCCTGACTGCGATCTCAAGTTCCTTTTCCAGATCTTCAAATTGCATGAGCAGTTTATAAGGCGTGATAGGCTTGACATAAATATCAATAGCTCCTGCTTTAAGAGCTTTAACAGCGGCTTCTATCTCACCATGGCGAGCCAGCATGACAACCGCGCAGTGCATATCGATCTTTTTTACATCTTCAAGAGTTTGGATGCCATCGGCGCCTGAGGAATTCAATTCGAGGAAGATAAGGTCAAACGACCTTGAGCGAAGCAATTCAAAGCATCTATCTGCCGAATCAACAGCGATAGCGGAATACCCTTTTTCTTCAAAAGTCATACTCAGCGCTTCCGCAAAATCCAAGTCACTGTCCATAATAAGAATTGATAGCATATATAAACGAACCTCTCATGCAAAAGCATGCCTAAAGATTACTTCAAGCATGCATTATCTCGAACTAATGTTTTCCTGGAATGTTAGTATTGCTTGTTCTAGCCGATTGTTTCTGATAGCTGAGTTACAATCGAGAACAAAGGCATGTACAACGCGACTACAATAAAACCGATGACGGTTCCGAGGAACATGATAAGAACAGGCTCAATAAGAGTTGTAAACGCGTCAATCGTATAGTCAACTTCCTGGTCATAGAACTCACTGATTTTTTCAAGCATCGTATCAAGCGCGCCGGTTTCCTCGCCAACCGCAATCATGTCGATGACCATTGGCGGGAATTCTCCGGTTTCCTCAAGCGGAGGCGATATTCGCTCGCCCTCCCTGATTGCCTCCCTCGCATTAATAACCGCGCTCGCGATAACCGCGTTTCCCACAGTCTGTTCAACGACCGATAACGCCCTTAGAATCGGCACACCGGAACGAAGGAGAATCGCGAGTGTTCGCGAGAATCGGGCAAGCGCGATTTTTCTCAAGAGCATTCCGAATACAGGCAGTCTCAGCCTGACACTGTCAAAAAACTTCTCGACTGACGGGATTCGAATAAGGAACTTGTACGCTGTACTGAGAATGACACCGATAACAATAACCGCCCACGCGCTGTGGCGTATGACCTCCGAGACGTTCACCAGAATCTGTGTCATTGGCGGCAGTTTGGCATCCATCGACTCGAAAATCCCCTGGAACGCGGGAACTACGAAAATGAGTACGATGGTGACAATAACAGCTGATGCTCCCATGATAATTACCGGATATCGAACTCCGGCGGAGACTCGAGACCGAATCTCAATCTCACGCTCAAGGTCGTGGCTAATCCTGTCCAGAACGATGTCGAGTGAACCTGATTCCTCGCCCGATTTGGTCATTGCGATAACAAGCGCGCCAAACACCCTGGGATGCTTGGACATCGCGAGCGAAAGAGGGTGCCCTTCCTCGACCTGGTCGCGAATGGACTGGATAACCTCTACCAGCCTCAGGTTTTCAGTCTGCTTCTCAATGATTTTCAATGACCGTAAAATCGGAAGGCCGGCATTAATCATAGTGGAAAGCAGTCTTGCAAAAATCGAAATATCCTTGATCTTTATTGGTGTTAATCTCTGGAATGCAATGTCAATGCGGCTGTAAAACGAGTCTTCCTTGAGCTCGGATATCTTGCTGATAAAATACCCCTGGTCTTTCAGGCGGGTAATCAGCTGCTCCTTTGAATCCATCGCCAGTTGCCCTGTAATCGTTTTCCCTGAAGCATCCCTTACTACGAAATTAAATTTCGGCATATGCTCCTCCGGTGAGTAGCTGCTGGAATTCAGCCAGATTATGGACATGCGCAATAGCCTCACCACGTGTGATTTCCCCTCTTTGGTAAATCTCACATATTGAGGAGTCCATTGTTTGCATGCCCTGTTTATATGATGTTTGAATCATTGAGTAAAGCTGATGAACTTTTCCTTCTCGGATTATATTCGCGACTGCTGAGTTATTAACCAAAACCTCAACCGCGGGAATTCGTCCCTGCCCATTCGCGCGTTTTAACAACTGCTGGGCGAATATTGCTCTTAGTGAGTTGGAAAACTGCAGTCGGATTTGTTCCTGCTGGTAAGGCGGAAATACATCTATAACCCTGTCGATTGTCTGCGGTGTGTCCTGCGTGTGAAGTGTGCTGAAAACAAGATGCCCGGTTTCCGCTGCTGTCATCGCCAGCTGAATAGTTTCAAGATCGCGCATCTCGCCGATCAGTATGACATCAGGATCCTGCCTTAGCACATGTTTGAGCGCTTTGTTATATTCAAGCGTATCGGAACCCAGCTCTCGCTGGTTGATTACGGCGCGTTTGTGATGGTGCACAAATTCTATCGGGTCTTCGATTGTCATTATATGGCAGGCGCGATTTTTGTTGATTATGTCTATGAGAGCTGCCAGTGATGATGATTTGCCGCATCCGGTAGGTCCTGTGAACAACACAAGCCCTCGTTTCATTTCAGCTGAGGACGCGACAACAGGCGGAAGGCACAGTTCAGATAACGACGGAATCTTGTCAGGCACCATTCGGATGACACATCCCATGTTGCCTTTCTGAAAGAAGCCGTTAATCCTGAATCGCCCGATATTTTTGAATGCAAACGCGAAATCAAGTTCCCTTTCGCGTTCAAGCTTATTAATCTGCTTTTCGGTCATCAGAGAGGTCGCCATCGCGCGGGAATCATCCGGTGTTAGAGGCGGAAGATTTGGCACAGGCCTTAACTCACCCATAACCCTGACCATTGGTGGAATGCCGACCGCAAGGTGCAAATCCGATGCTTTGACCTTGAAGGAATAGATTAACAACTCATCAATTAGCAAATCGATGACCTCTTAAATGAAATAGCAAACAGGACAAACCGTAAAGTTTGCCTTTATCCCCTTATAATCATTATATCGTACAAGTTATCAAAAATCATATTGGAATTGTTAAAAATTGTTTAAATCATCTTTTAGGTTGCATCAGAAGTGCCGGATTTATAGAAGGGTCTCCATTTTCAGGCTGTTGAAAAAGGATGGTCGGCATGACGTTTTTGGCAAGATTTTGAGACACCTTCCGGAGGCGTCTCTACAAAAGCCACATTCTTCGAATATTTCATTCGCACATCAGCATTCATCTCTGAATCTGCTATAATAATACTAAATAAGGGGGTAGGATTCGTGTGAATGTTGCTCGTCAGAACCGGATAATAAATTGTCGAATAATCGTGTTGTTTTATGGAGATATGCATCATGCCTTTACCTTTATTTTGAATGTAAACCTGGTTCGCATTAGAAGAGGTAAAAAATGAATCACCGAACATTAATTTATTCTTCTCTACTTGCCGTTGCGTTTTTACTTTTCATCGGCTGTTCCGCCTCCAATCCTGTCGATACAGCTCCGGCAGATATTGAAATCGATTCCGAATTCAATTCATCCATACTTGTCAGCGACAGGGATACTGAGGGAAATTCAATCGAAGGCACCGGACTTCTTGGCGTGTTCCATGCCCGTATCGAATTGGATACACTCAGTGGTGAGTTTGCACCAATTAGAACTTCAGCATCAGAGGATGTGCTGGAAATTGTTGATATAACGAATTTCCTTCTTCTCACGCCATGTTTCGACTGCATTAATCTGAAGAGCGTTGCATTAAACAGCGACGATAACCTGGTATTGGAAATAGGAATAAAACATCCTTTCCGGGCGCCTGATTTGACGTATCCGCCAACAGCGCAAAATCGCGCGGACCTTCATGTTTTCAATATTGAGGGAACCATTATTCTTGAGAGTAATCCGGCTGACACAACAACCTGCTCAAACATGGGAGCAACAGTTGGTCCGATTGTGCTTGCCAACGCGGATGGCTACTCACCATATCTCGATTCCGCATTAGAGCCAATCATGCCGACAGCTGCAAATGTTCATCCATACATACTGCACTTTGATAATTTTACTTCTGGCAACTTCAGAAGATTATATAAATATGGATTCGAAGACATTGTCAATCCTGTTGGTAATCTGGTCATGAAGCAGGGATCTGACTGGGATTACAAGGAATATGAGTTTAATCTGAACAATCTGGCCGAACCGTTTGAATTCATCTATGCTGTTGGATGCACATACGGCATCTCAGCTGAAAACAAAAGTGTCAGGCTGACTCCGACATATCGCATTCCGCAGTTCAATAAAAAGGCAGCGACTAAAGTGTATGTTTCGGAAATAATCGAAAATCCTCCATATGGATTTGTGGCTGGCGATACACTTTCATCGGAAACGATTGTTATCCATGTCCTGGACATGAATTACGGCGTCGCGGTTGGAGAAGGCATTAATGAGATGAGATT
>CBDURE010000045.1:0-24529 GCA_965369605.1 uncultured bacterium
AGCATTTTCTAAATATTCCATGCAATTCCAACCAACGAAATATAGATTGCAATCCATATAAACACTGGCTTTATGGACTTTTTCAGAGACGACTAGATAGAGAGATAGGTGGAGAGGGGGCTGGGGGGTGAGGTCTGATTTCACCGGACACTGGTAACTCCAAATCTCTTAAAATGTGGTAAAATTATCTCGTGATTCCTTAAATCAGAATAACTATTCATCATCACAAAATTGAAGGAGAGAAAAAATGAAATTCTGGAAAATGCACTTGATAATCGCATTATGCCTGATTTTCGCGGCGGGATGCTCGGCAGATAATGCCAAGCCGATTGTTACGCCGGATTTGGATTCAGGCAACACTGGCTCATTCCTGTCTTTATCGACAAATGGCACAGGTAACGATTCATCCGGTAGAGATGTTTGGGGAATGTGGACTGCTTCTTTCGATAGTGATTACAGCAAAGCTGTGGTTACTCCATTTCGAAATGCCGAATTTCACTATAATGTAACCGCCTACATTCCGGTACCGGATGTCGTTGTGAACAGTTACGACCCGTTAACAAATGAGATTGACGTTGATGTTACTATCGACAATATTCATCCGGTCGATGGCTGGGATGTCCGGTTGATAATCTACACCAATGATGAAGGACAGCTGCTGTTAAACTCTGATGGCTGGACTCCACTATATGACATTCCTCTTGGTGAGGTTTTAAACCCGTTCAAGGCGTATGCTAAAACCGAACCGAATCGTATTTTCACAGCTGAAACACAGCATACGGAAAATCTGCTTATTTATTTGCCCGATGGCAACATGGATGTCGCGTTTGCAATTGATGTTTCCCGTGAGGAAAACTGCAGCGAACCATATGAAATAAGCGGCTTCACGCAAGGCGAGTTATTTCACTTTGTGGGAGCATCGACGGATATTACAATTAATGTGTTGGATTGGAGTGATGATGTTGCCGACGTCCGCCTTCACTGCCCTGAAATCACAGGGCTTCCACTGAATTATCTTGAACAGACCGCTCTTGAAACATGGGAAATGGAAATTGTAAATAACACTGCCGCTTTGGCGGGTGATTATCCGGCATGGGTATATGCCTTTTCCGCTGATTCAGGTACACTCGCGATGTATAATAAAATCACAATCACTGTCTCTGAAGCTGAATGTACAGATCAGGAACTGATGTACGACTTCGCATCCGGCTGCGAATTATACGAATGCCAGGGATGGATTTGCGGCGGATGCAGTCTGGAAAATTCCGACCAATATGGATGGGGAAACTTTAAATTCTGTGATTACGGCACCTTGTGTGATGGAACAATGTTTGGCCCCTACATAACATCCGGCGGTGACGGCTATCAATGCGATTCATGGAGAAATGATTACGCGTCTCATGACTGGAATATAACAAGCCCCTCGATAACACTGCCACCCGCTGTCAACAGCGTGATTGAATGGGACCAATGCAGAGCGAATAATTCTGACGCGGTAGCGACTCTGTATATTTCTGAAAATGATTGCGATGGCCCATGGATTGAGATATGGAGTCAGGTAGGCAGCAACGGTTGTAATGAGAAGACAGCGGTTGACATTTCCGATTACTCCGGCAGCAATGTCATGTTCAGATTTCAACATCAGGATGATAGTATATACACGACTTCAGGCGACTGCGAAAATTCAGGCCTGACACTGGATAACATAAGAATACACGGCTGTTTCAGCGATGACTTGGTAGAGAATTAGATTGTAGGTTATTTAAAAATTCAAGAATTTTAGGATAAATTTCCCTCTTTGTTTTGTTCGCATAACACTTTCATTCTGAAAAGCGTGGCAGTATTGCATGGTGCATTACTCTCAACTTCCAATTATGCATCAATTCAGTGACTGGCTTGGATTCCGACTGGCTCATGCGTATTCTCTTTTCTACTATTTGAAAATAAATTGTATCCATCGTGAATGCGCTTAACAGCAACTTCTATATAGTCTTTTTCTAATTCAATTCCAATGAATCTCCTTCTATGCTTTATCGCAGCAACCCCTGTCGTCCCGCTCCCCATAAAGGGGTCTAAAACCAGGTCCGTGGGATTTGTGGATGCCAGTATGATTCGTTCTAATAATCTTAAGGATTTTTGTGTAGGATGTTTACCATAGATTTTCTCACCATTTTGAGGTGTGCCTATTGACCAGACACTTCGCATCTGTTTGTCAGGCACTTTCAAACGGTCTTCAGGAAAATGACCGTTTTTCATTTCTTCATAGTTAAAAACATGCTTCCCCTTTTTTGATTTTCTCGCCCAAATAACCGTTTCATGACTAGCTGTAAAGAAACGACAGGAAAGGTTGGGACTGGCATTCGGTTTAAACCAGCTAATGTCATTAAGGATGTGATAACCTGTTAATTAAAATCATATCCTAAATCATTTAATTCACTGGTTTTCGAGTGATATTTGGCAACCTGTTCATAGCTCCAGAATCCTATTCGATTTTTAATAGAACTAAAAGAAGTTAAAGATAACTTCGAAAGTAAATTTTTCTTTCTGCACGAATCAGCAACGATGACAAAGTTGGCATAGAAATCTTGCAATTCGGCAAATTTCAGTAGGGATCTATGAAAATCAGTTGTGTGTTCAACCTCGAATAAATCAGAGGGCATCTTTCGATTATTAAACCAGATAACATCAATTGTTTTCGCATAGCTAATAATATTTTCATATGTGAACTCTAATATATTTGGAAGTGTGGTTATATCGGACAATTTTTTGCGAAGAAATAATTTGTTCTTATCCTGGTTAGGAACGAAAGTATTGAATTGTTTAAGGTTGCCAATCTCAACTAAGAGACCTTGATAGTAACTATGTGAATATTCCTCTTGTTTTTCTTTTGAATCTTGTTTTTGCAATAATATATTATCTGGTAATTCATGTCTGTGGGAGTTCAACGCCCACAATCCCGGTCTGATTTTGAAAAAGAAACGTTTATCCTGCACTATTCTTCTTATGCTTTCATGAGGTGTTTTTGTTCTCCATACACAATCCTCGACTTTAAGAACGTGCTGATATAGATATCCCAAAGTTGCAAAACCGCCATTTTCTTCCATAACTTTTATCACTGCTTCATATTGCTTCATAACTATTTCCTTTTACAAATGATATGTCTGCGATTATTCCTGCTTAAATCTTATAAATTCATCTTGTAGTGCAAATACTTGTTGCATCAGATTGTTTCGGACTCTATCCAGACGCTGATTCCATCTGTCTCGATATTCGCGTTCAGCAAAATAGTCAAAATCGACCATACCATAAGCTGCATCTGATATTCGGTAATTCTCAATGTCAATCTTGATATTTCTCAGCAAATTAATTTGTCCTCGTACTTGAACTAAGCGGTATTCTAAAGGTGTTATTTTGGGTTTATTCATTTTGTACCACTTCCAAGTTACATAAATTCAAATTTAAGTTAGTGGTTCGAAGTAATCCTCTTCAATAATTCCAGTTCCAATCAGTTTCTCACAAGCAATTGGTGCTTTTGAAAACAAATCTGCCAGGACATCCTCCAAAAGCACAGCGTCCTCAGGAAAATCTTTTTTTCCATCCCATTCATCTGCAATTCTCAATGCAATTGCGTTTGCCCAATCTGAATTTGTTATAATCTGCATTTGACCTCCTCAAGCAAATAGTTTTGGATTCTCATCTTTGTCTTATGGTTACTATAATGAGCCATCTTATGATGGTGGGCACATACTACAGACAGATTCCATA
Organism: uncultured bacterium; assembly: GCA_965369605.1. Lineage (GTDB taxonomy): Bacteria > JAJVIF01 > JAJVIF01 > JAGGVT01 > JAGGVT01 > JAGGVT01. The sequence continues at coordinate 3,766 of CBDURE010000045.1, forward strand.
ATCCATCTTCTCCACCATCGCACAAAGGAATTATATGATGAACTTCAATGTACGGTGTGCCGTCCTCGCGTAAAAACGTGTTATCACAATTTCGGAAAAGGCAGTATGCGCCAAGGACATCTCTTGCTTTTTTTGCCCATGCAACGTTTCTAACATATGTTTCAATTACATACTCTCTTTTTTCCGGTACTTCATTTGATAAGTCAATCGTGCTTGTTTCTTCTATTTCCTCTTGAAGTAAATCAACGCCTCGAAGCGTATAGTGCCCAGAATTATCTAAAAAACTTATTAAACCATCATCTCTTAAGAATTGAAGCTGCTGTCGTACTTTAGCATCGATATTCTTATTAGCTGGTCTAAACTCCTGGAATAAAACTCTTTTCTGCTTCAGAAAACCTTGAAGGGAAAATGTCCTTGAGCCTGAGGAATTACAAAATTCTATCACTTGTTGATATGTAAACTCTTTCCATTTCATGCTTCATTGTTGATTAGCCTATTTTGATTTCGCATATTTGATCGTACCCTAAAAAGATTAACTGATCAATTGATTCACGAGAAAAAGGAACAAATATTATTACTCCATCTCAATATGATATAATTCCATACTCTTTTCAGAAGGGATTTTTTGTTGTGATGCCATGTTAATCTTCATGCGAAATAGTGCCAGTGAAAGCGATATCAATCGCGTGATTGAGCGTCTGAGTGAGTTTGATCTGACCGCTGAAATCATGCGAAATGGCGCTGTTACTACGATTTACACCAACGACGCCGGCGTGCAGGTGCCGTCGCTGAATGCGTTTGACGGTGTCGAGCGGATTGTCCATACCGAGGCGCGCTACAAACTGGCATCGCGAAACCATAAAGCCGAGGACACGATTATTGAGGTTGGCGACCGTCGAATCGGTGGCGGAAATTTCTGTGTGATGGCTGGCCCCTGCGCTGTTGAGAGTGTCGAACTTGGATTGGAAATCGCGTCGCTTTTGAAATCGGAAAATCTTGCGCTGATGCGCGGTGGCGCGTTTAAGCCTCGAACAAGCCCCTACTCTTTCCAGGGTTTGGAGTATGAGGGTCTCGACATTCTGAATGAAATCCGCAAACAGTCCGGCGTGCTTATAGTAACCGAGGCTATCGATGTACATTCCGTTGACAGGGTCGAGGATATTTCCGATGCGATTCAAGTCGGCTCGCGGAACATGCAGAATTTTTCGCTTCTGAAACGCCTGGGGAAAACATCGAAACCGATTCTGTTGAAGCGCGGAATGTCAGCGACAATCGAGGAACTGCTTCTTGCCGCTGAGTATATTATTTCAGGCGGAAATGAGAATGTCATTCTCTGCGAGCGGGGAATACGCACGTTTGGCAGATTCTCGCGCAACACTCTTGACCTTTCGATTATTCCCGCTGTGAAGGAAATATCGCATCTACCGATAATCGTTGATCCATCACACGCCACCGGAAAGCGCAGTTTCATATCCGCGATGAGCAAAGCCGCTCTCGCCGCGGGAGCGGACGGGCTTCTGGTTGAGGTCCACCCCAATCCCGAGTTATCACTTTCGGATGGCAGCCAGTCATTGAATCCGGATGAGTTCAAATCGCTTATGGTTGAGCTTCGCAAACTGGCATCTGTGATGAATGTAAAAGTAAATTAGGTTTTTCCCGGTAAAGGGATACCGGGTTACATGATAGTTAAATTTTGAAAAGACGTTTTCAGAGATACCCAAATAATCCATTATAGCTCTTTAAATCAGATTAAAACTAATGTATAATCTCAGTGGATTATTATGGCATTCGGTGCAGGATTACGGATGTCGTATAAGCTTGTCTCGATAATTCTCCTCACATGGAATCCAAAGCGATTTCTGAAAGATTGCTTTGAGAGTATCATCTCTCAGAGCTATTTGCCGTTTGAGTTAATTGTCGTTGACAACGGCTCCACTGATGGCAGCGCGGACGCGCTTCGCCCACTGCTCGACTCCGTTAGCTCCAAAAAGAACATCAACTGGAAACTGGAACTTCTCCCCGCCAATATCGGATTCGCCCAGGGAATGAATCGCGGAATAGCACACGCGTCAGGAGACTATATCCTGACACTCAACCAGGATGTCGTTATGAATCCGGATTACATTTCCAGACTTGTGAATGAGATCGAAAGCGAGGGAAATCGTCCGAAAGGTTCAGTAGCGGGGAAAATTCTAAATTGGCGGATAGATATTAATAGTGAGGACAACACAATCGATTCCGCCGGGCATGAAATATTCACCGACAGAATCGTACAGGCGAGAGGTAAAAACGAACCTGCGGGAATTTATGGCAAATCCTGCGCAGTATTCGGAGTAAGCGCCTCAGCGGCATTGTATAACCGCAAAGCGCTTTCCGATGTGTCCATAGGCAGTGAGATTTTTGACCGGGACTTTTTCAGTTACCTTGAGGATGTTGATCTGGACTACAGGCTTCTTTTCAAAGGGTATGAATCAAGATATGTCCCGGATGCACAGGCGAAACATGCAGGCGGCGGAAGCGGCGGACGTAAATCGTTTTCAATCAGGTTCAAGGCGCATACTAACAGATACCTGGTCTGGTTGAAAAACGAGGAGATGTCGGGGTTGATTAGAGATTTTTTCCCAATCGCCCTGCAGGAACTATATCAGTTCATTCGAACGTTCCTGACATCACCTCTGCTATTTCTAAGTTGGTTTGTCTTCCCGTCAAAAGCTGTGAGGGCAATTAAGAAGGGCAGAATAATATACGCTGACGGGAAAGAATATCGCAGATTGAAAGAGTTCATTCGAGGCGGACGAATTGCCAGGAAGTTGAAATCAGCATAGGTCAGGTTGACTATGCATGTGAATAACTTTGATAAGTCAGGACAAGTTTTTGAGTAAAGATTTGACGTGTACAGATTTGATTAATTTTAATAGGATTTAATTTTACTGAAAGGATTTCATGAAAATATTACACACAAATTATTCACAATTTTGCATAAGTTTGTCATAAAGGCAAAATTAGCGTCTAATTTCACTGGGTAAACTTGTACAATTATGCTAAAAAAAGTAACAAATCAGCAAATACTGGAATCGGTGAATAATCTGCCGGTTTTATCCGAGATTGTCAATCGAAGCATTGCCATGCTGAGTGATTCGGAATGTTCAATTCGTGATCTCACTGAATTGATCAGCAAGGACCAATCGATAACAGCTAAAATAATCAAAATGGCGAACTCGGCGTTTTACGGATACCCTCGACAAATTCGCACGTTATCGGAAGCTATTGTCATTCTTGGATTCCGGCAAATTCGAACTCTTTTAATTACAGCTTCCGCGTCAACGCATCTCAATGGCACAATTGATGGCTATATGATTGCCAAGGGCGAACTGTGGAAACATTCCTACGCTGTCGCTTACACCGCTGGCTTGATATCAAAACTCTCTGAAAAAGCGAAACCGGATGAAGCTTTCACTGCCGGTATTCTTCATGATATTGGCAAACTGATTCTTGGTAACTTTCTCAAGGGGTCATACAGCGAGGTTGTGGAACTCGCCAATGAACATAAGATCAACTTTGCAATCGCTGAAGAAAAGCTTCTGGGGATTCATCACGCTGAGGTAGGCGGACTAATCCTTGAAAAATGGAACTTTCCCGAGTTCATGACCTTTGCTGTTAGAAAACACCATAACCCGCTCGAAAGCGATGAGGGTAAAGAGCTGATTGGGATTGTGAGTCTCGCTGATACATGGGTCAAAGAATTCGGCATTGGCATCAGTGATAACCAAGACTCAGAAAGCCTTGAGGAAAATATTATCAAGGAACTGAGCATTGACGAGGGTGTTAAAAAGCACGTTGAGGAATACCTCTCAAGTGAGATGAATAAGATGAGAGATCTTTTCCCGGATGATAATAAGTCAGTCAAGCTAGTGGAGATAACTGAAAAATAATTAAAGGATAATTTGCAAATGACGAAAGAATAACGGGAAATGCATTTTTTTTTGGTTTACGACTTTAAGTCTTATAAGTATTGATTAACAGGGAAGCAATATGTCACCACAAATATTCTCAGACAGAATGCAGGTTCTATCCGAAGGGCTGGATTACAGCACGGCAAAAAACCGCGCAATTTCATCGAACATCGCGAACATCGAAACACCGGGATATAAAGCATTCAAGGTTGTAATGGATGAAAAAATGAGAGCGGCGGGAAGTATCAATCCGTCCGTTCTGACAAAAACCCATCCAAGCCACCTGACAGGTTCGAAATCCAATTTATCAGACAACATATCAATCATTCGGGATAAAAGCACAACGATGCGCCAGGATGGCAATAATGTTGACCTTGAACATGAACTTGCCGAAATGAGTGCAAACTCAATTTATTACACCGCGGTTAGCAGATTCATGTCAAAGAGTTTCTCGGGATTGAAATCGGTTATATCCGAGGGCAGACGTTAGCAGGGAGAATAAATCATGGGACTTTTTGAAAGTTTTCAAATATCAGGCTCAGGGCTTGCAGCGGAAAGAATCCGGATGGACCTCATCGCATCCAATCTGGCAAACGCGAATAACACCGCCAAACCCGGCGAAGACATCTTCAGGCGAAAGCTTGCGATTTTCCAGACCGACCCGGTTTCAGCAGGCGATGGCATTTCCGGAGTCAAAGTTGCCTCAATTGTGGATGACAAGGCGCCGCCGAAACTTGTTTACGATCCTTCTCATCCGCATTCGAATGAACAGGGTTATGTCGCTTATGCCAATGTTAATCCGATTATCGAAATGATTGATCTGATTGCCGCGAGCAGAGCGTATCAGGCAAACCTGACATCCCTGGAAACATCAAAGGAGATTATGCTAAGAGCGTTGCAGATTAGCACTTAAACAAACAAGGCAGGATAGTTAAATGGTTCAGGGAATAAACCAAATAGATATGCTTATCGGCAAAGGCCACTCACAGCCGCTCAAACAGGCAGGCGGCGACAGTGCCTCCTTTGGCGATATGCTGACTGAAGCGATCGAAAAAATAAACCAGATGAAAGTGGAATCTGACTCGATGCAGATCGCGTTCACAAAAGGCGAGAATGTTGAACTTCACGAGGTTGTAATCGCGATGGAGAAACATTTAATAGCGATGGAACTTTTGATGTCGGTCAGAAACAAGATAGTCGAGGCATACCAGGAAGTATCACGTATGCCGGTTTAATAAAAGCGGAGGAGTTTTAGGGTTAGAGGTAGATTTATAAATACATACGTTGGAATCGCTTCTTGAATGTTCTTATAACAAGGGAACATCCGGGACGCGAAATTTGCATTTCAAAACTTTTTCAAGACTGGGGATAGTCATGGAACCGGAAAACGAAATACAAGCAACAGGAATCGACCAGATCAGGAACATGTTCAATTCGCTTGATCTGAACTCGAAAATCATAATCAGCAGCGCTCTGATACTGGTTGTGGTTGGAATTTTTCTGTTGGTCACTTACGCATTCAAACCGGATTATGTCCTTCTGTACGGTGGACTGGATTTGAAAGACGCCTCTGAGATAATCCAGGAACTGGATGCGCAAAATATCACTTACAAAGTTCGTGCAGGTGGCAAGGATATTCATGTTCCCTTAATAGAGCGCGACAGAATGCGAATCGCACTCGCGGGAAAGGGTTTTCTGCCATCCGCCCAAACAGGATATGAGCTCTTCGACAAGAACCGGATGACACTGTCATCGTTCCAGCAGCAGGTTGATTACAAACGCGCGCTGGAAGGCGAGCTTGCGAGAACTCTCATCAGCCTTGAAGAGGTTGAATTCGCGCGCGTTCATCTGGTTATACCCGATCCAACGCCTTTCCTGGAGGACCAGCAGGAACCAACCGCGTCTGTCGTGCTTAAACTGCAGGGTGCCATGCGGATAAAATCCGGAAAAATGTCCGCTATTTCAAATCTTGTCGCCAGCGCTGTTCCCGGACTGGACTCATCCAATGTCACAGTAATGGATGACAAAGCGAACATGCTTGCCGGCGGTTCAATGGCAGGTGGATATGACCTGCAGCCGCTTCCCAATCAACAAAGCTATCTCAAGCAGATCGAGGAATCACTTAAACAAAAAATCAAAATGGTGCTTGAACCGGCGTACGGCATGGGCAACATCACAATTGCTGTCAGCGCTGATCTCGATTTCGACAAGGTTGAGGAACAAAAAACCGAATACGATCCTATTTCCGGAAGCGACACCGGAATACTTCGAAGCCATGATATAAGTGAAATATCAACGCGAAATTCCCCTGCAGGCAGTGGCGGTGTCGCCGGAGCGTCAGCGAACCTGCCATCATACCAGGCGGCAGCCAACGCTCAGGAAACATCCAGCAAATCGGATGAAACTACGGAAACCAGAAATTACGAGGTAAACGAAAAACTGACAACAACTTCTTTCGCACAGGGAGCGATAAAACGCCTGAGTGTATCTGTTCTTCTTAACGCTGAGACACTGGAATCGTCCGAAAAAATAAGTTTGGAAAATCTTGTTAGAGACGCTGTCAATTTCGATACAACACGCGGAGACACATTGACAGTCGCCGCGCAGGTATTCGATACGACATTCCAGAAAGAGATGGAGGAGGCGCGAGCGAAAACCATCGCTTCGGCATCTCAAAAACAGAATATCACTTATGGCCTTTTGATACTTACAGCCGCATTGCTCGGATTCACTTTGCTCAAGCTCATGAAGCCAATCAAATTGCCCACGGCAGTACCATTGCCGGGGCTTGAGACTGGTGAACTTGTAGCAGAAACGAGCGGGATAAGTGAATCGGATATTTTTTCAGCGCAAGGCCCGGACGCTACCACTGCCAGGTTGCGGGAGGAAGTTCTGAGAATCGCGAAGGAGAATCCGGAAGAGGCGGCACGAGTATTGAAAACGTGGCTAAAAGAATAAAACTGGATATTTATAAAATATTCAAACTACGGTATAATTAAATATGAACTTATGGCATTAACCGGTGGACAGAAAGCTGCTCTTTTTATGATTGCTCTCGGCGAGGAGGTTGCAGCAAGCGTCTATCCCCACCTTGTCGATAGCGAAGTTGAGGATCTCACCATGCAGATCGCCAATGTCGGGAAGGTTGAGAGTGATGCGTTTAACGAGGTCTTCGAGGATTTCTACCAGACTGTGGTCGCGGAGAAATATATCGCTGAGGGCGGTGTGGATTACGCAAGAGAACTACTTGAAAAATCTCTGGGTGCCGACAGAGCGGATGAGGTAGTGCATAAACTAAGCACATTCCTGCAGGTAACACCTTTTGATTTCATCCGAAGAACCGACTCCTCCAACCTGGCGAATTTCCTTCGAAACGAACATCCGCAAACCATCGCGCTGGTTCTGGCATATCTTAAGCCAAGCCAGTCTTCGATGGTCATCTCTCAGCTTACACCGAAAGTTCAAACTGATGTAACCCGTCGAATCGCTCTAATGGACAGAACATCTCCGGAAGTCATTCGCGAAGTGGAACATGTGCTTGAAAAAAACCTCTCAAGTGTCATGAGCCAGGAAATGGCACAGGCTGGCGGTGTGGAATCAGTTGTCCAAATTCTCACCAATGTGGACAGAAGCACGGAGAAGTCAATCCTGGAGAACATCGAAAAAGAGGATGCAGACCTTGCCGCTGAAATTAAAAACAAGATGTTCGTTTTCGAAGATATTGTTACTCTGGATGACCGTTCAATACAGCAGGTTCTTAGAGAGATTGACACCAAAGAACTTTCACTCGCGCTCAAGGGAGTTACTGAGGATGTTCAGAATAAGATTCTCAGCAACCTGTCAAAACGCGCCGCTGAAATGCTCAAAGAGGACATGGAATTCATGGGACCCGTGCGCCTTAAAGATGTCGAGGCGGGACAGCAGCGTATTGTCAAGGTGATTCGATCACTCGAGGATGCCGGTGACATCATTATCGCGCGCGGCGAAACCGAGATGATTACATAATCACCGCTGACTTAATTTAACTGCCAACAATTCCAAATTATAAAAACGTATTGTCGAGGTCTTCGTCGTTATCCAGATCGACATTGGTTGCGCCGCTGCCTGTACCGGATGCCTGGGATGGGAATGAGCCACCCGACGATGACGGGTATGGTCCAGATGGTGCATCAGGTTCCGGTTCAGGACCTGTTTCACGCGTTCCCTTTGGTGTTAGAATTTGCAGATTATCCGCATGGATATCCGTATAGTAACGCGTTACATTATCGTCCCCGGTCCATTTGTTTGATCGAATCCTGCCTTCTATATAAACCTTCGTGCCTTTGTCGAGATACTGGCCGCAGATTTCCGCAAGTCTTCGCCATGTAACTATTCTGTGCCATTCAGTGTGTTCCCTGGGATTCCCGCTTTCGTCCTTACCCAGTCTTTCAGTGGTGGCAATATTGAATTTTGTCATGGGAACTCCGGATTTGGTGAATGTCGCCTCGGGTTTCGCTCCAAGATTGCCGATTAAAATAACTTTGTTTACTCCAGACATAACTGTCTCCTTTCAGGAATTGAAATCCTGTTTGTTTTCTGTTGATATGACCGAATATTATAAACACATTACAATTAATTACAACTAAACTACCAAACAAATGTTCCTTATTTTTTTTTCATTTACGGATTGAATCTCGCGCCGGTTAGTTCCTTTCTGATTATTTCCCTTACTTTGGAATAATCACAACCCCTCTCCAGACCAAGGTCAATCCTGAATCGTCCGCCGTTTAATTTGAAATACACGTTTAATCTGGTTTCGCCCTCATTTTCATTAACTACATTTCTGACACGCGTACCCAGTTCCCTGAGTTTCTCAATCTCCAGGGGAAGAATAAATGTCAGTTCAGCATATTTTACAGTTGGCATTGATTTATCTGATGAATAACCGAGTTCCATGGTTTCGCACTTGTCAATCTTGTGGGATGCTGTTGTCACGCCAATATCCTGCTGGTCGGATTCATCGATTTCCACTGCATCTTTTGAATACCTCTTCAACGAGTTAAGGAACAGTTTGACCTGCCTTGTTTCAACTGCGTCCCCGTTGTCAGATTGAGTTTCCCTTGTCTCGCTGCGAACAATTCCCTTCACTCGCAATACCGCCTCAGGGAGAAGGTCATTTCGCACCTTTTCGAGTTTGCTTTCAAACACCATCACCTGAGTGGAACCTGTAAAATCCTCCAGTGACATGATTGCATAATCCTCATTATTCTGTGACGTTTTAAACTCCAGATGGGAAACCAGCCCTCCAATCGTAACTTCAGTATCGTCCTCCAGTTTGTTGAGTTCGTCAATATTATGTGTAATAGCCTTCTCAAGCCTCTCCTTGTACCGCTCAAGAGGATGTCCTGTCAAATAAAAACCGGTCAGTTTTTTTTCCATTCGAAGCATCTGCTGCTCGGAAAACTCCTGGACTTTCATAAGGATACTCATGCCGTCATCATCTTCGGTACTCGACATATTAAACAGCTGTTCCTGTCCTCTTGTTTTATCCTCCTGAGCTCGTTTTCCAATATCGATAGCTCTATTCAGAGCTTCACATTTTTGCGCGCGAAATCCGGGAAGGTTATCCATCGCGCTGGCTTTAATCAGGTTTTCAATGGCTCCCTTGTTGGCAAGATGAAGGTCCACGCGTTTTGTGAAATCCAGCAGGCTTGCGAATTCCCCCCCCTTGCCGCGTGCTTTCACAATCTCCACCGCAGCCTGTTCACCGACTCCCTTGATTGCGACTAGCCCGAATCTGATGCCTTCATTCTCAACCGTGAATCTGTCAAATGATGAATTCACATCAGGCGGCAAAATCTCGATCTTTCTCCTTTGAAGTTCCCCAAGTATCTGGGCGATTTTGTCGGTATCGTGCATCTCCGATGAGAGAAACGAGCAGTAGAATTCCAGCGGGAAGTTGGCTTTCAGATACGCTGTCCAGTACGCAAGCAGGCCGTAAGCGGCGGAATGTGATTTGTTAAAACCATACCCGGCAAACTCGACAATGTCACTGAAAACCTCATTAGCGATTCCGGGCGCAATCCCCTTGGCGATTGTGCCCTGAACAAATTCATCTCTGTACTGGTTAATCTCATCAGCGCTGCGTTTCTTGGAGATAATCTTGATAATGCTGACTGCATCCGCGAGTTGAATTCCAGCCAGTTTAACCAGTATCATCGTAATCTGTTCCTGGTATGTGATAACTCCATAGGTCTCTTCAAGAATCGGCTGAAGGTCAGGATGAGCGTAATAGATTTTTTCCCGCTTGTGCTTGCGAGCCGCGAATCTTGGCGCGCGCTTGATTGGGCCCGGACGATACAATGCGATAAGCGCGATAACATCCCCTATCCAGTCAGGCCGAATGTCCATCATCAAACTTCTCATTCCGGAACTTTCCAGCTGGAATACTCCCAGGGTGTTGGCTTCGCAGAGCAGGCTGTATGTATTTGCATCATCAAGAGGAATCTCCATTGTCTTAATCTCAATTCCCCTTGTTTCTTTTACAAGGTTTATACAATCCTCCATATAGGTAAGCGTGCGAAGGCCAAGGAAATCCATTTTTATCAGACCAATCGCATCGACATCTTTCATCGGGTGTTGGCAAACCAGAAGGTTGTCTCGACGGGACACCATCAGTGGCGCGTATTCAACAACCGGTTTGTCCGCGATAACAATTCCCGCAGGATGAACTCCCTCATTTCTAATCAATCCCTCAATGGCCATCGCGGTATCAATCCACCATCGAACCGTGTTGTCATTTTTGTAAAGATTCGCGAGTTCCGGGGTTTCGTCCATCGCTTCGCTGATTGTGTTTCCCATCGGAATCATCTTGGCAATCCTGTCAGACATGGGGATTGCAATATCAAGAATCCTGGCGCTGTCTCGAATCGCCGCTCGCGCTTTCATCCGGTTGAATGTAATGATGTTGCAGACATATTCGGGATTGTATTTTTCCCTGACGTAATCAATAACCTCCTCACGCCTTAACGGGTCGAAATCGAGATCCATATCCGGCATGCTCTTCCTTGCCGGATTGATAAATCTTTCAAACAGCAAATTGAATTTTATCGGGTCAACATCCGTAATGCCCAGCGCATAGCTAACCAAACTACCGGCGCCTGAGCCGCGACCGGGTCCCTTGCTGATTCCATTCTCAAGCGCGTATCGAACAAAATCATCTATGATTAGAAAATATGGGGCGAAGCTGAGTTTGTTTATCCATCCAATTTCATAATCAAGCCTTGATGAATACTCCTCGGAAACCTCCACTCCCTGAAATCTGGTTTTCAAACCCTCATGTGAAATTTTTGCAAGATACTCTTCCGATGTGGAACCATCCGGTGTATCGAATTTTGGAAAATGGAAAGTGCCAAGTTCCATTTCGAAATCAACCATCTTCGCGACAAGGTCGCAATTCTCAAGCCACTGTGAATTGCCATCCACGGCATCAAGCATTTCATCATAATCTTTAAGGAAGAACTGGTTTGTGGGGAATTTCATGCGGTCGGTATCGTTAAGCTTGGCCTTCGTCTGGATGCACAACATGACATCCTGATAAGGCGCGTCGGACAGCTTCACATAATGCGCGTCATTGGTGGCGATAATCGGAATCCCGAAGTCATCGCTTAGTTTCTCCAGGTATGGTTTCAGCTTAACCTGTTCAGGCATGCCGTTATTCATGTACTCAATGAAAAGCCTGTCTTTGCCAAAAATATCCAGGTATTCCTCGAATACTTTTCTCGCATCTTCAGGCTGCCCCCTCTTAAACAGTTGGTTGACTCTTCCACTCAGGCATGCGGTTGTCGCGATAACCCCCTCGTTATACTCTCGAAGCAGTTCAAGGTCGATTCGCGGTTTGTAGAAAAAACCCTCTCGAAATGACAGGGTCGTTAACTTCATTAGATTTTTATAACCAACGGAATCAGCCGCGTAAAGGATAATATGATTGTATGCATCCGATTGCGAAAGTTCCTTGTCAAACCTGCTAGTCGGTGAGATATAAGCCTCAATTCCGATAATGGGCTTCAATCCAGCCTCTTTGGCGGCTTTGAAAAAATGCACGGCTCCATACAGATTACCGTGGTCTGTAAGCGCCACATAATCCCTGCCATGTTCCTTTGTCCATGCCATCAACTCCTCGATGCGGATTAATCCATCGAGAATGGAATACTCGCTGTGCACATGAAGATGGCTGAATCCCCGCCCGGGCATGACTCACCTTTTTGCTGAAAATAATTTGAAACTATCTGGATTATAAGATTTAATCAGACTAATGGCAATTGTTTCAATGTAAAAAAATAAGGCACATAGATTGAGTAAAAAAAGGGGACTGTCCCCACCAGGCGAATAAACACAGCATAAATAAGGAGTTACAGCATAGTATATTGATAACATCAGATTTGAAGCCTCATGTGGACTGTCCCCTTTTTTTACGGGAATGCAAATAACCCACACAATTTATTGAAATGCCAAAAATAATAAAAGAGCTCGAAATCGAGCTCTTTATATCGATTCCTCACTATGTGAAGGAAATTAATCTCTCTCCCCGGGGTGAGGTTTCCGAAGCGGAAAGATTTGCAAAGAGGAAAATACAAAAGAGAGGAGTAACTCTATCCTTACCGCCACCCCGAGGTCATCGTAAAAAATCGGGTTACACTTTCATTATACTGCAAACATCACAAAACAACAATATTTCTATTTATTTATTTATTTATCATCCGGAATTACATCCCCCTCAATCAATGTCCTGACCGTATCGCTCTCAATGTCCCTGATAATCAAGTGGCCGTCCCCGGAAATCCCTTGAGCAATCCCACTCTCCCACTCTCCTGATAATTCTCGAAACCTGACTTTTTGGTTCGACATCCACCCAATCGAATCCCACTTCGCAAGAAATTTATCCACAGCATCATTTTCCAGATGCGTAACGTTATCATCAACGCGCCTTACTATCTTAACCATAAGGTCCGTCAAATCAATTTCACATCCCGCAATCGATGAAACAGTATTGACGGCATACATAAATTCATCCTGCGGAAAATCATCCGCTTTCGAATTCACATTGATTCCAATCCCCATTGCCACAGCGCGGTCATCCTGGTTAATCAGAAGTTCGGACAGAATCCCGCACACTTTTGAATTCTGGAAATAAATATCGTTGGGCCATTTAACGCGAAAATCTTTGCCTGTGATTTCACGAAGTGCCTCAGCTGTTGAAATGCCACCGGCAAGGCTCATAATCGCTACGTTTTTTAATTGCGCGGATACCGGGATTAAAAGTGTCATTGCCAGATCAAGCCCCTCGCTGGAACTCAGCCATGAGCGGGTTTTCCTCCCGCGTCCGGCAGTCTGGCTCCTCACGAAAAAAACGGTTCTGTCTCTTAACCCGCTTTTGAAAGCGTCTTTCGCGAGTACCTGCGTGGATGCATGTGCCCGCTGAAATTCAAATTTCCATGCGGGAGATTTCAATTCAAGAAACTCAAGAATTTCAGTGGGGTCATTTGGGAATTGATAGCATGGCTCAATCATGGTTTTAAATCACCAGATGCTTTTGGATTCGATGGAACAGTCTATATACTATTTGCGTTGAAAGCAACTTCGTAACGCTGATGTCCCATCGGCTGGGATAAAAGGGCATGGTTCTTTCTTTAACGAATGAAGATGCAATTGACAATCAATCTCAATAATGTATAATGCCACATTGAGCATAATAAATGACAATAAGCGTTCCTGATAATTGTTGTCAAGATCTTTCAATCAAACATTGTGAGCTATTGTGCCAATATCAGTAATATTAGATGCTAACGCCTATATAGAGCTCGAGGGTCCTGAGGAACCTTCCGAAACTCTTGCAAATATTGAACGTAAAGCAAAAGAAGCCGAAATAACGCTTTATATCACCCCTGAATTAGCTAAAGATTTAGAACGTGATAAAGATCTGATGAGGAAGCGAAGGCAAATTGCGCATACAAGGAAATTCCCAGTTGTCCCAATAGCTGATAAACGTTATGTTGAAGTCAAGGCAAGAGAACTAAAGACAATTCTATTCCCTCATGCGACCAGCGTGAGGCAGGCGCCAAGTCGAGAATCAGATTGCAGACACCTTGCATATGCGATTGATTTTGGTGCAGATTACTTTGTTACAAACGATAATGATATTATAAAACGATCTGAGATCATCAAAGATAGATATGCAATTCACACAATAACACCTCTTAATCTTCTTTCACTATTAGAAAGGCAAAAACCTAGTATAACGTTAGTAACTCCAAAGTTACTTATTCGACATGCCAAGAAGGTGGACAAGGAAAAGATAAGTAAATTACTGATACCTTTAGAAGAAGACTATCCCGATATCCTCACTCGATGGTTACCTAAGCAATTTATCAAATCTTCTGATTCAATTGTAAAAATAGTAGAAATTGATACTGAGATTGCGGCGGTATCAATTTCAAAACAAAAGGGAGATGGCATTGTTAAACTTGCCACTTTCTTTGTTCAACCAGATTACAATAGCCAGGGATTGGGACATCATCTACTTCAGAATGAGATCAACAGTTGGGTAATGGCTGGTGTTCGAAAAGTTATCGTAACACTTCCTTTACATAAGAAAGAACTAGTTCGATTTTTTACAAACCGAGGATTTAAAATAGATGGACTTTCACCAAGACGATACGAACGATGTCCTGAGATAATCCTGGGAAGGCATTTTGTTAATCAAGTTATTACGGTCAAAGATTGGGAATTTTTCCTGGATGATTTCTTAATTAATTTCCTTGCTTGTGAAAAATATCAAGAATCAAATCGTGAATATTGGATACCTGCTCTTTCAGACCAAAGTTGGTCAATACCATTTACTCAACGACCTTTATCTTTGGATTCTCATTTTTGCAAAAAAGGAGTCATGATTAATCTCCGAGATGTTGAAACGGATGAAACAATTGATCTTTGGGATACTTATAGATTGGAAACTGACCTTTTCCCTATTCTTTTTTCATGGTCTAATCGCCATGCGGCTCTTATTCCTATAAAGAAACTTTTTGCCGATCGCCTATTCGAATACTATGATTTTCAAAAAGAGCTTTTTGAAAATCGAGAAAAAGCAAGGCTTAGACCTGACAATGTTTATTATCGAACAGCATCTACACACGGAAACATTCACAGAGGAACTCATATCTTATTTTATGTGTCGGATCCGGAAAAAATGATTGTTGCTGTTGCCCGTGTCGCAAGCGAAGAAAAAGATTCTGCGAAAAATATTTGGGAAAAGTACGGGGCTTTGGGTGTATTTGAAAAAGAAGATGTACTGAATATAGCATCAGGTTCAAAAAAGAAAGAGGTTCAGGCTATTCGATTCGATTATCTTGAAAGCTTTCCCAAACCGGTTTCACTCAGTAAATTAAAAAAACTACAACCATCGGTAAATGTGCAATCTCCCTTTCCAATTCCCTTTGACATCTATTTAACTATTCGCCGCCTTGGAGGGCTTTCTTACAATGACAAATGATGCTCTTTTATCGATCAAACCAAAATACGCCTCCCTTATCTTTGAAGGAAAGAAGGACATTGAATTACGTCGCACATACCCTAAATTTATACAGGAAATGAAGATATTTATTTACTCAACTTCCCCAGTATGTGCCATAGTTGGAACTGTTCAGGTTAAGAAAATCCGGTGGCTTTCAAAGACCTATTTGTGGCGGCAATATGGTTCGCGAACCGGTACAACATATGATGAGTTTTTCCAATATTTCGATAAAAGCGCTCATGGATGTGCTATTGAACTCAAGAATCCAATAGTTTTTGCAGAACCGCTGGAATTATCATATCTTCGTAATTCTATCTCGGCTTTTGCACCACCACAATCTTATCAATATGTTTATAAAGACAGTGATCTTGATAAAGTGTTGCGTTCAATTACTGATTCTAATTGTTGCCAAGTATCATGCTGTTAGCAATTATGTTCTCCTTTTCCAATGCTCATTAACACTGATATAATTCAACTCGGACAACCGACTAATCAAACCGCTGGAAATCACCGTCTCCGAATGCCTCGATGTGCTTCTTATAACCATCCAGTGTGAACCACTTCCCGATTCCCTGCCCCGACTCCGGCAGCGGCAGATGAAAATCCTGCGCGGGGATGAAGCCGTATCCGAAAAGATAGAGTCGCTCACCACGCGCGTTTTCGCAAATATCCAGAATTACAGACACATGCCCGATTCCTCCACGCCCCGATGGGTCAGGCTGGATATAAATATCACCCGGCAGCAATTCAGACTCCCCAATGGTTTTTAAATCACGCGCCAGCGATGAACTGTTCGCGTAGGTCATAACGAAGCGCAGATATTTCTCGAATTCATCATCCGTATCCCGCCTTGCCTGATGAGATTCGCGATATACAATCTTGCTCCCCGCACTGTTCAAAGCATATCGCCCGTTAAGCCATTTCGAATAATCAATGCTGTTTCCGCTAAGTGATTTGAATCTGATTTTTTCAATCTGGCCGCGTTCGCGCAAATATTCAGCAAACAGTCGAATCGCGACATCCGCGCACTGCTGCACTTTGTTTGGCAACTGCCAGTCGATCACAGCGTGAATCTCATCGCCTTCATGAATAATGCTGCCGCTCCACGATTTCACAGGCGAGCCGATTTCCTTCAAAGGAAGGTGGCGAACATAATCGGCAAACGAATCGTCTTTTAGTTGGATGCGGATATAATCATCGACACAGGAAATCATCGCAACGGAATCAGGATGATTGCTTTGCCCCGCGGAATTACCAACGAGTAAAAGGAGAAAAAGCAATGGCGCAAATATTTTCAGGATAGTTCGGTTCATAATTACTCTTACGACAGATTAACCCCCCTTATGGTTTTACGCACCCATAAAAAAAACCGGACATCACGCCCGGTTTGGAAATTGTCAATTCCATTGCAACGAGTTGCTCTAGTTCTTCTTAAGGCAATCGTACTTCTTGCCGATTTTCGTGAACGCCTCGATTGCCCTGTCCAGATGCTCCATTTCGTGGCCGGCGCTTAGCTGGACTCGTATTCTCGCCTCGCCCTTCGGAACCACCGGATAATAGAATCCGATAACGTAGATACCCTCATCGAGAAGGTCGCGCGCGAAATCCTGGCTGAGCTTGGCATCATAAAGCATAATCGGAACAATCGGATGCTCTCCCGGTTTGATATCGAATCCGGCTTCAGTCATTTTCTCGCGGAAATATTTCGTGTTCGTTTCGAGTTTGTCCCGGCGCTCTGTTGTTTCACTGAGCAGGTCGATAACCGCGATTGCGGATGCCACAATCGGAGGTGGCACTGTATTCGAGAACAGGTATGGACGTGACCGCTGCCTGAGCAGGTCAACGATTTCCTTGCGCGCGGCGGTGAATCCGCCCGATGCGCCGCCCATTGCCTTGCCGAGTGTTGATGTAATAATATCAACCTTATCCATCACGCCGCGATATTCATGCGTACCTCGTCCCCTCTTCCCCATGAAACCTGTCGAGTGAGCGTCATCAATCATTACCATCGAGTTGTACTTTTCAGCAAGAGCGCAGATTTCATCGAGTTTCGCAATGTCGCCATCCATCGAGAAAACGCCGTCCGTCGCGATACACCTTGCTTTTTTATCCTGGGTTTTCTGGAGAATTTCCTCCAGTGCGCTCATGTTGTTATGTTCATATCTATGGCGTTCAGCTTTGCACAGTCGGACGCCATCGATGATTGATGCGTGATTTAACTGCTCTGATATGATCGCATAATCCGGTCCCGGCAGCAGTGTTTCAAACAACCCGCCGTTAGCGTCAAAACATGAAGGATAAAGAATGCAATCCTCCATTCCGAGGAAATCGGCTATTTTCTTTTCCAGGATTTTATGAATATCCTGGGTGCCGCAGATAAAGCGAACCGAGCTCATTCCGTAACCCCATTCATCCAGTCCCTTATGAGCCGCCTCTATTACTTTCGGATGCGATGACAAGCCAAGATAGTTGTTCGCGCAAAAGTTGAGAACTTCCTCTCCCGTTTTAACCTTGATTGCAGCAGATTGTGGCCCCATGATAATTCTCTCATCCTTGTACAATCCAGCTTCATGGATGCCTTCCAGTTCCTTTTTAAGATGCTCTTTGTAATCTTTGAACATTTGATAACCTCCGACGGAGTCAGTTATATATGTTTTAGCCTGAATATCAGCGAAAAGCGTGAAATGGAATCCGCTTATGCCGCGCAGCAAGTTTATTCATTTCAGCCCGATTGTCAAGCGGGCTTAAATCATCGAAAAAATAATCGCTGTTGTTTCACAATGATGCTTGACACCATTAAAACTGCTTAATAAACTATTGCCTGTCATGAGTAACGTTACAATGCTAACACCCTATGTCCCAAACGGCAAACGCGCCGTAGAACGCATTTTCGGATGCAACTATGGCCTGTACCCCATGCCCAATATCTTTGTGTTATATACTGCAAGCGAACTTGAATCAGCCGGCTATGAAACAAAGATAATGGATGTACCAATTGAGGATTGGTCTGAAGAGCAGTATCGCGATTATCTGAAAAATGACAAGTCAACGGCTTACGTTGTTTACTCAACCCTGCTCGCAAAGGAAATGGATATCAGCGCTCACGCAATACTCAGGGAGATACATCCTGATGTTCCCGTGATTTACATCGGTCCCGCTCCTACTGATGATCCTGATTTTTTCCTTGTTGATGACAGAACTTTTGTAATCAGAGGCGAGCCGGAACTTTCCTGCGTGGACATTATCAATACGCTTACTGGAAAATCAGACCGCGACATGTTCGACATTCAAACCGCGATTCCCGGTGTCTCGGCAAAGGTCAACGGCAAGGTGGAAAACTTTCCTACTGGCGGCGTGATTGAAAACCTGGACGCGCTGCATCATCCGGCGCGGCATCTGGTGGATGCATCGAAATATTTCTCGCCCAAGTTTGGCGTATCGCCTGTAACTGTCATGCTGACCAGCCGCGGATGCACCGCAAAGTGCATATACTGCGTACCCTGCTCGCTTAGTTTCGCAAGAGAGCTGGAATTTAAAAAGACAAATGAAAACAAACCTCCGGTGCGGATGAGATCGGTGGAAAATGTCGTTGAGGAAATTGAGCAGATTGCAAAGGACGGCTACAAGGCGGTCAGCATTATAGATGACCAGTTTTTATGGGGTGAAGAACGCACACGAGCGATTGCCGAGGCTTTCAAGAAACACAATCTCGCCTGGGGATGCCTTGCTCGCGCCGATATGGTCACCGAACCAATCGCTAAAATCCTGTCCGAGACCAATTGTAAATTTGTTGATCTTGGCGTTGAATCGTTCAATCCCGCGATTCTTGAATATATCAAAAAAGGTGTTTCTGTTGAGCAGACAGAGAACGCAATCAAACTGCTTCGAAAACACAAGGTGTTTATCAAGGCGAATATTCTGATTGGATCATCGCCGCTTGAAACGAAAGAAACAATCAGGCACACAATCAAACGCACGATTGAACTCGACGTTGACAGCATCATGGTCGGCGCGACAAATCCATTTCCCGGAACTGACTTTCACGCATTGGCAATGGAAAACGGATGGTTTGTTGATGGCGATTACTTCGCCTCAGATTCACAGCGCGAATGGGTCATGGAATATCCGCATTTCACGCGTGATGACATGGATGAAATGCTCCGCTGGGCGAATCGAACGTTTTTCTTCAGACCCAGATTTTTCTTCAGACAGCTTCATCGCCTGAGAAATCCGGTCGATTTTATTAGAACAGTTGGAACGTTTTTCAAAAAGCTGGGGTGGATATGGAAATAGGTCGGGACATATTTCAAACACCGGAAATAAGCGTGGCTGTAATCGCGATGAATTGCCGCGAACACGTCAAACGCCTGCTGGACTCCATTAAAAAACCGCTGCGAAACATTCCGCATGAAATCGTGTTTGTTGACAACGCATCGACTGACGGCACAATCGAGATGCTGAAATCCGATTACAGCGATGTCATCCTGATTGAAAACGACACCAACAACGGTGTCGCGCTTGCCAGAAATCAAGCGTTGAAAAATTGCCGGGGGAATTATATTTACATCGTGGATGCCGATTGCGAGTACCGCGAAGGCGATTTTCCCGAAGCGATTAAATACCTTAAAGCAAATCCCGATGTTGGCATGGTTGGATTCAGGCTCTACTACCCGGGCGGCGATCTTCAGGATACCGGACGAACACTGCCAACTCCGATAGACCTCGTTGTAAACCGTCTTGATGGCTCTGACCGCATTAAGGAATCGCTTACATTCAGGCGACATCGCATGAGAGATTTTGACCCGATGTCCCTCAGGGAAGCGGGTTTTGTTTCAGGCGCGAGCCAGTTTTTTCACCGCGGCCTGCTGGATGAAATCGGCTATCTCGATGAAAGCATGTTCTACGGCTATGAGGATTCCGATTTCTGCGCAAGAGTGATTAAAAGCGGCAGGAAAGTGGTTTACTTTCCACGAATAGTATTTATACATCATCACCAGCGCCTCACAAAGAAAAACCCTCTTTCAAAGATGACCTTGATTCAGATAAAATCATACCGGATTTTCCATCGCAAACACGCGAGTGAAATGAAGAGAATAAATCATGACCTTCATAATAAGAACAACCCTCCTGAGTACAGCAATTAGTTAGCCGTCCCTGAAAAAGTAATTTTGAACTGACGCGAAACAAAACTCCGTCATTCCCGCGAAAGGGGCTGTTGAAAAAGGTTGTTTTTATACTCCATCCCCCCCTTAATCCCCCCGCG
>CBDURE010000046.1:0-24496 GCA_965369605.1 uncultured bacterium
TAAGTTACAAATGCAGAGAATATATAAATGTCGAAAGTCGAGTTTCGCGGGAATGTCAGCAGTCTTTATTTTGTAATGGTCTTAGCTTGGCGGTGGAAGTTCTTCCGCGTTTCCGCATGTCTGGCACAGCAGGAGGCGTGATGAATCCATGATGATCAAGCGCGTGTTGAGTGAACCGCACTGAGAGCATCCTGTCATGAGAATCATATCCTCAAGGTAATCAAGAACAGCTTCAAGGTTTTGATCGGTATAAGCGAAAGTGCCCTCTCGTGAGAAGTACTGTTCATCATTTGTAGGTTTGTAGTACATATAGCGTCCTTTGTTTTGTCAATTCCTATGGATCGGTGGGCCACCCTTTTTTTCAAGAGCAATCGTACGATTTGCCTCATCGATTATTTCA
Source organism: uncultured bacterium (assembly GCA_965369605.1). Lineage (GTDB taxonomy): Bacteria > JAJVIF01 > JAJVIF01 > JAGGVT01 > JAGGVT01 > JAGGVT01. The sequence goes on from CBDURE010000046.1 coordinate 401, forward strand.
TCCATTACACTCTCGACAAGTTTGAGAGATTCTTCATTATATCCCCTGGAAATTGTACGCACCACGCCCCAATGGTCAAGAAGAATAATGTAGGGATGGATGTCAACCTCAAGATCATGATGAATATGAGAACTCTCGTCACGTAAAACAGCCACATTCCATTTCCCCTGTTCAAGATACCACTTGAGGAATTCAGGTTCATCATCGGTTACACAAAAGATATAGACATTTTTATCTTTATATTTAGGATAAAGAGTTTCAGCCCAGTCCATCTGAGCGCCGGAATCAGACGAGATGAGCGTGAAGAAATATAAAAGAGCGGGGCGTTTTCGATTACGCGCCATTTTTGAGGCGAACCGCCTGGATTTTTTTGTGGTGGAATAAGTTACACCTTCGAAATCGAGTGGCATGTCGCCTATTGTCAATTCGTCTGTTTGCAAAGCAAACGATTCCGTAGTGGGTGAATTTATCCCCCCCCGCGACATTCTCAGGTTCTGTGTCTGTACGAGATACCATTTGCCATCCAATTTTTCAAACACCGCGATAATGTTAATCTTCTGGCGTATTTTTCCCAGATTGAATGTCAGCTGGTAAAACGCTTTGTAAAAACCAAATGTGGGTTGCGATACCGGAGTTTTCCCCTCAACAATTGGCATGGAACCTTTGGCACTGCTGAATGATGTCCTGTTGTAATATCCTCGCAAAAAGAGCATTTCAGGATTTTTAATCTCCTTCATCACTTTTTGGAATTCAGCCATTTTTGAGTTTGTATAATCGTACGACATCAAAACGCCATCCTGAACAAGTCCACGCCGGGGAGAAATCCATTTCATGATGCTGTCCGGTTTGAAAGTTATGTAGTCGGTTTGGAATGCTTTTGTAAAGCCGGGCGTGATAGCATCCGATTCCAGAATCGTTGAGCCTGCATCCTGATTCTGCGCGTTAGCCGAGGCAGCGGGAAGCAACAGCAGTAAAGCGAGTATTAGAAAATATTTCATGTGCGTTTTCATTTTTTCAATCACCAGCGGAATGACAGTCCGCGTTTCGATAGATTCATAAGCATACATAATCAGCATGCATCAGAATAAGAGTACAAACTGGCAGTTGAAGTTGCAAGTGATATCGTAAAGTTGTTTGCCAGTGCCATATCCAAAAAAAACGCATCCTGTAAGAGGATGCGTGAGAGTTTTATCATTAGGGCGCTGTTCTAGAATATGAAGCATGTTCCGATTAACATATCGCCATCGACTATTCCGCCTTGTACTGACCACTGCTCATTTGCGAAATATCGAATTCCCAACGAGAGAGCATCGTTGTCATTCGGCCCAAAAGTGCTTACATACTCGATGATTGCAATCATGTTGTCAGCGAGATTGAAATCCAATCCAGCCCAGTAGTTGAATTCATCGTTAACCCAGTCAGCATTAACCCAGCTAAGTCCGCCGTGAAGTCCAACCGCGCGGTCGAGAGAAATATCATCCGCGTGGAAATATTTTGATGCGACGAGGTAGAACTGAGTCATGGAATTTCCGCCGAGGTCGGTATAATCGACACCGAAAGCTACTCCAGGCATACGCTCATCTTCAACCATGAAAGCATATTTACCGTTTATACCGAAACCATCATCGGCATCTGAGTGGAAGAATCCGCTGGCACCCAACTCGAAATTTTCCGAAAGGCCGCCAGTAAGCGTAAACGCCCAGATTGTGTCATCGGCACCCGCACCGCTGAAATCCAGGTAATTGAAACCCAGCCATGCGCTTTCAGGAGTTGCAATATCCGCTGTCGGGCATATTAACAATCCTGTGGGACCGGAAAAAGATGGCTCGGCGGATGCAAGAGCGCCAAGCGCAAATACGAAAGCGAGAGCAAAAACCACGATAATGAATCGTTTCAATTTAAGCCTCCTGAATTTGATTTATAGCGATTAAATCGCTATTAAACAAGGAAAAATCCTATCACAACGAAGGATGCAAGTCAACGTAAATCAAACCTCACCCCCCAGCCCCCTCTCCACCATGTAGAGAGGGGGAGCAGGAAAGCATTATGCCTTCTCCCCTCTCCTGATGCTGGAGAGCCACTAGTGGCGAGGGGGCGGGGGTGAGGTTATTTATTCTAGCAATAAACGTTCTTTTGTTTTAATGAATAGTTGTCCCCGGGAAAAATCAAAGGTTGCCTTTCGGCAACCTTTTTCCATGTTGCAATATACAACATGGGCGATTATTAATAATTTGCTTTGTACGTAAAACTGTGTCAACAACCTAACCGACGCGTGAGAAAATCTCACCGTTGGCGCTGTATGTATTGTCCTCGTATATCACAACAATCTCGCAGTTTGTTTCGCTTATGATAATTTCGGGCGATGTTCTAACCGCGCTTCCGGGACTGGAATCATTTACGATTTTATCATCACTGAAAGTAATTCCGCCATCGCGCGAATAATCAGCGTAAATATCGGGGAAATCGGCTGTCGCGCGGTCATCGCTCCATGCAACATAGATATTCCCCATCACATCTGTCGTGATGCCTGCTTCGTACGGGCGGTTGTTGGTCGTATCGTTGACGGATGAATTGACAATGTCGAAACTGTTGATTGTAAAATTGCCTTTGATGATTTTAATTGCGCCAGCTGATGAATCACCCTGCGCGAATGCGACATATACCGCCTGGCCATCGGGATTGGAATCGGTTATCGCGATATCGATTGAATTGATGCTTTCATCATACGAATTGGAAAACAGTTTTGCTCCCGCGCTGAAATCATCTCCGCGGTTTGTGCTTCGAGCGAGAAAGACGTTGCTGCCGGATTGCGCGTCCTGCGCGGCGCAGACGTAGAGGTTTCCGTTAACGGGCGACACAATCAGGTCAGCGACTGAGAACGAACGGTTGTAAACATCGCTGCTGTTTGCAATCACTGCCAGCGAACCCGAAGGGAAAGTTTCGCCTGTGTCTGTGCTTTTCAGCAGTTTTACACTGTTGGATTCCGCGGTTGAGTCGTTGTCTTCGATGAACAGGAGATAAACGCTGGTCGGGTCAACCGGGTCCTGCGCAAGGCTTATGCAGGAGATATATTCCGAGCCGTTATAAATTTCAGACCTGTCGAAAACAACGCCGCCGTTGGTGCTTCTTTCAATGTAGATTGTGTTAGTGCTCTGGTCGAACCATGTGACAACGATGATAAGGGCGTCATCAGTTGTGATACTGAAACCGCCGGGCAGTACGGATGTCGGAATGAAATTGGAAAGAGGCCAGCTGCTGCCGTTGTCGGAACTTCTCGCGAAGCCGATTCCCGGCTGAGAATCCGTGATTCTAATTCCCTTGTATCCGGCGTATATGTACCCATCGCCGCCATCGGCGAGTTTCATTCCGCCTCCACCCATTTTCGTGATATCCAGGTTGTTGAAATGAGTTTGCGATGCTATCACGCGGTGGGCTTGTGAGAAATTCAATCCTGTTCCGTAGCATGGCGCGCAAATAATCTGGATATTAAAATCCTGGATATAATCATTTGAAGCGGCGCAATCATCGGCGATTTGGCATGTCATGCCGACATAAAGCGGATCACCGTATCCGGCAACACAGTTTGAGTTGTCAAACACGCGTGTGATTGTATCGCTGGCGCCTGACTGGTTGTCAAAATCGGGATTGTCGAAATCGAAAGAATACGTTGTGATATTTGCGTTAAGGCTTGTGAATTCAGATGCCTTGATTGAAATCTCAGCACCGTTAATTACTGACAACGTGCTGCTTGTCATTTGCGTAAAATTGGTTCCGTCGAGTGAATACTCAAAATAGCCCTCAGCAATGGGACCGCATTCAGCGGGACATTCGACGTGTATCTTATATTGCTTTGTCCAGTCATTCGTCATCGGACAGTCATCCTCGACTGCAAGCTCGAGCAGCAGAAGGTATGGCTCTGCGCCACTCGCCGGGCAGTTGGGGTGAGTTATCGTTCTTGCAACTGAAATTGTGCTGCGTGACTGGTCTTCGATTCGAGGATCATCGAAATCGAAAGTGTATTTCTCGATACTGCCATTTGTGCAGGAGAATCCGCCGGCTTTGAAAATCATTTCATCGTTGTGTTGAATAGTGACTCCGAGCATCGGGAATGGTTCAAAAGGCGCTCCGTTTTGGGAATATGTCAGCGAGCCGGGCATGATAGGCCCGCACTCTTCACCGCAATAAACGAATATTGTGAAAACGTCCTGCCAGTCGGCGGATGCATCGCAGTCATCGGTGATTGTAACTGTCAGCTGCAGCTCCAGCGTATCATTTGAGCCGCCGCAGTTTGGATTGTCGTATGTTCTTGTGATTGTGCTGTCGGTAGAGGACTGGTCATCAAAATCGGGATTGTCGAAATTAAAATCGATATTTGTTGCCTCTCCGCCCGGTATTGATGCCAGCGCTTTGATTTTCATTTCACTGCCATTTACAAAATGAAGCACATTGCCGTTCAAATTGGTAAGGAATCCCATGCCGCCTGTTTCGCCGTACTGTATACGCACAGTGATAGGGCCGCAGGTCGAACCACCGGCTGATGCTACATCAATGGGGAAAGCCTGATATGTCGCGAATTCATAGACTTTTGTGAATTCAAGGCCTTCACCCGGGATGAAATCAACAAGTTCGCCCAGGGAACCGTAGTTCATCCCCTGACGCCGGTTGTCGGTAGCTTTAACAAGACCCCAGTATGAACCCGCATCCGCGAGAAGGTCGTTGTTGATTGCTACCTGATAGATGAGAGGGTCATTATCGATGCCTGTTCCGCCTGTGGGAGTGTCTGATATATCGTTTTTAAATGTAACGCCGGGAACTTCAACCGACACATTTATTATTTCACTTGGTTCCTTGATAGCGTCAAGGTCAATAAGGTAATAGTCGATTTTCGTTGTTGAATGCTGCCAGTCCCAGACTTTGACCTGCACAGTTGCAGACGATGACGCCTGCGCGTCGTTAAGGTTATTAGCGGGAACATCAACCTCGATTTTCCACGGCTCCTTGATGTTGAACTCGGGCAGCCAGTATTGGGGAGTTAATCTATCCATCCAGTCGAAAGTAGATTGCCCGTAACCGCCAAACATAAGCAGCGTCGCGTTAATTGTCTGTCCATAGGGCAGATGTAGAATCATGTCATCGTAATATGATTCCCCCTGATTGAGAACGTTATGCCCGGATGCGTTTGCGAGGTCGGCGAATCCGGTATCATTGGCCGGATCAACGTTTCCGACTGACGCGTCCTCTGCTAGAATGATATAGGGATATGCGTTTGTCGCGATATCATCTGTCGGATCAAGAAGCAAATCCTCGATATTCGAGTATCCATCGGCGTTTGGAATAAATCCCGGATTCAGTACAATGCCGGTTTGTGCAAATTCCATTTCTCCCTCGATTACATACAGGAGCTTGACATCGAAGATTCTCAAATCATCCCTGTTTTTCGCGGATGGCGGTTCCATGGCATCCGCCTGAGCGAATGGGTGAGTTGTTTTGAATCTAAGGACGATATCGTTCTGTGTATTGACGGAAACGCTGTCAATCCGCAGGCAGTCTTTGCACGGTACGGATGTGAAATAATATGAGAGCGCTGTGAGGAAAGCGTCTCCTTCTCTTAGCGCGGTTCTGATTGGAACAAGTTCCGCGGAAAGGTTCTGTGTATCAACGTGCAGATCGAACGCTCCCATAAGGCCGCGTCCAACCGGCTTGCCTGACTCATCTCCTTCGGATATTATCAGCGGGAAAGCATCATCCGTTGAACTCGGCTGAACCGAAATATCAGGTTCAATCGGGCTTTTGGATGAACATCCCCAAAGGATTGCGAACAGGAATAAAGGTAGTATCCATAATGCTCTTTTCTGTAACATAACAATCACCCTGTATAAAGTTGTTGCATAAAGAATAAATCAATAATATTCCAATAAAAGGAATTAGATTTTATCATTTTCGCAAATGAAAGTCGCCAAGTGTGAGAGAAAAGGAGTGAATTGATGAGGGGTGATTCGCGTCCAGGTTTCGCATTTCACCCACAATCACAAAAAGACGTGATTGTGGGCATCTCACGCCACCAGAGAGTTATCAGGAAAATCGTTTGTTTAAAGATCAACATGCTTTTCCGACAGGCTCTAACATTCGAGGCTCGGTTTTATGTCATCGTGATTTACACCGTTGTCCATTGCCGATAATTATTCCGATTGTGTATGTTCTTCCCAACATATGCATATATGTATAAATCACTCTTGAATGAGTCCAATTCCCTTTGAATAAACGATATTAATTAAGAGCACATTTTACGAGAGGAAACAATCTTTTTTAACTTGAAAGGCAAGTTGCGGGAGTAATCATGAGTGGATTCAAGGACTTCAGGTTTCCCATATTGATCTTATGTCTTCTTTTGTTGGATATCACGCTTGTTTGTTGGAGCTGCAGCGGCAGGTCGAATATCGATTTGAACGCGCCGATTGTTCCTCCTGATAAAACGGATAATGTTGAGCGGGATGACGGGAACATTCCTATTCTGGTAACGGCAGTCGATGATGAAAGCCTTATTTCAGGGCTGGGACTTCTCGGGTTGTACCAGGTTCAGATTGACAGTTCAACTGAATCTGGGGACGCTGTGCAAATAAGAACCAGTTCAGCTATTGGTGATCCGCACGATGTCGATATCACCGGCTTTTTGCAGAGTTCTCCGTGCCATGATTGTTTCGAGCTCAGAGGCGTTGAATATACGGAAGATGAAAAACTAATCGCGACATTCCACGTCGAGCATCCGTTCGGGCTTCCAGAGAATAATCCGCCGATGCCTTATGAAAGGCTTGACTTGCATGTGTTTGATCTTGCCGGAATAATTTTTATGTCGGCAGGCAGTGACGGAAACACATCTTATCCCGACATGTCCGCTCATGTATCGGTGGGGGAATCCAGCACGACGCTATCATCCGATAATTCGGGTTTTTGGGCGATTGACGAGTGGGATGGATTCACGAATGATTTCGATTCCCAGGTTGACAATTTTTATCCGACACAGGCCTCACTTCATCCATATAAAATCCTGAGCCTTGATTCAGAGCGCGGCAATGTGAACGGTCTTAGCGCAAACGGTTTTAACGATATAAGAAATCCCAGCGGACATAACGTGTTCGCTCAGGCGTCATCTTTTGACACCGCGATTGGCTTCAATGTGACTCCGGGTGCATCGGTTGAATTTCTCATTGCCCTGACAGCGGCGTACGGACAGTCCGCGGCGGGTAAGGGAAATCTTCCGGGACAGCGCGGGAATCCGCGCTATTTCGTTCCTGAATTCAATCGAAAGGATGCATGGCGAATAAGTGTTGATATTCCTGAGGAGACAGATTTACTTGGGCATGAAGATCTTGAATCAAGCACGCTTATGATTGTGAATGTGTGGGACTGGCAGCAGAATTACGGATATCCGATGGAGGATATAGACCCTTACACATCACGCTTGGACGCCCTGAGAAGCAGCAGCCGGGTTGCTTCTGTCGTTGTTGACCTTCCCGGAGTGAATGATCTCGATGTCGCGACTATGCCTTTTGACGGCGATGGCTACAACAACACGCCTCTGATTTATAGAATCACGGTGCAGAACGATAAAGCGGCGCTTGAAGGCAATTACAACGGTCTTGTTGGCGTCATTGACGATATGCACGGAATTCCGATTACCGATTATGGAATTGAGCGGGATGGAATCACGGCGTTTGATGTGGCGGATTTTGTAACTTATGCCCCATTCCAGGTGAGTGTAGTTGACAGAGGCGCGGAAAACTTCGGCATAAACCAGTCAATGAGCGGATTTGGCGATGACAGCGGACATCTGGGCCTGATACCGGATGCCTCCGACAGCCACAATATCGCTTCGTATTACTATAATGTCTTCGCGGTTTATTCTGCCGTCAGTGCAACATTCGGAAATATGTGGGATGTGTATTTCCAGAAAAGTGCAGATCTCGGCGCAACATGGCAGGATTCAATCCGCGTAAATACGAACACGTATGGCAATCAGCGAAACGGAACAATCCAGGTAAATCGAATGACCGGGGATATATATATTGCCTATGTTGACTATACCGGATCTCTTCCGGGAGCAATGGGCACAGATGTTGTAATGGTCAGGAGTATTGATGGCGGCAACACGTTCAGCGAGCCGGTTATTATCAACAGTGAAACCTATAGTTCCCAGGATCAGATTTCAATAGGTGTTGATGACCATGGTGTTATTTACGCGGCATGGAGAACTCAGGTAACTGAGGTAGATACATATATTGCATGGGCTGTCAGTTCTGATGGTGAGTCGTTCTCCGAGCAGGCTATACTAGGTTATGGCAGTTTTTCAGGAAGTGAAAATCCCATAATCGCGATAGACAAAGGGAATCTGTCACCGCATATAGGGCAGGTGTATTTGATTTACAGGCGCGGCAGCTACTTTTTGCCGGATATTGTCTGCTCGCGATTTGCTGATAATACAGGCTTTGATACGCCATCCATGGTTTCCAATGAAATCCACGGAGAAGCGCAGAATCCATCGCTTGCGGTAAACAATCAAGGCGCCGTTTTTGTCAGTTATATTGACAACGCTCTAACGCCGCCTGCTGTGAAAGTTGCCCGCAGTACCAACATGGGTCTTTCATGGGGGCATACACCGCCACTGAATTATTCAATTGGTGGAGCGGATCCGGGTCCGCCTGTAATGATTGTCAGGCACAATAATAACTTTATGTATCTCATCTGGGATGATCTTGTGGAGGGCGACAGGAATATTTACACAATAAGAAGCACGAACGGAATAACCTATATTCAGCCGATACAACTGAACAATGATTTGACTACCAGAATACAGGATCATCCTGCGGCATCAGTTAACCAGTTCGGCAATTTCTTTGTAACATGGCGGGATATGAGGTTGAAAGATATCGGTGAAATGTATTTCACTCGCGGAAATTCATAGGAGATTCATAGTAGAGGTTAAATTTTTGCGAAGGATTCAATTGCTGAAATAGACAAACCGCCTGCGTTCCCAGGCGGTTTTCTTTTGAGGGAAGTGCTATCACCGATTTTTATATCGGAGGAAGCGCGGCAAACTTTCGAAATAAGATTCAAATTCCCTGCAGGTTAATCAACCTTAAAAAGATTTAATATTTTTTGGGAAAAAAGGGTAAAAAACCACATTTGCTTCCGATAATATTAATGAGAATTAATGAGGTGCTCTATGATAACGCAACCTGATGCATCTCAACTTTTCTCCCAAGTACGGCTCCCCAGGCAACCGCATCCCAGCCCGGGGGCCTTTTTTTTTCCTAAAATAAAGCCCTATAAATAAAAGAATACCCTTTTCAGGCAATACTATTAGTGCAAGAGAGTACTGTACGCGCACTTAATAATGCAGATAACCGAAACTACAGAAAACGCGATTAATCTTGCCGGATTAAAAATCAAGGAGCGTTATGTGCTTCTTGAGGAAATCGGGCATGGTTTAATGGCTCGAGCCTATCTGGCATACGACGAACTCCTTGAGGGAGAAGTTGTTGTCAAAGTTATTAACACCGAGATAGGCGGAGTTAAAATTCCCCTGGGACCCGAGTGGGTTCAAGAGGCAAAACGTGCGATGAAAGTGCGCGGATGCCCATACATTGCCTCCGTAACAGATTTCGGCGAGGAAAAGTGTGAAATAGACGGCGAAAAGATGGTTATCCCCTTCATCGTCTGGGAACGCGTATATGGCAAAACGCTGCAGGAGTTCATTGAAGAGAAGCAGCCGATAGATGGGCGCATGATAATCGTAACAATTATTCATCTTCTTCATGTGCTGATTGCATTGAAACGCAACAATCTGATTCATGGTGATTTGCATGTAAAGAACGTGATGTATGATGACGTATCAACATCGCGCCACCTCATGAAAGTAATCGATTTCGGACTTGCCAGCCTGATTTCATCGGAAGCGGATTTCAAACGTGACAGAAAGAGTGTCGGCAAGGTTTTGTGGCAAATAATCGACGCTTTCGAGGAGCAGGAAAGGGGCGATGATGATGCCTCGTTATTTCTGAGTGATGTAGGGAATCTAGCGGATGAGATTGCCGCTCCGCATCCGCCAACACTTGATGAACTGAACGATCTGCTTGTGAAATCGGAGGAGCTGGAGCGTAAATTCTTTCTTGGCGTGGAATGGTTCCAGTCGAGAAGCAAGGACCAACCAGCCGGGCAGAATGTGGTGCAGTATCTGAAGAATTTCAAAAACAGCAATGACATAATGCTGGTTGGCGCTGATGAAATTGATGAACTAAAGCGTTGGCTGAAAAACGGGCTGGATGAGGGATTAGGCAGGATTCTCGCATTGAAAGCGGATGCCGGACTTGGAAAATCGCGATGGAGCCTGGAATTACTTCAGCGAATCGCGGATGATGAAAACGATATCTGCATCATGAGAACAACCGCGTATCCGGGAGATAAAAACCGCCCATTTGAAACGACAAAACGATTGTGGCGATCATACCTCGGGGATAGTGAGGTTGAGCATTACAAGAATTTCCTTACCGATATGTTTCCTGAAATACCTTTGCTTGTTGCGCCGCTGGTTGGACTTATCACCCCAAATGTCGGGGATGCGAAGGAACCGACTCAGATGATGGATGAGATTAACTACCAAAAACTCATCGCGACCGGATTCAAGCATCTTGCTCTCAAGCACAAATTGATTATCTGTATTGATGATGTCAACTATGTTGATTCCCAGTCATTGCATCTTCTGCGTGATATCTCCACAGCCACGGCAAAATATCCTGTGATGATTGTTGTAACTTTCAATATGACAAATGAAGGTGATGTAAACGGTCTTTTGGAGGAATTCTCAAGGCGTGCCAACTACCTGCTTTATGAAATCAGGAATTTAAACCTGTCTCAAACGCATGAACTTCTGCTTTCAAAGTATTCATGGGAATATCCTGAGGATGCTCACAGGCTGGCTGAAATGCTGCACGCAACCATGGGTGGAAATCCTTTCTATCTGGTGGAAATGCTGAAATCTTTGGAAAACCAGAAACAGATTATCAGAGACAGCGGCTCCGTAAGGCTGAGTACCGATATAGACATTCAGGATAATCCGCGTTCAGTTCAATCTCTCATGCTGGAGAGAATGGACATGCTGCCGGATAACATGCAGAACGTGTTGAAATGGGCATCAGTACTCGGAAACGAATTTGTAATCGATAACCTCGCGGCGCTTTCCGGATCATCGTCAGCAAGCGTGGGGAAGCTTGTCAAAAGCCTGGTGGATGAACATCATGTGTTTATCCGAACGGATGACATGTACGCTTTCAATCCAAATATGCTATGCAAAGTTGTTTATTCCAGTATTCCTGATGATGTGAAACGGGAAAAACATATCGCGGCGGCTGAAGTGCTTCGTTCGAATATTCATCATGACCAGAGACTTGCGGCAAAAATAGCGGGGCATCTTGAGAAAGCCGGACAGACAGCCGATGTGCCGGAATACTACCTGAAAGCGGCACGATATGCGCAAAAAATCAATCTGAAAGCGCAGGCGGAAGAGTGGTGCGAAAACGGCATGAAAGCACTGGAGAATACAACATGCAAGGATGAGCATCTTCTCGGCAGGTTCTATCTTCTGAAAGGCGCGTTGGCAAGGCAATCCGGCGATGCAGAGAGTTATCGTGAAAACACATATTCCGCCTATAATCGCGCTATCCTCTCGCGTGATACGCATCTCGAAGGGCAGGCGTTGAAAGCTCTGGGTGAATACTACCGGTCGATTGCCGATTACCGTTCAAGCATTGATTATTTCCAAAACGGGCTTGACGTTCTCAAGGAAACCGGGGATGACAGGGAGGTCGCGCTTATCCTTAAGGAACTGAGCATTAATTACTGTTTCCAGGGTGATTTTGACAAGGCAATCGATGTTCTTGGCAAATCACGGGAAATTTGTGAAGCGTTGCATGACCGGGAGGGCATGGCGCGTATCTATAACAATATGGGATTGATATATAAAATCCTGGGCGATATTCCGCTGGCAAAGGAATGGCTTGAAAGAAGCATTCGCCTTTTCAGGGAGATTGATGACATCCAGGGTGAAGTGCTCCCGATTGGGAACATGGCGATCATCTACACCGAGGAGGGTGAATTCGAAAGAGCTATGATTCTCCTGAGAGAAATAATATCTTCCCAGACACGCCTGGTTGATACAAGAGTACAGGCAAAAGTGCACGTTACAATGGCGGATGTCCTTTTCGAGCTTGGCGAGTACAAGGAATCGATGGATTATTATGAACGCGCGCTTATGGTGTTCAGAGCGCTGGGTGACAGGCAGGGTGAATGTGAAACCCTTACGAATATCGCGTTTGCCCAGTTGGAACGGGGCAAATTCAAACTAGCGGAGAATTATTCCCTTCTGGCATACGAAATAAAAAAGGACATTGGATACGAGCGCGGAATTCCGTATAATTATCTTATCAACGCCAAACTCGCAAAACGGCTTGGAGATTTGGAAAAGGCGGAAGAGAATATTGGAAAGGGGCTTGAATCCCCGACAGTTCAAGCTGGAAGCTGGTTGAAACTGGCATTTATGCTTGAGCATGCACAGATTTTTACGCAAAAAGGCGATATCGAATCCGCCAAATCGCTTTATAATCAGATTGAAAATGCAAGCAACAAAAAATCAGATAAAAGCCCTCGAACCTTCATAGTGCTGTTCTATCACCGTTACGGTGTTTTCCTCAACGAATACAGTGACAAGGATTCCGGAGATGCGTACATCGCAAAGAGCAAAGAGGCGCTTGGTATGCTGGAAAGAAAGATATTCCAGATGAAATGGCGTGAAAAATTCCGCCATAAATACGACCTCCTTCTATCCGCTGATAAGACTCCAGCGCATGTATAACACTACATCCTGAACAACATGACAAATTGAACAGCTTTTTCATTTGCCCAAATGCGTTATAATCACAGCGATTAATTTGATAGAGGGTGCAAAAATGAAAAAGCAAAATATTATTGCCGCGGTTCTTTTTGTCATGGCGGGCTTTATGCTTGGATGCATTATCCCATCCGCAACTGAATCGGGGAGTGCGATTGCCGCCGATGAAACCGATGCGGTCAACGCTGTCATTGATGAATTCCAGGAAGCTTATTCATCGAAGAAAATGATAGATGTCCAAAATCTGTTCCACTATCATGCCGTTATTGGAATCGATTTCGATAACCATACCAAACAGGATATAATGAGCCTCAGTGAGTGGGCGCAATCCACGAAAGAAATGTTCAAGGAAGAGTTGTGGATATCCGACAAACTGACAAATCGAATAATTGAGATCCATCGCAGCAGCATGGCGACAGTGGTATGTGATTATGATTATCGAGATCCAACGAGCCATCAGGCTGGCGTAGATGTTTTTACGCTTATGAAAATTCGAGGGAAATGGAAAATCATCTCTCTGGTATTCAGCGGTGACGGTGTTGGGGATTGACAGAAGGGGAAGAGCAAGGAATATTAAAACGACTAATTACTATTAGCATTGCGCAAATAATATGAATAACCGAGATTATTTACGCGCAGGATTTATCAAGGTAATGATGAATTGCGGATTAATCATATTTATTCATATTTAATGAACTTTAATGAAAGTTAATGCGTAAATCAAGTAAAATGCAGGACGCGAAATTCATTACATTCTGCACAATGATGTAAGTGAATTAATTCGCTGGTCAGGATGGTGATCGGACAATTTGGTTTTAGGATATTTATTTTAGCCCGATTTAAGCAGCGTCAAACTAGCGTTAATGTGCAATTAATCCGAATAAAAAGCATTTAACGGATATTAACGCTAAATAAGTAAGTAATGTGATTTCGGTTAATCTGAATTATTCATATTTAATGAACATTAAAGATAGCGCTCGACTCGTATCAGAATAAAACAGGCGTAAATTCATTACAAATTGCGCAAATGTGAAAGTAAAATGAGAAAATATCCACTTTTAACCTATCTTTTCCCAATAATCCTTCTTTTGGTTGCTGTCGCGCTTCTGCGTGGAAGCTCCGAAATCAAGGAGGAAAAGCCCATTGCGGCTGAAACTGAAAAGGAAAAGCCGGAATTTGTGATACTCACCTCAACGGATAATGATTCTGAGGAGGGTGAAACGCAGAGTGAAAAGAAGATACAAAGCCGGATTCCGGTTTATCCAAATTCCCAAAAAGCGGCATTGGGTGATGATATTGATGTAACTCAGGCTGTTTTTTATACAACGGACGACCCGATTGATGTTGTCAAGGATTGGTATATTGAATATCTGGGCGGCCTGACAAAAGTGAACATGATTGATATTCTTGACAAGAAAGAGCTTCGCAAAATCACCATTTCAATGCCCGATTCGCCGAAGGAGCTTGTCGAAATCAAGGAGCGGTTCAGGGGCGCGAAAGGCCTGATGATTACAATCACAACAATTGATTTCTATATCAGAACGCAGCCAAGATTGTATGAACCTAAAGATAACGACGATGAAAACGATGGTGTTGCATCTGAGGATGAACCGGATAAGGAATCAACTCAAAAGGAAACTGAAAAATGATAAGCGCTTTGCCAGTATATTATTGCGTGGAATTTCTTGATCATGACACCGGAGGCCATCCCGAAAATGCGGGACGGCTGACATCCATTATCAACGCGATTGACAAGGACCTCGTTATCGGGGTTGTCGAGCTTAGAGATCCGGAGCCGGCATCGAAAGTAGATATTCTCCTGAACCATGATGACTCCTATTATGAAATGCTAAAAGAGGAAATCGCCGCGTTAGCGGGAGGTTCAGGGCGCCATCTTGATTCTGACACGATTATTTCACCCGGTTCGTTTATCGCCGCTGAAAAAGCCGCTGGAGCCGGTATTGACATGCTTCATAACTACTACGGCACAACTGATGAAAATGGAAAAGAGAGCCGGGCGATTGCGTTGGCCCGTCCGCCGGGACATCACGCGATTGCAAACCGCGCGATGGGCTTCTGCCTGTTCAACAACATTGCGATAGCAGCCCGCGCCGCGATTCGCGATTACGGCCTCGAGCGAGTGGCAATCCTCGACTGGGATGTGCATCACGGCAACGGCACAGAGGATTCGTTCTATTCCGAAAAAGAGATTTTATACATTTCGACTCACCAGTATCCGGCGTACCCGGGCACAGGCCGTCCAGATGAAATCGGCATTGGTGAAGGCGCCGGGTTTAACGTGAATATTCCTCTTGCTCCAGTCAGCGGTGATGCTGAAGCGAAATACTGTTTTACATCCGTGATTATGCCTGTTCTTGAGCAGTATGATCCGCAGATTCTGCTTATCAGCGCCGGTTATGACGCTCACGAGCGCGACCCGCTGGCATCGCTGATCTTCTCAACGCAAACTTTCAGATGGATGGCGGCTACGATTGATAAATTCTGTGCGGAGCGGAAACTCCCGATGTTCGCATTTTTGGAGGGCGGATATGAATACACCGCGCTCGCGGCAAGCGTGATTGAAACAATGAGAGCAATGCGCGGCGAAGTCGAGCCTGAGGAAGCCGAATATCTTCATGTAACCGATTATGTCAAACGCGCGGTTAAGGAAACTCAGAGCGCGCTTTCGAAAAACTGGAAATTCACATAGAAAAAGAATCATGATACTCACCGGAATAAAACAACTCATATTTCTTATGTTTCTGCTGATTGTTTTGGCTAATCTCAGCGCATGTGAAAGCGGGAAAAAAAAAGCATCTCCAACGGAAGATGGAAATCAGCCTGAAACCTCTGTTGTTCAGGAGATTGCATACACAAATCCCGGAGCGCGTGAAATACCATACGAACTCGGCAGGGAATACAGATATATTTTCAACATGCTGGATACTGAAATCGGGCACGCGACTTTTAAGCTGGACAGGGATGAAAATAACAATTACAGCTTGTTCACGTCCATAGATATCAACAACGAGGAATTCAACGAAAGGATTAGCGGCGAGAGCGTTCTCGTGTTCGATGAAAACTGGCGATTGCATAGCTACGATAGGGAAATTGACTCGTCATTCGGGAGAAAAAGCACAATGGACGGCCATTACAGTATCCATGCCAGTTTTGAAAACGGACGCGCGCACTTTCAGCACCAAAAACCCGGCGATGACGAACATGAGGCTTTCATAAAAGAGCTCCCCGACGATGCCTTTCTGTTCGACAATAATTTCATTGGCCAGATGGCGTTAATCTGCAGCCAGCCACGCCTTAAAACCGGACGCACTGAAACGCTTCACGTGATAAGCATCGCGCAGCAGGATACCTATAATCTGACCATGACACCGAGAATCAAGCATGAAATGGAATATGGCGGTGGGAAGATAATAGCGTACGAGGTTGACATGAAAGTGAATGATATAACCTTCGGGCACTATTTCATCACGCGCGATGGAGTAATGGTCATGGCTGAGGAGGAGGGCGGTCGGTTGGTGATTAGGCTTGAGGTGCCTGAATAAAGAGCTTATTTATCATTCATGAAAAAATGTTGCATGGTTAAAACTAAACATTATTTTACTAAAACCGTTGACATGTTTCTTTGAGTCTAATATAATCAAAGCGAAGCTTTGATTATATTAGACTTGAGAACAAGGGAGAAGGAGAAAAAATGTCTAGTTCTACAACCAAAGCGATTTTCTTACTTGGGAAAGCATTAGGTGTAGATTTTGAAGAATTTGAACGTGATTTTAATCAACGTTTAATCTTCCAGAAACTACTCTTTCTGTTATTCAAGACATCATCATTAAACTATTTGAGACCGAATTATGGACTTTATATTCATGGCCCTTACTCTCCTGAATTAACTCAGATTGGATATGAAATAAGTAAAACGCAAGAGTCTGATGAGCTAAAATCTGCAAAACTTTCTGAAAAGGGTGAACGTCTGATTGAAAAGAGTTTGGAAACTCTTCCATCTTTTGTCAAACAAATTGTTGACAATTCTAAAAATAATAATAAATTTGAAGATATTGAAATGCGAAAATTAGAATATTTTGCGACATTGGTTATGTTATGTGAGAAGTATAATGATATAGATGATAGTGACATAAGAAGGGAATTAATTGAAGAAAGGATTAAAGAACTAAAAGGGGAAAATGTACTTTTTGATGAATTGTATAATGATGCTTTAAAAGTTAGCGATTCTAAATAACAAACATACTTATGAAAGTTAAATTAGACCTTAATGATTTTAAGAAAGGAAAAAAAATCTTTGATTCTAT
Source organism: uncultured bacterium (assembly GCA_965369605.1). Classification (GTDB taxonomy): domain Bacteria; phylum JAJVIF01; class JAJVIF01; order JAGGVT01; family JAGGVT01; genus JAGGVT01. The sequence goes on from CBDURE010000046.1 coordinate 17,666, forward strand.
TCATGGAACAGTCCACCTCGCTGATTATGAAATTAGAATTATTAACACACCACAATTCCAAAGATTAAGACGGATTCAACAGTTAGGCTTTGCATCATTAGTTTTCCCAGAAGCTAATCATACACGATTTAGCCATTCAATAGGTGTATTGGCAGTCATGGATCGTTTATGTTTGCATTTAAAAGTAAGCAAGAAAGATAGATGTCTTTTAAGGTTGATTGCTCTTTTGCATGATATAGGCCATTATCCATTTTCCCATACAATTGAGAATGTTTATAGGAGTTTCGAAAAAAAGGAAGTGGATAAAGGTTTTGAGTATGAGTTGCTCCTTGAAGGTTCTAAACAAAATTATGGAACTAACATAAATTCGGAAACGAATAAAAGCAAAATTAACCTGAATCATGAATACATAAGTAAAACAGTTGCTAGACAGGTCTTGGACGCAACTCTTGATGACAAATTAGATGATGATGCAAAGGATGCAATCTGTGATTCAATAATTGGAAACGGCCCATTTAATTATTTTAATCAACTAATTAAATCACACATTGATGCAGATAATATGGATTATCTGCTAAGAGATTCCAGCAAGACCGGCATTCCGTATGGTAACTATGATTTTAATTATTTGAGCGAATCCTTTACTAAAATAAAAATACCTAAAAAAGTAAGAGATAAAGCTGATATTGGTAAAAAAATGGAATGCATTGTGATTGATCTTAAAGGATTAAATGCACTAGAGCATTTTTACCTTGCTAAATACTACTGGTACACTCAAATATTATTTCATAGAGCATTATCCATTATGGAATACATCGCACAAAGAATTGCTTTTCATTTGATTGAGCTCAATGACAAAGAAGGTGATTTTGTATATGGTGAAGGATTGCCAAGTTATAAACAATGGTTGAAGATTGTAGAGGACTCAAAAAATGATAGATTTATCCATTTGGATGATAATTATTTTTTTGAACAAGTGAAGAAAGTTCTTTTAAACAAGAACGAAAATCTGAAAATGCGACAATTATGCGCCTCATTGTGTTTTAGAGTTGTACCAAACACAATCCAGGAAAAAAGATTATTTATTGGTTCAACGGAAGAAGATCAACTGAAAATTGAAAAATTAAAAGAAAAATTCGCTTCTTTATCATCACATAATAACTCAGAAGCATCTTTTTCAATTTACAAAAAAGCACAATGGAAAGAAAGCCTTAGCGATTATTTTTACCGATTTAGAAGCATCATGGATAAAGAAGGTGGAAGAGTAGATACAAAGGATGAACTTGCAATATTCACAGCAAGGGATACACCAACAATCAGATATGATTCAAAAAGATACGTTTCAAAAAATATGAATCAACCAATTTGTAGAAGCTTAAAAAAAACTTACACCTTGCTAAGGGACTTCGAAGATACTTTCTTGCATGAAATGCAAAAAAAGACATTGCATGTGTTTAGAATATATGATTTTCAAAAGTTCGATGTAGATACTAAGGAAATACTGAACAAATTAACATGATAAATCTAAAAGTGAAAGGTGGAATCAGCTCCCTTTGGAACATTTTCCAATTCCAGATAAAACCGAGCCTCGAACGTTAGTGAGAGGTAGGTGAGTTTTGGATTAATCCGCCTGCCCCTCACTCACGTTCGGGGCTCGGTTTTTGTCTTCGATTTGCGCGACAATCGGATAAACCTATCCGCCAGCGCTGAACTATAAGAATGTCTTATATTTAGCATTGATTAAGAGGCAAACTGCGCATAGAATACAATCGAAAGTCTTCTGCGACTTTTGGTGATTTTCAAGCAGCACAAATCTAAACCAAGGAGATGAGAAAAATGACAGCTACAGCCGGAAAACAGGCCCCCGATTTTGAGGCATCCGCCTATGACCTATCCAAGGGATTTACGAATGTTAAACTATCCGATTTTAAGGGCAAGTGGGTGGTGGTTTGCTTCTACCCGGGTGATTTCACCTATGTCTGACCTACAGAGCTGAGTGCGGTCGCATTCCAATACGATGAATTGAAAAAACTGGACGTACAAGTTCTCGCGATAAGCGTTGACAGCAAGTTCAGCCACAAAATATGGCAGGAGGAAGAACTGTCAAAAATGGTTGACGGCGGCGTGCCATACCCGATGCTTTCGGACGCGGGAGGTCGTATCGGTAAATTATACGGCGTCTATGATGAAGAAAACGGCGTGAATATTCGCGGTCGATTCCTTATTGACCCCGATGGAATAATCCAGGCGATGGAGGTTATGACACCACCCGTCGGGCGTAATTTCGCGGAGCTCATTCGCCAGGTTCAGGCGTATCAGCATGTGAAGAAAACCGGAGAGGTCTGTCCCGCCGGATGGCAACCGGGCAAGACAACTCTCAAACCAAGCCCCGATTTAGTTGGGAAGGTCTGGAAAGTCTGGAAACCCGACGCCGAGCTGGGTTAAACCTGCGCTAAATAAATCGTAACCCGGTGTCCCTTCGCCGGGGAAAACCGAGTCTCGAATGTTAGTGAGAGGTGGGTGAGTACTGGCATCACCGGTATTACCCCTCACTTACGTTCGGGGCTCGGTTATTTTATGTTGTTTTGCGAGTGGAAGTACAATTTCGTATCGTTTCACCCATAAAGCCCAAACTCAAGCTGGTACAAAAATAGGGAGCACATCAGCACCCAGCTGGCATGTTTATCCCGGTGATTTAATTAATTCGCATAATGGTCGTGATGGTGTAGAATGAGGCTATTGGAAAAGATAACAAAATATTTTATTATCCTGATCGGTGTACTGTTCGTATGTTGCTCCTGCATTGCATGTGAGGAGAAAAGCTCTCCTCCACCTCCTCCATCACTAGAGGAAGTGGAATATGGTCAATTAAGCATACCTCCTATAATTTCCACCTTGCGTAAAGTAGGTTCTCCCAATGATGGCTCCTATGAACATCCAATTGTTCCCATTCTTGTTAATCCTGATTTTACCGTTGAATAATTACCACTCGGTGTAATTAAGTTCAAGACGGAACGACTCCGTGTGGATAACCGCGTTAAGGCCATGCAAAAAAAGATGGGGAAAGATGCTTATAGTATTCCTGAACAAATGGTTAATCGTGCTGAGAGGAAAACTGATAAGCTTCCTGAACAAGGTAAGTCTCTTATGTGGCTTTCCGGATATGCAATATATGCGATAAGGCTGGATTTCTGCGAACTTTGGGCCAATTATTCTCCATATCAAACCTGGTCGGTTGAATCATTTTGCCTTGCTGCGGCTGAGTATCCAAAAGTGCTTCTTGTTGTATCCAGGGCACACCTTTTTCAAAATAACCGTATTCTTGAAATCGATATGGCAACGGGGGGGATTAACGGTTACTTTGAGCTTCCTGAAAACCTCGCTGGAGTATATGTTCTTCACTCACTTGGGAATAACAGATATTTTGCGGTATCCTGCCAAGGCGATGCTTTAGCGATACCTGACCAGAGCGATGATTCCTGGACACTATCGTTGCTTAATCTGGGGGATAAACCCTTTGTTGAAAAGGCGGTCATTTTCAAGAAGCTGGGACGTTCTTTTGCAATAGGCAATAATGTTTCTACCGGCGATGGAACAGAGTTTTATTTCAAAAACCGTAGTCATTTCATAAGCGTTGATGTTGAAAAACTCGAAATATTAAAAACTCAGGAAATGAAGAAAGTGCCAGTTGGGAAATTTAAGTTTTTGCCTGGCCGTAACGAATTTTGCTCTTTATACCCCAAAGGGCTTGCATTGGTTGATCCACTAACTTTCAAAGTTATGAATTCCTTTGAATTCCCCATGCAACCCGCACTCAGGGATGATGTAGATAGGAAGTCCGGGCAAGTGTATCTCAAGAAAGGAGAGCCAACATATTTGCGGACATCTGGAGTTACATATAGAAAAAAAACGAACGAGCTGATTGTGACGTTCGATTATTCACCAAATATGCTTCTGATAGACTGTGAAACAAAAGAACAGCGATTCGTGGAATTCGCGGAGGAATCAATAGCCATTGGCCAGCCGGTTTATTTGGATGAAGAACATCTGCTAATCGGTGGGAATTACATTTATAACTTCAAAACAGGGTCAGGCAAACTGATTGCCGGCGCTGAGAATTCCAGTTTTCTTCATTCATTGATTTATTTCTAACCGAGTTTAAAGGAGACAGAACATGATAAGGGTTTTGCCCTTATTTTTTTACTATCCCCAAAATGAACCTCTCTATATCCTCAATTGTATTATAAGCTGGAAAACGCAATTTCAAATGAAGTGCCGATATTACTAAATGAGAAAGGAATAGTGTACAATATTCCGTTTTGTGACAAATGAAGATACTTGACCGATACATAGCAACGGAATTTATGGTCTTCTTCGGAGCAGTAATCTTCGGGTTCGTTGTACTGATGACTGGCAACACGATTTTCCTCATGAGCGACCTGATAATGAACAAACGGATACCGTTCTTCGTGGTGTCGCAGATTCTGATTTTGCGGATACCCGCGATGTTCGTTCTCGGATTTCCGGTCGCGACCATTTTCGCAGTCATGCTGACAATGGGCAGGTTAGCTAAAGACAGCGAGATTGTAGCCATGCGAACCGGCGGGCTTAGTTTTTTGCGAATTATCATGCCGCTGGTGTTTATGGCATCCGTAATCAGCATAGGCAGCTTTTACCTGAATGAGATTGTAGTTCCGAACGCTAATCACATATCGCAGAATTACATACGGCAGTTTTTCCTTAGTGAGGTAATGGAAAACGCGAAGGCGAATGTCTTTTTCAAAATCCCCGGCGGGCTTGTGCTTTACACGAAAAAATTCGATGAAGAAAAAAAAGACCTTCGCAACGTAATGGTGTTCGAAACAAAGGAATATGGCTTCCCGGACATTTCGGATGTCATTCATGGTGCAATCAAGGGCGATGATCTTGTACTTGAGGATGGGGTTAAATACGAGATAAACAAGGATGGCCATATCGATCAGCAGTATTATTTTAAGAAATCGACAAAGGATATTTCCCGCGAGATTCGCAAGTTATATGGCGAGCAGAGGACACCGCAGGAGATGGTTTCAGGCGATTTAAAGAAACTGATTGACAGGTTCAAGAAGCATAATTTGAAAGTATCGGCGCAGGAAACGGATTACTATTTTAAATTCTCGATTCCTGTAGCGAATCTCGCGTTTGCGATTGTCGGGCTTCTGTTTGCCGTATCTAATCCGCGCAAGGAGAGTTATAGCGGGATAATAATCGCGCTTATTCTGGTTACAGTTTACTGGATAATGATGACTGTCATGCGCTCGATGGGGCATAAGGGGATGCTGACTCCCTGGCTGGCAGCATGGGGCCAGAATATAATTTACTTTTCCATCGCAATTCCGCTTTTGATAAAGGCTCGAAAGTAGATGAAATTACTTGATAGATACATAATGCGTGAAGTCGCGGTTTTTGTACTGCTGGGAATCCTTGGATTCACGATTCTGATTATCGGGAATAATTTCTACGCTCTCAGCGACTTGATTTTTCAGAAAAAAGTCAAGTTCATGGACCTTGTTTTGATAACGCTGCTGGACACACCGGCATCGATGGTGCTCTCACTGCCGGTCGCGACACTGTTTGGAGTAATGTTATCGGTAGGCCGTCTCGCAATGGACAGCGAGCTGGTCGCGATGCGCGCCGGTGGTATTTCGCTGACCAGGATCATGATTCCCCTTTTGTTGGTTTCATTCGCATTCAGCGGGGCAACCTATTATCTGGGGGAAAAACTGGTACCCGCTGCAACTGAAATGTCGGATATGATCAAAGAGGAGAAAATAAAGGGCAAGAAATTTCATTTAAAAAGCAATATATTTTTTAAACGCTCCGATGATTTCATAATCGCGGTAAATAAATTCAATGTCAACGACAAAACACTAACTCGCCCCGTTATCTGGTTTAACGATGAAGCGGAGAAAAGAATACATATCTACACAGCGCACTCCGGCAGGTTTGAAAATGATGAGGTTATGATGCCGGACGCGAATCATCATGTATTCGATGCAAGCGACCTGTATCGCCCGCTTATATATACTGAAAAGGTAAGGGTGCTCAGGCTTGATTTTCCAGAGGACCTTCAGCAGGTTCATACGGATAAATCAGGTGCGGCAGGGCTGGCAGCCAGTGACCTTCAGGACCAGATAACCAACCTTGAGCAATCCGGGCAGGACCCCTCAATTGCCCGGACACATCTGGCGTTCAAATTTTCAACCCCGGTAGCGTGCACGATTTTCAGTTTCGTTGCGTTTATGTTCAGCGTGATAAATCCGCGGAAGGAACGTTACAGCGGCGTTTTCATGGCGCTTGTGCTGATTTTCATTTATTACATCATGCAAACCGTTTTCAAATCGCTTGGCGAGAAGGGGCTTGTACGTCCGCCGGAGCTTGCCGCCTGGGCGACCAACATACTTTTCCTTGTCGTAGGCATGGTTACTTTCATGAAAACATCGAAATAGTGTTGGTAAATCAGGTCTCACCCCCAGTCCCCACTCCACCATGTTGTTTTGCCCACGGACATGGTTTAAACATGCAGGATAGGGGTCGGGGGTGAGGTCTTTATTACTACCATTTTAGAGTATTCTCTGCTTTTTCTGCTTTCATTCGATTTTAACTGGATAGAAGTAACTAGTCGTCCTGAAAAAGCCCATAAAGCCAGTGTTTATGGGGATTGTAAGCTATATTTCGCTGGTTGGAATTGCATGGGATATTCAGAAAATGCTTAAAACCTTGTTATTGAATGTAGAAATATTTCAGAATTATCCGAGCCCCGAACGTTAGTGAGGGGTAACCTCGAAGCTG
>CBDURE010000047.1:0-24196 GCA_965369605.1 uncultured bacterium
ATGCCGCCATCGAATCCGATGAATCTGTGTATTCCACCTGTCTGCTTTACAATTTCATGTCCGGGTCTGAGATACAGATGAAACGCGTTTGACAGCATGACCTCGTATCCGAGTTCCTTTAATTCCCAGGTATGAGCCGCCTTGACCGCTCCCATCGTGCCAACGGGCATGAAAAAAGGCGTTTCATAAATTCCGCGCGACGTTGTAATCCTGCCCAATCGGGCTTTGGTCTGTGAACATTCAGCGATAATCTCGTATTTCAAAGCCACTATTCCATATCCTCCCGTGCCAGATCGCGCAAAACCTCAAGTAATTGTGAATAACATTCCGGCAAAGGGGCGGTTATATTCAGCTCTAAATGCGATACCGGATGCCGGAAAATCAATCTTTCAGCGTGAAGGAACATGCCATGGTATTCCAACACAATCGCTTTGACTTTCTTCATCAGTTTGCCCATTCTGTCTGCCGGAAGACCTTTCATTCCAAGCCACCTGATATGTTCAGTCAATTTCCTTGTGCCGTAAACATGGTCATTTAAAACAGAGCGCCCTGAGTGCGCAAGGTGAACTCTAATTTGGTGAGTTCTTCCCGTATGGATTTGAAGTTCAAGCGAGTCAAATCCGAAGTAACGCTCAAGCACTTTGTAATCTGTTATCGCTTCCTTGCCGCCTTCTTTCATGGCCGCCTGTTTTACACGGTTTTTGGGATGGCGTCCGATATTCAAATCAAACGAGCCTTTCAAATCCCGCATGTTTCCTATGACTACAGCGCGGTAGTATTTCTCTATCTGTCGCTGTTTAAAAATATCCACCATGCTGAAATATGCCTTATCTGTTTTTGCGAACGCCAGTATCCCGCTTGTTTCCTTGTCGAGGCGATGAACCACTCCCGGACGGAATTTCCCTCCAGCATGCGCGAGTTGAATCCCCTTGCCAATTAAACCGTTAACCAGTGTGCCGGATGGCATCAATTCCGTTGGATGAGTGATTACACCAGCAGGCTTGTTCACAATTAATAAATCATCATCCTCATGAAGAATGTCAAAATCAATATCCTCTCCCTCTATAACTAAAGGCTTATCTGCGGGGATTGTTATTTCAACCTGCTCCCCAAGCGTGAGAATATGGTTCTTCTTACATGTGGAACCATCCACATGCACAAAGCCATCCGTGATTAGTTTTTGGATTTTACTACGCGACAAAACCGTGCTCGACTCGCTTTTTAACATGCGCACAAGGAAAGCATCGACACGCTCCCCATCGATATCAGCTTGAAAAGCAAGCCTGTTGTTATCATCAGTCGGGGATTTCATCCTCGCCTGTCTCTCTTTTTACTTTATTTTCTAAAGGAGGATCGTTTTTTATTTGCGCAAAAGTTCCTTTTTCGTTATCGCTTTTTTCCTGGTTGGCTGCATCCAACGGAACAATATTGGATTCAGCTGATTCGGATTCACCCACGGGTTTGGATTCGCTTTCGGGAGGCATTCGCAGGATGAAAGTCAGCAAAAGCACCGTTCCTATCACAACCCAGATATCTGCAAAATTGAAAACCGGGTAGTCATAGAGGGAATCGAATTTCGCGAAATATGTCTGCGCTGATGTCCAGCCGACTTTCCCCGCAAGGTTATACCAGAATTCTCCTTCTCCCCCACCCCACGGAATATATACATTTATAAAATCAACAACTCCCCGCCTGTCTGAAAGGCGGTCATAGAGATTGCCCAGCGCGCCTGCAACCTGAAATGTCAACGCCCATCCCAGAAGGCGATCCTTTAGGGTTGTTTTCCCCAGAATTGTCAGGATTACAATTATCATCACGGTTGACATAACCGCAAGCCCCTGAGTCCATCCTGCAAACATGCCCCATGCGGCGCCGGTGTTATAGAGAATTCTCAATTCAAGATATTTGGGAATGATTGTGTAAACCATGCTGCGATGGTCCAGGATCATAATCGCCCATAGTTTAGTCGCCTGATCAAGCGCAAACAGAACGATAATCGCAGCGACATAAAGGAATCTATATTTCCACAGTTCAGGCATCAGTTATTAATCAGAATCTCCATTGTCAATAGTATCGTTCGGCACGATTTCCGTTGAATCACCTTTTTTAACCTGTTTCGCCAAGACCGGCTGCGCGACCTTTTTAACATCATCCTGTATGTAATGAACAACCTGCTGCGGGAATGGAATTTCAATGCCGCGCTCATCCAACCCTCGCTTAATTACCTGCCTTAGTTCCCTTTCTATAGACCAGTGCGCCAGCGGCTTGGTTCGAACCGCGACCCTGAATGTTACATCAAAATCGCCAAGATTTGTAACTCCCATGACCACAGGCCGATCCAGAAGGTCGGGATGTTCGAACGTATCCACTATTTCATGTATCGCTGTTCTTAAAATATCAATATCCTCGTCATAGGTTACTCCAACTTCAACAATCGCCCGAGAGTATCCACGCGACAGAACGGAAACCGTACCCAGAGATGAGTTCGGAAACATGTGCAACGCGCCATCGAATGATCGAACTACAGTCAGCCTGAGCGCCATTTTCTCCACTGTTCCCGAAATGCTGCCAACTTTAATAAAATCGCCAACATGGAACTGCCCCTCAAACAGAATGAAGAATCCTGAGAGAACGTCCTTCACAAGTGTCTGCGCGCCAAAACCGATTGCCAAACCCATTACACCGGCACCGGCAAGCGCTGGGCCGATATCCAGCCCAATCTCCTTGAGAATCATCATAAACCCGACAAAATACAAAATGTATCTCAGCGTGCTTTTCAGAAGATAACTAATTGTATGCGCGCGCTTTTCCGCATCGCTGAAAGCGGGATCATCATCCTCGACCGACTCAACCCACTTGTCCACAGCGAAATTGATAAACGTCAGCACCAGTTCCACACCGATTAGAATTACAAATATCAGGCATAATTTATAGAGGACAGACATCCATGACACTATTGAAACCGCCCCGCCCAGCACTCCGATTTCCTGCATGACAACCAGAACGATAAACCACACCCACACAAACCAGAAAAAGATTGTCAGGAATCGAACAACGCTTGTTACAACATTCATTGTTCGTTCAATTCGCTCTTCCTCGCTTCCCACACTCAGGAATTTCGGAATGACATTGCTGACGAAACTTTTAAATATCCGTTGAATAATAATCATTACCAAAAACGCGATTGCAATCGCAAGAAGCGTCTCGACAAGGCGCAGACCGATTGTCCACAGCAAGCCGCCCCAGCCGGTATATGTTACCTGGAAATATTCATACAGCATTTGTTCAATATACATAGTCAGTTACCTCTATCTGATATTTCTCACCGGGTAATTAAGCAAGACCAGATATGAAAAGGGATTATACCCCACCGCCTAACTCTTTTCCAATGCGGATGCAAGTTTTGGGAAACAGTCCATTGTATTTTCAAACAGAAGATTCTGGAGAATATCAAGTTCCATCTGGCGTATGCTCGCAAGCGCTTTCGCTGTCTCGACTACATACCCCGGAAGATTCCCCCTGCTCTGCTTCTTGAATTTAGCCGGAGTAATAAACGGCGAATCGGTTTCAATCAACGCCCGATTCATCGGGATTGATTTAGCCGTGTTCTTTAATTTTTTGGAATGTTCGTATGTCAACGCGCCGGGGAATGAAACATGAAACCCCAAATCAACACAGATTTCAGCCTCATGCGGACTATATCCGAAACAATGAAAAACCCCGCTTAAAGGAAAATCGCGCCTAACATCATTCACAATCTCAAGCGTATCATCCCATGCCTTGCGTGAATGAATCACAACCGGCATTTTGTTCTCACCGGCAAATCGCAGTTGTGTTTCGAAAAACTGCTTTTGCAAATCGCGTGGAGAGTAATCGCGATAGTAATCAAGCCCAATCTCACCTATCGCTACGACTTTCGTATGATTGAAATTATCGGCGATGAAATCGAGATGAGCATCTGTCGCGTTTTTTACATCGTGCGGATGAATTCCAATTACAGCGTAAACCTCATCATACCGTTCAGCGCGCGCGATAACTTCCATGCATGATTGCCCATCAATAGCAACATCCAGCAGAATATCAACGTTGTTATCATGCGCGTGTTTGATTAGATCTTTCTCGGAGATGAAGTCGCACATCCCGATATGGCAGTGTGTGTCTATCCAGTGTTTTGTGTCCATTTTCGGTTGAGTATTATACTACTGAGCAGGGCAAATGTCCGTACTTAAATGGTCGTTGAACAGAGTGAATTATTCAGTGATAAGGGAGAAGATATTTACGTTGAGAAACATGGCGCATAATTCCCGAAATGCGCATAAATAGGGAAACACAACGAGATAATTGGAAAAAAGGGACAGCCTAATATAAAATGATCGAACGAATCATGCAGTTTATTAACAGCGTGGAGATAATTCTATAATATTATACTAGAAAAAAATACTATAAAAATATCCAAACATCTCAAGGTAAAAATAGTCTAATATATGTACTGTCTTTAATAGACTTGATTACTAAACAAGTGAGGTTAGATTAAATGAAATCACTCATAGTTGCTTACCAGATTTTAGTTCTAATGATAATTACATTGGGATGCTCTAACAGTGGTAACAGTTCAGTTTCCCCGAATATTCCAAACTCACAAATGCTTGCTGTAAACCAGAACTATAGTATGTTTGAACTGTTTAATGAGTACAGCTTGAGTATCTCATCTGATGGCACCGCCGAACTGACACCCACGAGAACCTCTTCATTAGGGGAATCCTTCATCGTAAGCGGATTGCCATATTTCATGATAACGCCATGTCCCGATTGCCTTAGGCTCAAAGGATTATCTTTTGATAGTGACAAGAATATAAGTATTGACTTATCCATAAAACATCCTTTTCCAAAAGGTGATCCTGGCGAGGGACCATCAGCGACAAACCGCCTTGACCTTGATATTTTTGACCTCGCTCTTGTTTTCGCACCGGAATTAACAATCGAAGAAACTGCCCCTCATGATTATCTCCTGACAAAACTTCCGCCTAATTATCCGGGTGCATACACAGGTATCATCCTGAACGCGGACGGTTATACACTTGATTTGCTATATTCATACATACTGGGATGCGCACCGTACAAAATCTGTTATGAAAACAGCAATAACAACCGATTTGAGATGGGAACCAACTGGCAGGATTTCAGTGTTTTAATTTCAAAGAAAACTTTTTACTTTCGACCCTCTCCACTACGGTTTAAGCTTTACCTGACAATGGGTTATGGCGCCAGCGCAAAGAAACCTGAAAGACTGGACCCAACATATTATGTTCCTGAATTCAATCGCAAACCTGCATGGAAAGTTGTGGTTCCTCCTGTAACCTGGACGGACGACGCACCATCCACTGTAACTATTGATGTCTATGACTGGAATCATGGTGCGACTATCGCAGATTCTTTCCCGGATACTGATAACACCGATCACATTTTCGCACAATCGGATATTGAGACTGTTACAGTTGAAGTCCTCTATATGACCAGCACTCTTGTTGAAGCCACAACGACTGACACATCATCAAACGGCTGGGATGATCCTCTTACTTATACCGCTTCTTTCTCAAACGAAAATGGACTTCGAGCTGGTGATTATATAGGACTTGTCAAGGTTACGGATTCCAGGTCCCCCAGCACAACATTCGAGGGAGGAGAGACAGACACAATCGTGTACACCGATGATGGTATCGAACTAAAATGGATGATACTTCCGGAATTTGCGACATACCAGGCTTTCAGCGCGAATATCGAAAAATCAGGAGTCGGTTCAAATTCAGTCGTAACATGGGGAGGAACATGCCCTGACAGCGATACACACGTTACTGTCGCGAATTCTGGCAATATTTATGTTACAGGTCAATATGAATGTACAATCGACCTTGATCCTGGACCGGGAGAGGATTTACATACTTCAGGTACTCCTTATCAGGAATGTAGTAGTCCTTTTTTAAGCAAATTCGATTCAAATTTAAATTTCATCTGGGGTAAAAGCTGGGGAGGAATCGAACAATGTATTCCATTGTCAATTGGTGTTGATGTCTTTGAAAACATTTGGGTTGGCGGTGTATTTAACGGAATAGTAGATTTTGACCCGGGACCTGGCGAAGAAAACCACCAAGCTTACTCTTCAGACTGGGCTTTTATCAGTGTTATTGACTCAAATGGTGATTTTGTCTCAGTAGGTACCTGGGGACCAATAGGTGGTACTAATGTTGGTTCTAACAATGTAAAGGGTATTTGCTTTGATGATTCAGGATACATCTATTATACAGGTGAAATAACTGGTGCCAACATTGACTTGGATCCTGGAAATGGCATGGATATTCATTCATCTCATAATTGCAGCGAAACAGGAACAACAATGTTTTGCCCTGATGCATATCTTGCTAAACTGGACTTGAATGGAAATTTCCAATGGGCAATACAGTGGGGTGAGTATACTCACGAATATTGTGTCGATGTGGAATACGATAATTCAGGACATGTTTATGTTACAGGTGATGCTACAGGAATCATAGACCTCGACCCTGGAGCTGGTGAGGATTTACATGAGTCTTTTTCCGATAATCTTTTTGATATTTTCCTCAGCATGTTTGACCTGGATGGAAACTACCAGTGGGGACACATGTTTGGCGGACCATTGTCTGAGCATTCAGAAGACCTGAGTGCGGATGCTTTCGGTAATGTGTATGTTACTGGCGTGTTTGAAGAAAGCGTAGATTTTGACCCGGGTGCTGGTGTTGATTTACACATGTCAAACGGAGAAAAGGATGTTTTTGTTGCTTCTTTTGACTGGAACGGTACTTTTCGATGGGCTAATACTTGGGGAACCGCACATGGGGAGGGAGATTTCCCACAAGCAGTTATAACTGACAGTTCAGGAAATGTTTATAATACTGGCTGGTTTAGGCAATACGCCGACCTCGACCCCAGTGCCGGTGTTGATATGCATGCAACGGGTCAATATGGCGGTATGTTCCTGACAAAATACGACACAAACGGTACATTCCTATGGGCTGAATCCTTGGGTGGAGAATATGGGGCTGTCCTTGGTAATAGTTTGGTGTTTGACAATTCAAGCAATCTTCTAATTGGCGGTATTTTCAGAAGAACCCCAGATTTTGAACAAGGAAATGGTGTAAACGAAATCACCTCTCATGGTCAAGAGGATTGTTTCCTCATGAAATTCTCTGAATAATTCGATCTAACATTGCCGTCCATGAGAAACTGGATTTAAATATTCAACGATGCTCCCAATGTATTGTTATCTATCGATTATCATGAATAGAGGTTTTTCAACCTAAGTGACGGCCTATAAAGGCGTTCACGCCTTTTCACGGGAGCGCTTTCGCGCTCCCAGGGAGAAACATGCAAAACGGGCATGAAATGTTTCATGCCCATTAATTACCATACTATGACATAGGTGACAACCTGGTGAAATAACTAATCTGTTGTGTGAAAAATCGTTTATTCTCCGAGAGGGATATCCTCAATAGAGATGGTAATTTCATTCGGAATATCAATCTGGTCAAGGTTGTTTGCAGTTATCATAGGCGATGACATATCCGCCATTGATCTATAACCAGCGTAGTCAGGGTCGATATTCTCTCCATTTCGACCATATTCAATTCCAAGATACTGAGAGCCTATACCATAAGCATTATCGGGGTTAGACATCCTGCAAAACGCGATGAGTGTCTCATCGCCGATTTTGAGCCATGAGTATTGAGCGTTTTTAATGTAGTCAAATCCTATTTTGAAATCCGCGCCTGAGGTTTTAAGCAGGTTGGCAAAGTCAGCAAAATTTTCAAGAATGATCAGGCTGTGTTCACACTGAAAACCTGGTTTATCCGTATAACCAGAATATAAATCCACAAAAGCTGGGGGTAAAGTGAAGTTTTTTTCGCTGAAATAGTAATCACTTGCTGCTCCGCAAACATGAAGATGAAGCTGTCCGCACATCCCATATATCATCCGATTTTCTTTCGATAAAACATCATTGACCGGGATTGTTCCACCTATGATATCAATCACTTTCTCTTTAACGTCCTCATCTGGACGTAATCCTGCCCTGAATGCACGACGATAATCTTCGTGTGTTTCACCTCTATATGATTCCCAATTTCTCCACCTGAATTCGATATAATTCTCAACCCATTTTTCTGTTCCCTCATCACGAAAAGCTTTATAGTCGAGATCCACAAATGTCATTTTTGCATGATCGTCACTGAATTTTTCCCATTTGATCAAACCTCGATCCGATTTATCAAGATTGAAATCTCTCCCGACTAAAACGCCTGCCGGCGCTCCCGTCATGACATTTCGAGGCCAGTGCAATGGGAAGCCGCTTCGGACAAAAGAAGACATTGATTCCGGAAATGCGCCGGTAACACGTCTGTAAAGACGAATATCTTTAGCCAGATAAATTCTATAAGCATTGAGTTGGAAATAGCTTGAATCGTATAAATCGTTACCTACAGGGAATGTCAGTCTTGTCCCCGCTGTTGCACGTTCTGTCTGGAGAGGAGATGCGCCAACCACAGTTTTATCGCCGGCTGTCTCCCCTGGTTTTATTGGCTTTATCGATGATGAACATCCAAAAACCAGGAACGATGAGGTAATTAAAACCATCGAAATCATTAAATATGCGTTTGGTTTCATTTTATTCCTCCAATGTAAGATGCTAAAGAAATAAGACAATTATCTTAAAACAATCATTATCTTTAATCAGGACATCTCGAATTTAAAAGCCCACAATCCGGTATATCGTCAATATTATCCTGACAGAAAAAGCAATCGCTTGGATCACAAGCTCCCTCAGGTTCCAACGCGTAAACCCACTGATACCAAATAGTTACCTCATAAGGACTTCCACATGGAGCTGTCGCGACTGGTGGAAAACAAGGCCCTTGCAAAGTATCACCACCTAACCATCGAGGCCAATTCCAAATAGGAGAAGGCGCCTCTTCACCTGATCGAATCCTGCAGCGGCTTACAGTCGTAAAAATATTAACACCATAGAGACACCATGCAGGCTCATATCTGCTTTCCATTATCCCGTAAGTGCATAGAAGACCGGAATTGGGACATGCTTGGGCACGCACAGGTGAAACTACTCTTTCAAGATATTCAGGAACACCACGAAGACATGTATCCGCGTAAGAGAGTTTTACTGAAAAAACGGACAGAAACAGCAGAAAAAAAATCGCAAATGTAAAATTAATTTTGACCCAAAATGGTTTTGCATTCCTCATGGGGCGCCTCCATCTATTCATTCATTACTTCGTCAATTATATTATTAAATAAAGTTTATATCAAGCTATTTATTATGGAAAAGAGGAAAAGGGGACAGCCTAAAAAGGTATTCGGTTAGCTATTATGCAACGATGTTGGAAATATTACCCCCCCTGGGAGCGCCGGATTGTATCCGGCGCATAAAGGCGTTCACGCCTTTTCACGGGAGCGCTTTCGCGCTCCCCCGCCGGAAAAATTCCGGCGCTCCCAAGGAGAAACATGCAAAACGGGCATGAAATATTTCATGCCCGATAATTTCCATACTAAATATTTAACATATCACTCCACAAGCTCAACATCAAACCACGCGTCGTCCATTAAATCCTGAGGATTATATGTGCCTACTCTCACATGATACGTATATGTACCCGGTGGAAGATTCGGCGGAATCCACTGATGCAGTGTCAGTTGGAATGACTGGCCATGATCCAGCTGCAGGTAGATTGGCGATGTCGGCTGACTGCCCGGTGGAATAAGCGGCCCATAAAAACCGTACCACGGAACATACATTTCAGCCCAGACATGGAATCCGATAAGCGCGTATGGATCCTCATTTGTGAGCCGGATATTAAAATCAACAGTTCCACCATCAGCTGCACTTAATGTAACTGGCGGTTTGACCGGATAAAGTTCAATGTTTATTCCATCAGTCGGGAAATCCGGCGCTGCGGGCAATTCGAGATTATGATTCTCATACCACGTTTCATAAAGAATCTCGTAATTAGCGGAACCATCAAGCGGATTATCGTTGTCATCATCGAGAATGATTACCTCAGGCGGGAAATCCAGGAAAGACAACGGTTCACCGTAGCGCGAGAACAAAAAGAGAAAATCTGTGTATTCACGCCCGAGTATCTGTCGGGTATCCCAAAACGCGCCTGAGAGAATGTTCCCAAGGCAGTGAGGTTCGCCGTCACATTGCGGTGCCGGCCATGTGTAGTTGTTGTCTGTATCGCGGAAATAGGTTCCGGGTCCTTTGATATCATTTCCGATATGCGACTGGTCGGTTATTGTCGCGGCTAAATAATCGCTGCAACCCTCATGTACATCGATTGGAACATCCTGGCTGTACTGGTGGAATGTCAGCACATGGCCGTATTCATGGATGATTACATCGGGAACATGCCCCGTATCAGCGCAGCCATCCGCCGGTTGGTAGAAATTGATTGAACCCGAAGTTGCCATAGCATTACACATCGGAATTCCATTTACATTACCTGTGCACTCGAAATCAAGCGCATCGCATGTGGGGTCGATGTTCTTCACATAATCGTACGATGCATGCATCCAGTAATAGACTATTCGTTCACTTAACTTGGAATTTGAATCATCCCAAATATAATCCATATGAGTGCCATCATTAATCCATCCTGCCGGACCGCCATCTCCACCTTTGATATTCGCCCAAGGTGTACGGAAACCGGCGTTTACAAAACACTCAGTATGAGTTGACACGAAAATGCTGGCACCATCGATATCTGAATAACCGTAGCCAAGCGTATTTGCCCAAAATCCCTCGCCATCCGCATATCCGATCATCGCATATGAACCGGAAACCTCAACTTCAGGGTCAAGCGGACTTGTCATTTTGGTTGTGCTTTCGATAGTCGCGGTATATGCATCCCAGACATTATGTATTCGTTTAAGAATCGCTCCGGAGTTGGCATCAATGTACATGCGCCAGTCGCCGGCATCGATTCGCCACGCCAGCGTTCCGGTATCAGGAACGGGATATACAACAAGAGTGGAATCGTTAAATTGGGGCGATGTTTCCTCCATTACATCGCTGGCAAGAATTTCATACGCGGTGTTATATGAAAGTGACGGCGTTGTTGAAACATTGATGAAAGGGAAAACGTCGCTGCCTATCATCACAAGCCTGCCGCTTCTGGCATACCTGAAATCGACACGGCTTTTCGCGACCGGGATTCCGTTATATGTCTGATTGAAAATCAGATAACGGATGCCATCATGATATTCATCCTTCAGCACGATAAGGTCTTCCGGATTAACAAGGAAAATCTCAGGATGCTCATCAATGAACAGCATCGGGTCGGGCGCATCAACAGCAGGCCCAATCGCCCGGTGAAGAGTTCCGTTTTCGTTGTAATTTGACGCCCAGATTTCGCCATCGACATTCAAAGGCACAGACCAGTAATTTCCCGGTTCGGTCTGATCGACTGCCAGAGAACGAAGGTCGTCAATTGTGAACTGGTGGGAAATTTCACCGGATGGTGTAATCGGTGTATTACCCCCACCGGAACATCCCATTAATAATACAAACGTGATAGAAAGAGTGATTAAGATAAGGCGGGTATTCATGAATATACTCCTAAAGTAACAGTTGTAAAAATAATATTACTGCACCGGAATAATGATATCACAAATTATTGGAAAGGGCATCTAAATAATGTGGTAAAATTGTTAAGAGGGACATCAAAGGGCGTTTATTAAAATATCAGTAATAAGATTATCCAGGGAGCAATCAGGATGCGGAAAATACATATTGTTTCAGTTGTGATTTGTGTCGTTTTTGTTTTTTTTATTTCAGGATGCTCATCCGGGAAATCGAATCCGGTAACTGTTCAGCCGGATTCAGGCATCGATTCCCCTATCCCACTGCCTGAAACCAACGCAGGCGATTCAAATCGAAATCTGCTTGGTACGTGGGTGATGCAATTTAATCCCGAAACGCTCGTAACAACAATCGAGCCAAACCGTGAAGTGAACAGGCATTTTTCGGTGAGGTCATCCATTGAGCCACCCACAATTATTGTTACATACTGGGACCCGGTAACTGAAACTGTTCATATAAGCGTTACGATTGAAAATTCATCTTATTTAAACGTGTTCGATGTACGCCTTATCATATACACCGATGATGTCGGGCATATACTCTCAAACGCTGATGACTGGACGGGATTGTGGGATATTGCTGAGGGATTGCCGATTAATCCGTTTATGGCATATGCGAAAACTGTAACGCGACGTAACTTCCAGGCGCAGGCATCATATACAGAAAATCTGCAGATATACTGCCCCGATTCGAATTACGATATTCAATTCGCAATCGACGCCTGTTTCCCCGGCAACTGCGAGGAGCCGTACGAGATTTCAGATTTCACGCAGGGCTATCTATATGAACGTACAGGTGCATCAACAGATGTCGAGGTAACTGTCCTCGACTGGCAGGAGAATGTCATAGAGACCTTTCTGCATTGCCCGGAGATTACTGATGAACTTCTTTCTCAATTTGAGCAGGTTACACCGCAAACGTGGAAACTGAATCTTGTCAACAATGCCGGAGTTCCAATCGGGGAATATACCGGCTATCTGGTCGCTAGATCACCAAACGCAGGCCTGTTTGAATTATTTGACAGGATAACAATTACAGTAAGCCCGGATAACGAACCTCCAGTGTGGGATTCTAATATCGGAATTGAGAATGCTCGTGCGGGAAACGAAAGTGTTAATGTTTATTGGGAAACAGCGACAGATGAGGGCAATCCCCCTGTTGAATATCTCCTGTATATGGATGATGACAACGATCCGTGGGATGAAATCCCGATCATTGCAACAACAAACGAACCTTATACTTTCACAGGATTAGTGAACGGGCAAACATACTGGTTTGGAGTGCAATGCCGGGACAGCGCATCACCGCCGAATGTTGACACAAACACTCACGTTCTTTCAGCAATACCTCAGTCAGGGATACCACTCAATCCGCAAATTGTTGGGTCGTATAAATATTCAATACGTAGTCCATCACGTATGGTGTTTTATGAGAACTACGCCTATGTATGTGAAGGTGCCGGACAAAATAGAATGATTGGCTTTGCGGTTTTAGATATCAGTAATCCTGAAGAACCTGAAATACTTGGGTGTACCGAGGTTCTCCGTCCAACCAAAATTTGCACTAACGGTGAAATAGTATGTTGTGCAACTTACAAACACAGTACTAATACAATTTCCATATCAATAATAGACATTACCGATCCATCAAATCCAAATATTACAAGCACATTAAGTGTACCAGGCCGCCTGAATTCGCTTTCAATTACGGGAAACACAGTATGTTTTGGAGGTACATTCGATGTATATACCGGGTACATGTTGCTCGATGTTTCAAATCCGAATAACCCGGAAATTAAATCAATCGTTCAAACCATGGATCATTCCGGTATATATGCACTAGGAGATTATGCATACTACACAACTGAGGATGAAGGATTAAAAACAGTGGATATTTCCGATCCGTCAAATCCAGAGGTGGTAAACTCCTTTTATTACGGCATTTCCGGGTATGATGTTTTTCATGTGATACCCGGATATGTGATGATTAAAGATTATGATGGTGACTTTTTTTTTAGAATGATTGATGTCAGAGACCCATTAAACCCTGTATTAGCTGATAGAGGATTTGTATGTTCAGGAACACATCAAGGCCTGTCCATCACGTCCATCAGTGTTTCAAACACAGGCAATCGACTCTATTTTACATACCAGGATAATAATAATCACCAAATGACAGTATTTGATATCAGCAATCCTTATAGTATCATGGGTATAGGTCACACGTATAAATTCTATGCATACATCATCGGTTCATATGAGAAATACATATTTGACGGGAGTGGTAGTCCGGATAGTGGGTTGAGAATACATGACTGTGTTTGTCCAAGTGCACCGGAATATATACGTACTTTTTGGGGATTTTATCCAACCAGCATCGATATAAAAGGCGAATACGCCTATTGTGGTATCGGGGATCATCACATCATTGCAACAATAGATATCAGCAGCCCCACCGAGCCAAATTTTGTTTCAGAGGTTCGTTTGGGAACCAATTTCATCTATTCCACTCATGATGTGTTTGTTGATGGAGATTACCTTTATGTTGCCGATGGGACAAGTGGTTTGAAAGTGCTTGATATCAGCAATCCGGGATATCCTGAGCTTGCCGCTTCTCTTGAATTGGGTGGCAGAAATACTTTAAAGATCAAGGTTTCGGGTAATAATGCGTTTGTGGTATCAGAGGAATACGGACTGGAGATTATTAATATTTCTGATCCTCTGTCTCCTGCAATCGATGGTTATTACGCCGCGGATGATATACAGGATGTCGATATACAGGGAGATTACGCGTACATAACCCGAGATACAGATAATAACTATATGCAAATCCTGGATATTTCTGATCCACAAAATCCAGTATTAACAGGTTCTTTATATGACTCCAGAATAGAGGGGGGTTATCTGGATGTTGAAGGTAATTATGCATATATCGGTAAGCCTGGTGCATCTCTTGTTGACCTAAAGATTGCGGATATAAGTAATCCGTCAAATCCGGAATTGATATCAACTGTTGATATTTATTCTGCCTGTTGCTGCTCTGTTATGGGTAATTATGCATATATCGGCGATCTAGGTTGTATGATAATTTATGATATCAGTGATCCGATAAATCCTGAAGAGTTTAGTTATGTTGCAAATTCGGCTTATCCCAGAGAGATATCAATTATTGATAACCATGCATATCTAGCAAGGGGCGGCAGGGGATTTCAGGTAGTCCAGCTTTGGTGATTTATAAGGTGAGTATCAAGTATTTTAAGGAGTAAACGATGTTTAGAAGTTTAACCTTGTTATTGACTCTGGTTTTGGTTGTTTGTTTTATCGGATGCTCATCCGGGAAATCGAATCCGGTGAGTGTTCAGCCGGATTTAAGCATCGATTCCCCTATCCCACTGCCTGAAACCAACGCTGACGATTCAAACCGTAATCTGCTTGGGACATGGGGTGTGGTTGGTGGTGATGTTGAAAAAGCCATTATGAGCGGAATTGTCTGCGATAACTCAGACAATATTTTAACAACAGGATCATTTTCTGAGAAGATTGATCTTGATCCGGGTTCATGTGAAGATTTCCATGAACCCGCGCGTACACAACATGCCAGCGCCTCATACTTAATGAAAATCCTGCCAAATGGATATTGGGAGTAGAAATACTAAGGAGATACCGATAACCGAAACTGGCACACTTGTCTTGAGATTACAGTTTCTTTTTCAGGATGATTGCGATGAGGAAAGCGAGTCCGAGAGGGATTGAAAGGAATGCGGCTGCGCCGTAGGCGCCGAGGATTCCACCGAGTCCTGTGTGGGAAATGAACGGTTGCGCCGCTATCGGTGAGATGAACTGCCCTAAAAAAAGGCAGGTTGTGAGTCCGCCTACTATTCGACCCCGTACATGTTCCGGCGCGAGTTTGGTCATCATGATGTTTATGTTTGGCATGAACAGCCCGAATCCAAGTCCGCTGAGAACGAGTGTTCCAAGCGCGGATTGATAATCATTTATCAGTCCGAGCGACATGTACCCTATCCCGATTAGAATAAATAGCAGAGAATAAATCGCTGAGTAGGAGAGTTTCCGCCTGATTTTCGGGTACAGGACAGATGCAATCGCGCTGCACATTGTGAACCATGCGATTGCCATTCCGATTTGAGGCGGAGTTGAATCGGCGATTTCCTTCAGGTAAAAGGGAAGCTGTACGGGGATTAAATAAAACAACACCATGCCGGTTATCGCAAGTAGATAGAGCGCATTGATGTTTTTCCATGGAATAGTCTGAGATGATTGCGTTTGATTTTCAGATGTGATTGCTTTTCTGTCGGGTTCGTAAATCCAAAGTAGAACCATTGGCAGGACTAAGATCGCGGAGAGGTACACAGCGAAAGGGCCTCGCCAGCTTAGAGTTGCAAGCGCTCCGCCCGCGAGAAGGAATACGATTCCGCCAAGACCCATGAACGCTGCCTGTTTGCCCATGAAAGCCTCGCGTTCCCTGCCGGAGAAATAATCGGCGATTAGCGTTGTCGTGCAGGTTAATACACCAGCGACCGCAATTCCGAGAAGCGCTCTTGACACTAAAAGCGAAGCCATTGAATCGAGATACAACCCCGCGCTGCCGGAAATGCCATATAAGAGCAGCGATGATGCCAGCACTGATTTTCGCCCGTACCTGTCGGTGAGAAATCCGACAACAGGACCGAAGAGTACGATAAAAAGAGCTGGAATTGTAAAAACAAATCTGGTGAGCATTTCAACGTTGGGCGTATTTTTAAAATAGGATTCGATTAGCGGAAGCGCCGGCGCGATGGTTGCTCCCGCCATTACTGTCATAGAGCTGCAGAGGAGCAGTACCAGTTTTGTGGCTGATATTTTACTGTTGGTTTGTGGCATTAGGGGTGATTTTACATCAATAATGGGTTTCAGGGAAGGCATTGGATTATCGCAGGGGCGATGGCAGCCCGGTTTTTCACAGGAGTGCTGAAGCACTCAGCTTTCCGGCAAGGATGCCGAAGCTCCCGGCGAAGAGACCAGCGCTATTATATTTGCGCCGCTATGAAATCAGAATGGAAGCTGTTTATCCTTACCCAGGTTCGGCATCAGTTTTTTGGCGGAGTGGAATCGGTCGAATCTGAGATCGATATATTTATTCTCATCGAAACTCAAGTCGGGATATATCAGTACCTTGCGCGCTTTGTTCAATTGGATATCCAGATTGTCTCCGTATCCCAGCAGCACAAGCGGTTTGCGATAGCATTTTAAATATAAGCCGTAATGTTCATCGTAACCGACATATTGAACGGGGGGAAATCCCGGTTGATTTTCAACCAGGTGCCGGAGTCGAATCAGGTCATGGTAACCCAAAGCGAGCATCAACGTGGAATTGTCAAGTTCGTTCGCCATGAGAGTTTCCTGCCACGGAATACGCAACGGCTTGCTCTCACCGTTAAACAAAACTCTGTCGCTTGACAATCTGACAGGCACAATCACATCAACTGACGGAGGCAGGAATCCGAGGAATTGGCCGTCGTTTCCGATAATGTAATACCCTCTCGCCCTTGATATGGCTGCAAACGGTTTCGCTGATGTCAGGTGGATTCCCAATTCGCGCGGATGCCAGAATGAAAAGCTTACAGATTCGATGGATGGATTTCCTTTAATGCCATTTGCGATATCTGTATAACGCAACCAGAGGAAATTCATTCCAACAAGATCGTCTGTTTGAAAATCCT
This sequence comes from uncultured bacterium, assembly GCA_965369605.1. Lineage (GTDB taxonomy): Bacteria > JAJVIF01 > JAJVIF01 > JAGGVT01 > JAGGVT01 > JAGGVT01. Next base: position 17,400 of record CBDURE010000047.1, read on the forward strand.
GAGCTATTTTGTCAGCGGGGAGATAATCATCCGCGGTAATTCTGACTGAATTAATGATGAAAAGAGCGCCGTAATTCAAATACCAGAAAAAACCCGTACAAACAAGAAGGTTAACGATGAGCCTGACAAGGCGTCGATTCATGCCGGACTTGCGCCGGCCATCATATTCCTGACGAGTTCTTACTTTTAATCCTGTTCTTTCATACCTCGAATATTTCATTCCATTCCAAATCAAAACCGACCAGTTTGATTTCAGGATACAATTTTATGCCATAAAAAGTGTACGCGCGCAATGCCGCAATTTTCATAAGTTCGAGTACATCACTCGCTGATGCGTCCTCATCCGCGAGAATGAAATTCGCGTGTTTTTCGGAGATGTAGGCGCCACCGACACGCATTCCTCTCATGCCTGATTCATCCAGAATTTTACCAGCGTAGTTACCCTCAGGATTTTTAAATACGCTTCCGGCATATCTCCCTTTTGGAGTATGGCGCTTTTTCCTGTGCGCGAGATATTCCTCTACTTCCTTTTCTATTGACTCACCGGGCGTTACATGAATATCCGCAGTTAGAACCATGATCTTTTGTTTGAGGAATATTGACTGCCGGTATTCAAATTCACATTCATATTTTTCCAGATTAAGTTCATCGCCATCCATTGAAACAGCGTGGACGTTGATAATGTGATTGCGTATTTCATCGCCGAAAGCGCCAGCGTTCATCGCGACAGCGCCGCCTACAGTTCCGGGGATTCCAGTGAGGAAAGTTAATCCGGCGAGTTTATTTTTTGTAAGGTAGGAAACAAGTTCGTTAAGTTTAAGCCCTCCACGCGCTTGAATTGATGTCTCGGATGTTCGCTCGACAGTGCAGAAATGATCGCCGAGTTTAAGGAAAACGCCGGAGTAGCCATCATCGGAAACAAGCATGTTGGTACCGGCGCCAAGCGGCATTATGGGCAGTCCCTGATTTGCGATTTCGCGGATGACATTGGAGACTGAATCGGGATTGTTGATGGTAATAAGATAGTTGACTTTTCCGCCGATACAAAAAGATGTGAGGTTATGGGCGTCGATGTTTTCATCACAAATGACACCCGGGTAAGTCATGAGTTTTTGTTTCAGATCATTCATTTTATATCAGGCATTAATAACCTGAACCCCGGCGCATTTGGATGATAACACAGCATTAAATCTGTTTCAATTTGATTTAGCGTGATTTTGTCGATGTTACGGCAGAGCCACCGAGACTGAGTTGTTGAAAAAGGCAGGTATTAATGTAGCCCGGAATGCCTTTGCCAGAAAGAGTGAATCAATTATACAATATTCGCAGGCATTCCGGGGTTCCGCAAAAATAGCCACTTCCCCGGCATGCCTGCGAGGATTGTCGGGGTTGATTCACATTATCATATAAAGGCATGACCGGGTTACGGTGGAAATAACCTTTTTCAACAGCCACCGAGACGGTCGCGTTCCCGGGGATACGATAGTGAGGGGATGCGCGGTTACAGTTTGAGAGGGTTAGTTCAATTCTTCGGATTGGCGCATACAGAAATCATCACGTATAATTTTTATATTCACATAAAGAAAAATACTATCAAGGAATAAAGGTATGTTCAAAAGATCGTCTTTAATAATAATCATTATCCTGTCAGCGATGTTGCTGACGTTATCAGGATGTTCGAAAGGCTCCAATCCGGTGATGCCTCAGAACGGCGATGCGCTTTCAATTGCAGAAGGAGATTTGTCGCTTGAAACGGGCGAGATAATTTCTGAATCTGTTTTGCTTACGAGCGCGAACGAACGAGTTACTACGTATCAGGGCGCATTGGCAGTCGCGCTTGTAACAGTAGATCCCGAAACACTTGAGGCTGAGATTTTACCCGCGCGCAACGCGCAGGAAATCGGGGATGTTTTCGATGCGGATTTGACGCAGTTTCTGCTGAGAAGCCCATGCGCTAACTGTCTTCAGATTGGCCAGATGAATGTAACGGCCGATGGCAATATCGTAATGGAGTTCAAGGTGCGGCATCCATTTTATGATATCGAAAGCAGGCCGGATCTTCATGGATTCGATGTCAGGGGAATTGTTATTTCACCAGGTTCTTTTGAATTTCCAAATACGTATATTCATCTGCCAGACAACACAACCGAACACGCGGTAGGCAACGCGAATCTTCTGGTAAATGCTGAGGGGTTCACATCGCATTTCGATTCACTCGCTGAGAACTCAATTTATTTCGGCACGCCGAAGAATTTCGAGGGGAATATAAACGGATTCAAACGCTTTTTTACTAATACATCCGGCGGGACATTTGACCCGTTTGCTCCCGAAGGGCATAACGTAATTAAGGTCGGCTCAGGATGGTCGAGTGCGGTTTATGAGTTCAAGACTCCTGTCGTAGGGCATATCGAATTTGTGTTTATTGTGGATGTCGCATACGGGCAGTCAGCTAAATTCTCAACCCGGAATAGCCCGCAATATTTCCTTCCATGGTTCAACAGAAAAGAGGCGTGGAAACTTGAAGTGCAGATTGTAAGCAATGATCTTCTGGCTGAAACTCCGCAGTCAGCCGCTGTTATCCGAGCGTGGGTATATGACTGGCAGGCGGGGCTTGTTGGTGATCCTGATTATCCTGAAGGCGGATTAAATACAATCGCTGAAACTAGCGATATCAAGCGGGTTTCAATGGAGATTCCCGGGGTGCTGGGCAATGTCGAGATTATGAGCGTACCTGATGGCGGCAACGGCAGCCCCTCGAATCCGTACCGGTTTGATTTCGAAGTAAGAAACCAGCTGGGTGCTCTGGGGGGAATATACACGGGAATAGTCGCTGCGAGAGATGATCTCGATATGACACCGGGTCCTATGAATGTCCCGGAAGGTCCCGATGGTTTTCCGTTTGAGGGGCCGGACATTCGGGATTACGCGCTTTACAATGTTTTTGAAATTGAGGTAAGTGGCGGCGAGAATCATGAGCCTGTGATTTTGACTGCCGCCAATTCAGACAACAACCCGATATCAGAGGCATCACTGCCTAAATTTACAGTGTATGCGATGGATCCTGATGCTGATGAATTGACATATTTCTGGCAGCAGTTGAGTCCCGATTTGCCACAGGGAACGTTCGAGGATGAATACGCGGCGACGACATACTGGTTCGCTCCGAGAGTTGATGAGACAACCAATTTCACTTTCATGGTAACAATAGATGACGGCAGGGGCGGAATTGTATATGATGGCTTTATTCTCCAGGTTAAGGATGTAAACAGGCCTCCGAGAATCATCAGCGGGCCGTATGCATTCCCATTTAATCTTTCCGAGGGTGAATATACTGAAATTCAATGCGGGGGTGAGGATCCGGATAATGACATTCTGGATTACCAATGGCTGCAAGTTCAGCCGTTATCGCCACTTGGCGAGTTCAGTGACCCGGAATCGCCGTTTACAACGTGGACGGCGCCGGCGATTATTAACGATCAAATATTTAAAATTCAGATAATGATAAGTGATCAGCAGTATTCAGCGTCCGCGATTCTGGATATTCCGGTCGGCGCGATAAACGAAGCGCCTGTGGGAATAATTTACGCGGATGCTGATCCGGCGGTTTATTCGCCATCGCAGAATTTCCAAGTGAATGCTGATTTTGATGATCCTGACGGGAACAACATTGTTCTCTATGAATGGGATTTGGATTACGACGGGATTACATTCGATGTTGATTTCGACACCGGCGCAACACCAACGCTGAATACGAATATCGCTGATGTTGGCCCTAAGGTTGTGGCGGTTCGCGCTGCCGATGACGGGGATCCTCAGCTAAGCGACATTGCCGAATGCGATTTGATTATCAGGGGAAAATGGGGAAACAATTCAGCAATCACTGGAATAACAGCGCCATCGACGAGGATTGGTTCGAGGTCGAATCAAAAAGCTGTAGTTCGAAACGGTGATGATGTTCATCTGATTTTTGAAAATGACGCCGGCTCTAATACTGAATTGAGATTTATTTCGAGCGATGACGGCGGGGTTTCGTTTGGCTCAAGTGTGTTGATTAAATCGATTGCGAATACGGTTGTTTATGAGTATCCGACAGTCGCCATTAATGGTAGTTATGTTTGGGTGGCGTGGAAAGAGGATAATGATGTCAGGTTCACGAGGAGCACAAACGGCGGTTCGAATTTCGATTCTGACTATTCGCTTCCTCCGGTTACGATAAATGGTGATCATGCGCCGTCGATTTCGTATAACAGTTACTCCGGCAATCTGTTTGTCGCTTACGCTGATAAAAACGGTTCTTCAAACGGCATTATCACGCTGCACAAATCGGAAAATAACGGGGCAAGTTTTACGCATCAGGCATCCACGATTACTGACCACACGGCTGATACGAATTACGCTGATATCGCAAGCGCGTCAAACGGTGATCTTTTTGTGGGATGGATTGATGAGAGATATTCCGTAAACGGCGACGCCTATTGTGCCATGAGCGATGACGACGGTTCCTCTTTCGGAGTAAATCGACAAGTGAATCTTGATTACTCGCAAAACGGAGTCGCTGATTTATCTATGGATGTCGGTACTGACAATGAAGCGTATTTTTCGTGGCTTGATTATCGAACTTTGAATTGGAGAACGTATTTTGCTAAAACGTCCTTCGGCGGCGTTTGTGTATTGGAAAATGTAAATGTCTCGCCGTCGCTTGTACAGCGGCATCGGAATCCGCAGGTTTATGTAAATGACTTTGGACGGATTTATATCTCGTTCACCTACGACACTGGCGCGGGGCATAAAATCATAATTACATCGGCGAATTACGCTGGAGGGAATTTTGTGCAGCCAGCATCGCAATTGAATGACGCAGTTACATCATCGGTGGCAGTGCCACTTTGTGATTTGTCAGGGCGGATTCACTCGACAGGATTGGCGGACGAGATTTTTGTCGTCTGGACTGATTTCGCCAACGGCGAGTCAGGCAATTTCGGCGATTGCTTCGGGCAGCGGTTTTTGTGGGAGGGGTATTGAGGTTAAAAGCACAAGCGTTAAAACATGTGTGGATACAATCATTATTGGGGGATTTCAACAAACTGCATCCGGGAAAGGGTTCCCGGGTTACGGTTTTATCTCACCTGCAATCAGTATTTTCTTATCTTTCCAGATAGAGGTTATGAAATGCTCCTTCTTTTTTAACCTTTGTTTGAACTCTTTTTCCGAAAAGGTCACGGGATTAATCTCACGCATGAGTATATCATGAGCCTTTTGTAAAACAGAAACGACCTCTAGCGACACCGGTTTTTTCCTCGACCTCGTAGCGCTGGTGTCTCGGGCTTGTTGAAAAAGCTATGCGTGTAGGGGCAGGCCCCTGTGCCTGCCCGAAAGTTCGCCATAAACACAGGGCAACCACGGGGGGTTGCCCCTACGGTTTGCACCCAAAGGAGGTTTTTCAACAAGCCCGGGACATCAGCGCTGCGAAGTGGAAATATTTCATTTAAGATTTGACTTTCAATTGTGTGTCCCCGATTATATTTGAGGTTGTTTGTTTTAAATTAAGGCGTGTTTTTTTCTATGGCTGGGAAACCGAAAATACTTCTTACGTTTGGAACCAGGCCGGATGCTGTGAAGATGGCGCCGCTGGTTAAAGCTCTTGAGGCTGACAGCGATTTCGAGAGCGTTGTAGCGGTGACCGCGCAGCATCGCGAGATGCTTGACCAGATTCTGGATATTTTTGAAATCAAACCCGATTACGATATGAATATCATGCGCGAACGCCAGTCGCTGGAGGATATAGCATCCGCTATAATGGCTGAATTCCCGCCGATTCTCGAAAAGGAAAAACCGGATATTGTCCTGGTGCACGGGGATACATCGACAGCGTTTCTGAGCGCGCTTGTGTGCTTTTATCGCTCGATTAAAATCGGACATGTTGAGGCGGGATTGAGAACGGACAATCCGCTATTGCCGTTTCCAGAGGAGATGAACAGGCGGTTGATTGATCAGGTCGCGGGTTTGCTTCTTGCCCCGACCAAATCCGCGCGTGACGCCCTCCTTATGGAGAGAAACAATCCGCAGGATATTTTTGTTACTGGAAACACGGTTGTTGACGCGCTTTTGATGGTCGCTGATATTGCGAAAGAGCATCCGATCCCCGATTACCTGGCTAAACTTGACGGGTACAGAGTTATTCTCGTTACCGCTCATCGCAGGGAAAGTTGGGATGACGGCTTAAAACGTATTTCTGTCGCGCTGAGGGAAATAGTCGATTCAGTTGATGATGCCGCTATCTGTTTTCCGATTCACAAGAATCCTCGTGTGCGTGAGGAGATAGAGCCGATTCTGGGAGGGCATCCGAGGATTTCACTAATCGAACCGCTCGATTATCTTTCGTTCGTTCAGGCGATGATACATTCGCATGTTATTCTGACTGACTCCGGCGGGATTCAGGAAGAGGCGCCATCGCTGGATATCCCGGTGCTTGTGATGCGTGATGTTACGGAGCGAGTCGAGGGAATCGACGCCGGCTGCGTTAAACTGGTGGGGACATTTACGGATGGGATTGTGGAAAAAACTCTTGAAGTAATTAATGATACTGAGAAGTACCAAAAAATGGCAAACTCCCCTAACCCGTTTGGCGACGGGAAAGCATCGGGGAGGATTGTTGGAGCGTTGAAGAAGTATCTGGGGATTGGCGGTGTGCGGGTAGATGAGTTTTAGTAGTGCGGAATCCCGTTACATCAGGACGCAGCAAGGAAGCTGTCTCAGAACCCCGATTTAAACAAGATACATTGTCATTCTGAGCGAAG
>CBDURE010000048.1:0-24062 GCA_965369605.1 uncultured bacterium
AAGTGTAGCGTATGTCCTGACACACGGTGTAGCGTATGTCCTGAAACCGTACACCTTGTGTTCGCCCACTAGTGGGTTGACCTGTATTTATGCCTAACCTTCTGGGCGAACACAAGGTTCGCCCCTACATATATAGCTTTTTCAAGGACGACTATTTAATTCTTACGACCCGCCTGTAATCATATCCGCGATTTCCCCGCGAACTCTCAGAAGTTCATCCGGATCATCTGTGTAATCTGTCCAGCTCGTCATGAGTTCATCCGCTTTGTTTACAGGCATACCATAAGAAAGAGTATAAAGCAGCTGCGTATCCTCAAGGCCATCTCGAATCATTTCAAGCCTTATGGAGCTGACAGGCCCGTTTACATTATCTTGTCCGGTGTATGTGTAGCACATATTTCCGGGATACAACAGGCTGCTGCAGCCGTTTCCGAAAGATGGATTATAAGTCATCGGATTTACCCACGGATTGGCGATTGTCCAGTCGTTCGCTGATGAATACAACATTCCCTCGAATTCGTGCTGATATACGAACCACAAAAACAGCCTTAACTCCACGCCCTGCCTGTCAATCGCGATGCTTGGATACGGATACACATTCGTATTTGTGTAAATCCATTCCTCTTTATCCTCAGCGCCGGTACGGACAAGTGATTCACCATAATCAAGCACCCGTATGCCCATGGTGAAAATATCAACGTGATCATAAAGCGCACCGAATGATGGATCCTGCGGTATGGGTTGTTCGGTGACCATGTAATCGGGATAAATTGATGCATATCTCATCAAAGTGGACCAGTTGCGTACCTGATTATAATCATACAGGTTGTTGGGTTCATCTATCATCCACATGTAGGAGCGGTCGAGATAGCCACGCACTGAAAAGTAACTCGAAACCTGCTCGGTAAAATCAATGAATCTGGCGTTGAAATCCGGAGTCCACTGTTCCTCACCATTAAGGATGAAACCACTGTTTATTACATCAAAACGATCAAGCGGGAACTGGAAGTTATTTTGATCATAGCCATCCAGGAACATTTCAACATCAAGCTGCACTTCATCATAGTTTATTTCATATGAACGATTATCCGGATTCAATGTTACAGTCGGCTGGAATAGGGGAACGCCGTGCGTTGAAATATGCCTGTCCGCCAGGAATCCGGCGTACGTTCTTGCAAATTCCCGTCCGGCTGGAGTTCCAAGGCTGTATGGTAAATCATGCGCGCCTACGATATCCTCCTGGTCAAGCCCGATATTGGCTTTTATATAGAATCTGCTTGGAAAAGTAATATTCCAAACCTCAAGGTTGTAGTGAAATGTAAAGTTGCCGCCATCCGGGGATGAAAAGCTGATAATGCCATAATACTCGCCGGGAACAGCGTTTTGCGGTATGTTGACATCTACCCACACTGGGGATGGCGAAGTTATCAGGACATCAAAAGGAGTTGTTAATGGAACAAGCGCATCGGGCCAGAATCCAATGCCACCGCCTTCATCAGTGGGTATTGTAACCTCGACATAATGTTCAAGGTAAATGGATATGTTATTCGCGGTGATTCTGTCGCCGCCTTTTAGAAGGTCGGATGCTGTAACTTCGACGCCATGAATGCTGTTGACGGATGCATTCAAATTAGGAACAAGCTGGAATGCCTCATGTTCACCGCGAGCGCCCTCGATTCTCATTGATGGCGCGAGTGAATCAAGGTCGGTTGAATACAGGATTTTCTGCATCGAACTCGCCGCGCGAACAGAATAGGAGAGATTTACACCAGTGCCTGGATTGATTATTGATTTATCCAGTGGCGGAATTGTATGAACTGTTCCGCCTGACGGTATCCAGATTTTTATTCCGATTGATTGATCAACCGAGCCTGACTCCTCAGGGGTGATTGGGATGATATTATCGCCTGTTGGAGCTGAATATTCCCAGTAACCCTCAAGGCCGTCGCCTGATGCCGACCGGGTTGCGATTTTATAATCGTCATTGGGGTCAATGTCGAATTTAAAATAGCCGTTGATATCCGTTGTTGTCTGGCCAAGCGGATTGTTGTCCATATCAAATATTTCCACAATCATCTCTGGAAGCGGTTCATCGTTGGCATCGGTGATATAGCCATCCAGAACGGTATTATTAGCATCGGGAAGATTTGGCGATGACGGGTTTAATCCGCCTTGTTTCGCGCATGAGCCGATAAACAGGAGTAAAAATAATATAAAAAGTCCGAAGATTCTAGTTGTTGTCATGATTCATGCCTCCTTGCATGGATTCATTATTCACCGGCTTGTATGTTCATCGAGGGGCAAAAAAAGAAACCAACCCGCAAGCTCTCATCGAACTTGAGGGTTGGTTACCCTCTTAATCGCAGGGGAGCTTCGCTTCGGCAGCCCGGCTGTCTATTTTTAGTGTAATAATAAAAAAGACCCGGTACTTTGCGTCATTGCCTTACGGCAATTTTGCCTTTATCGACGAAGATATATTACCGACAGAGTTTATTATACCACATTATCGCCGGTTGGACAAGATGCTTAATCGCTCTAAGTCGCATTATAAGAGGATTTATGAGAGTTTATTGTTTCTTAATACATTAAAGAATTTCGCCCTGGGAGCGCCGGTATCTTACCGGCGCATGGAGCGCTTAAGCGCTCCTGTTAAAAGGCGAATGTTCGATGATCCAGGTAGCTCAGTGTCCCCCAGGTTTGGCGTTTCGGGTGATGGGTCTTTGCCGGCAAGATGCGGAGGGAGTTTGCCGTCGATTATTGGCATCTGACCGGGAATGCCCGCAATCGGCTTGCTGAAGGTGGCGTGTGACGCTTGAGCAGGTAGTCCGGTATCGGGAGATATGAACATGTCGGAGGGGTCTTCCGGTTGGTTGATTACTGTGGCGGTGAATACAAACTTTCCGCCTTCCTCCCAGTCAGCGAATTCGTATGTAGGTTTGACAATCGGATTGATTCTATCGTCGTTTTTTGTGGCTTCCTCGAAGGCTTGTTGGGCTATGTACTCACGCATGTCGTTGTAATATTCATCACGCCCATACTTGTTGATGATTACATGAAGCGGGGCTTTGCCTTTACGAAATCCCTCAACACTTGAGTTTTTAATCATGTTTTGATCAAAATCCGATTTAAGGTTGAGCGCATCTTCGTTGTCAAGGACGATGGATACGAGAAAACTGATCTCGGTTAATTGTTGTATGTTGTGGGCTATTTGCATAGTGATATTAATAGTTATTAGAGCGATGCTTGAATTTTTTTAGTTTAGTGAAAATATATAGTCATCATCTTTTACAAAATAGTCATCGTTTGTAATACAAATCACAATTCTACCATCTTGAGTACAATTGAGAGTATCTTCCATTGTATGAGTTTCAACTGAAAAACCAAAATCGTTTAAACTTAAATTCCACAGCAGTGCACCGTTCTTAGCAAAAAGATTCAGGCTTTCCTTATCATTGTATAGGACACTGCCATCGTTATAAACGATTGTATGGTTAAATCGATCATATCTTGCAAGATGAGATTTTGGATACGCTCTTGTGAAAATCAGGTTGCCATTATGATCAACAGCATAGAACTGACATGAATGATTTTCAGAAGATGAAATTGTAAATAGTATTATGTCTGTATCCGGTTCGGCTCCCTGAAATTCCGCATTGCCATATTCTTCTCGATTCCAAATTATTTTCCCGGTGTCTAAATTTATGGCTGATAAATATTTCCCAGTTCCAAAAACTAGTGTATTTCTTATGATAACTGGTCTGGATAGAATTTCATCACATGCGATCATATATTTCCAAATGGAATTAAGACTTGAATTGAAGAGCACGATGCCATCTTTCTGAAAGCCTATCCATCCTTTATTTGGTAATTCAATTGGTTCAAGCAGTCTCACTTCATTCACTCCATCATTCCATTCGGGAAAAGTAATTGTCTCAAGATGGGAGCCATCTTTAATTGAGTAAATGTTAAATGTGCCTGCATTGAGTTTTCCAGTCGCAATCATTACTCTATTATCAGAAATCCGCCAAACCATGTTACCGAAATAATTTTCAAACCCAACTTTTACAACTGGGGTGCGCCAAACAGTATTTCCACCATAATCTATACACTCAAGACTTACGTCATGTTGTGGTTGTTTATTCTTTGTATTCTTATCAGTTAGACCTCGATCATACCTGGAAATCATTGTTGAAGTCTCTTTGTCAATAGGAGCATCATTATAAGTTTTGACAAACATAATCACTGCTCCCTTGCAAACGATCACCGGAAAATAATCCTGAAGGGCGCGATAAATATCTCGTTTCCACGAAATTGTGTTATCAGGATTAAGTCGAACAAGAGCTCTGACTGGTCCAGGTTTTAATCCGCGAACCATTTCATATTCTTCATCTGATTTGTAGATTCCTTTATTCGCAGATGAACAGATAAACCATGTGCAGCCCTTGCTGTCAACAATCATTTGTTTATGGTAGACACTTCGAAGTTTGCGAGTCCATTGGACTAACAGTTTTTCTCGTGATGCATTGTAACCCAACTTTGCTGTTCTTTCCCCTAGAAAATCGCGGTAATATCCATCGAATGGGAGTGCTGTTTCCTGCTCGCTGAGTGACCTGTTAAAAACCGGGCCAGGATGCTCTGCAAGAAATAGATTTGGTTTTTCTTCATCAGCACAAACGAGAAGCAGCATCATAAGTAAAAGCAGGATAACTGGTGCGGAAATCTTCAATGCTTTATTCACGAAGACGCATCTTGAAAATTTGAATAATCGCATAGTTTCACCTCAATAGAAAATAGTTGAACTGATTATTAGACTTATCCACCTTTAATTTGTTTGGGAAATCTCATTATTTATTCAGTATTTCTTGAGTTTTATTTTTTCAAATAAGAGCATCTTCGGCGTCAGGGATTAATTTGTAATTCGTGGCCTCTTCCCCGGTTTACGAATTAACCTACTATATTGGTTCCCACAAATCCAGATTGTTTAAATCAATTCCGTTAATATCCCATTCTGATTCATTCCCGATCCATACTTTGAGCACTTGAGATTCATCTATAGCAAAGATGTTTAATTCGTTTGATTGAACTTTTGGCACAGCAACAATTCTGAAAGTGGATTCCTTTGTGATTTCACCTTCCTCATTTTTCTCCGATGGTGTTATATCAAATATTACTATATTGTAAGCTTCGGCTATCGTTTCACGTGTCCAAGTAGCTTTTATGTATTCACTCTCTACAAGCTCATCCCATTCGCCATAATTGTTATCCGGGTTTTTATCACGAAAATGTTTTTGCGATATTGCGAGGCATAGCAACGTAAGAGTACAAGGCGAATCAAGAAACGTTTTTTTTGTTTTAATACCCTTATTATTTAATATTGCTAATTGATTACTAATCTTATCACTGCTATCTTCATTGAGGACGATTGATACTTCCTTGAGATTCATCATATTTAGAAGAGGTGATACATCTTTCAGACTGTTCCTTTTGATTGTAATTTTTTCCAGATTCACCAAACCGGAAAGAGGCGTTAAATCGCAAATCGAGGGATTACTGAGATCAATTCTTTCAAGTCTCTTCATTTCGCTTACAAACGCCAAATCGATTGGATCATCGCTGGAGAGTTTTATCCACCTCAGTTTTTTCAGTTTAGCTAAGGAATTATAATTAGCGAGTTTGGGATATTCAAGAATAATCACTTCGAGCTCTGTAAGTTTTGAAACCTGATTTAAATCAAGAGGCATAACTTTATTTAAATCATCTTCTTCGGGAATATCAAATATGTTCATCTCTTTAAATGTGATATTCAGGAAATTAAGGTTCTTCAACTTGCTGAGTGATCCAATATCCATTTCTCGATCAGTAATAATGAATAGTCTCTTGAGATTTAATAAATCCGGCATGTGACTGAAATCTTCTATATTTGTATTTACTAATTCTAACGATTCCAAGTTATTAAGATCAGCTAATGGTGATAAATCCGTAACCTGAGTCTCACTTATACAAACCGACCTGAGTGAGGAAAATATTTGAATACCTTCAATGCTCTTTATATTTTGACCTTGAATATATAAATCTCCTTTTTTTGATATTTTACTAATATCTTCACTTGTTAACTCACCACTAGGCTTATCAACCTCCTTAAGAAGAAGCTCTTTAAATGCTGGATCGGGGAAATCGTATTCATTTGCGTTAAGTGAATTCATAGAAACTCCAATGATTGCTAATGTCAGGATAATTATTGCGATGCATTTCATTTTCAACTCCTGTATCCTTGCACTTAAATTATTTAGACATCAAATTATATAATATGTTTTGTTTTTCATAAACAAATTTTGAATCATAGGCATTTGTAATCACATTCATTGAATAATCAATAATGCTTTGCCGATTAACGATCCCAAGGCCAAGGTCTAGGAGGATAAGGTCTATAATCATATCCAGGGCGAGGCTTTAAGCCATTACCAGATTCGTGGGGTATCCCCATACAATCTTCAAATACACGCAATGCCACATCAATGCATATATCGTCTCCATATCCTTCTTTTTTACACCAGTTATATGTCGCAACAGCCCTCCAATAACACATATATAAGCGGCACAATTCGACTAAATCAGCCATACTCATTACAGTCGCACCCTCTGATGTGGACGAATCTAGCATTTGACTGTTTTTAATAGGTAGACCTAAGTTAATCTCTTCATAAGTATCAACTAAATCTGAAACACAATTAAAACAACCATTTTCAAGTGCACCTAATGTTACAGGATCTTGCATTCCAAATCCAAGTGTTGCATTCAAATAGTCAGCATGGAAAACTTGAGTATTTTCAGTTGCACGACGCAAGCAGTCTTGGTGATCATCCTCACATCCTGCTATACATTCCATTTCATCATCTCGACCTGCACAACCAATAATACAATTATTTCTTATTATATTACATTGATCTACAGTTTGAAGACCAGTTGAATCACTTGCATAAGTTGGTTTATTTTCTGCATATCGATATGGATTCAGGCTTGCTGGGTTTTCACTCAATCCAAGTGAACGTTTCGATGGCCAAACCATCAACGGTTCCCGCTGCAGGAAGATGCCTAAGAACGGCAAGTAGTGGCGGTGGTCGGTGTGATAGAGTGCCTGGTTGTCGTTGGTGGAGCCGGAGTTGCAATAGTCCTCGACACGAGTTGCGATATACCGCATATAATGTGTCCCGTTGGAATGTGCGTCGTCGAAATCAAGCCATGCGCCGTAGCCATCGGTGTTGTACCGCTCAGTCGTGACAGTATATGTACCGCCGGAATAAGCCACATTCACAATTGCCCGGACACTCCCCTGCGCGTCCTTCACCAGATAGCCCTCCTCATCGGGATTTGAATTGAAATCGATATCCTTCAGATATCCGGTCTCACCGACGTAGAGATCATATGCGATGTCGCGCGAAACAACCGCACCATCTTTGGTCTCATCCCAAATCTGCATCAACGTCCTGCCGTCATGATAGAAAACCTGTTTGTAAGATGTTTCACCCACCGTCCAGGTCTTTTCACGGATTCGACCAAGCGCATCCCACTTCAGAGTGCGGATGTCATCCGAATTGATATGATAAGTGCTCAGGCGGTTCTTTCTGTCATACGTGAACTCCATCCTGAGAAGGTCGAACTGATTGGGTCCACTGGTAACTGTGAGCGCTGGCAAATAAGTCATGTTGCCGTTCGCATCATAGGTGGGAACAAGGTTGCTGTTCACACTACCGGACGAAACCGCGTTGTCCCAATCGGTAATGTGCGCACCTTTGGAATATGTGATTGTGTATTCGATCCAGTCATCACCCTCCAAAATCTTCTTTTTGGTCATGTTTCCGTTTATATCGTAGGTGTACTCCCGTGCACGGTAAACATCCATTCTCTCGGTAGTGGAATTATACTTGAGATATCTCTCCTCCACCAGCCTATCGCGGTAATCGTATTCGTAAATGGCATCATACTGAGGCCAGTGCCAATTTACTATTCCTCAACATCACCCATCTCATGCTTTGCGTAACGATTATCCAGCTCGACAAACTCCCGTGCGCGATTAATTCCCGCCTCCATGAAATTCTCCTCACGCAATGCCATCGCGTATTTGCCAAGGTCAATCTCATTGAGGAATCGTTCAAGTGATTCGATTAATCGGTCGCCATCGGAGAATTCCTGGTAAACCTCTCTCATGCTGGATGTAATCTCGTACGATGTCGCCTCGAATCCCAGTACGTTATGTTTCGAGCCGACATATTCCTTTACAATGTCGCTGAGCCGTATATAAAACGCGGTTATTTGGTCATCGTCAGCGCCGATTTCCGGTGTTTTGATTTCCTTTAGTTTACGCATCGCCCGGACATACGGATCTACAATTTTACGAATCGTAACTTTTTCGGGAATTTTGATCGCCGGAGGTTTGATTACACGCGCCATAATCAACGCGAGCGCGAGAAGGATACTGGTCGCGCCTATCCCGAGAAGATACAAAATCCACTGCGGAGCGGAAATTGGCTCTTTGATATCCCGGATATCCTCCTTTTCCGCCGGTTCCTCGGATTCCTCCCCGACAATCTCCTCTTCCGAGTCGGGGCCCACAGCCAGAACAGTGATTGTCGCCTCAGGTGTCCGTGTTTTCAACTTCCCGCCCGGCTGCGATGGGTCATCAATTTCAAGTTCAATGCCGTGGATAACAAACTCGCCGGGAGTCAGAGCGCGGTATGTGCGTGTGAAATTATAATACGCTCGCGCCTGATGTTTCCCCGTTATCGAATTACGCGATATATCCTGCCGCTGTGAAAACTGAATGCTGCCAACCTTCTCAAATTCGAGCATCTCGGGAAACTCCGGCTGCCCCACTTCGATTTGCCCCATCTCGCTCGTGTACTCAAAATGGACCGTAAGGTTAAACGTGTCGCCGACAAAGACTGTATCGCGCGAGAGGATAAGCTCGATTCTCATCGGCGGCGTTGATTGGGCGTATGCAGCCTGAGTCAAAAGCGCCAGAAAAACAACGATCGATATTTTAATTGGCAGTTGACGAATCATCAGATGAATTGTACCTGTGTCTGCGATTAATCTCAATTAGTTTAGAGGCGAAAAGAGGGATAAAGGTTCGAGGATGTTCCATGTTTCCGAATATAAAGGTGTCTGATCCAATAATAAAGCGTGTCCACTTGCAGGTCGTATTTACTATCGTATTCGTTAGCGCCTACCGGATTAAGATTCGCAATGGGTGAAATACTCCAATTATCCCATTCCATCATTAGGTCACATTGATTAACTGGTGGGGTTATAGTGTAGCAAATATTTAAATGTACCTGTCCCCTTTTTTCTGGACCCTTGTTTAGTCCACATCTTTATAGTAAATATACTCGTTTTCAATGTCGGTGCAGAAAATTCGGTTTGTGCCATTTACCTCGGCAACTGCTATGTCCCAAAAATGACCCTCGGTAAATGTGATCTCTCTACTGGAATAATCGCTCAAATTGATTTCTATTACCATATTTGATGGTTCGAATATATAATCTTCGATTTCAGGATCATACAAGGTTAGGTGTCTGTTTGTAAGGTACAACATTTCACCTGATGGGTCTATATTCATCAGCCAGAGACTGGTTGTGGTTGCCCTAAAATTAAATGATGTGACAACCTGATCATCATTTGTTGTATCGATAACATAGAAAGTAGGATCATCCGCAGTGTACCAAAATACACAACTTATGTACAACATGCCATTTTGTCCCATTTTCAGAATCGGTTGTCGATATACTACTTCAATTGGAGTTCTTGCCGACAGATCGGCTGTATTGAAAACACCAATCTTACTGCACCTGCCTGATGGGAAATTATCCGATTTGTACCATTTATCATCATTAGCATAAATCTTGCTTCCATCAGGTGTTATTTCTATTTCATTTGAGCTTTTCCCATAATCAATGGAATTGACTGTTTGAAAATTACTCAGTGCTATTTTGGATAGTTTCCCGGTGCGGTTTAATCCGCTAACAACATAAACATACTCTTCGTTTTGGTCAATGCACATCGCTTCAGGCCATCGGTCAAAGAAGAGCTCATTCTCAACTTCACCTGTTGAGGAACTAATTTGCTGCAAAACCCCATCTGTTGTTTCATCAGTTCCATCCAACTCGGTTATAAGTAATAGCAAACTTGCATTGTTGTCAATTGGATATATCTGGTTCAAATTACCACTGATTTGAAATGTATTTTCTTGTACTAAGGTCTCTGGATTTATTATTCTCAATTTCATATTTTCCTCGCTGCCAGAACAACCAATATATAACTTGGATGTTTCAGACCTGAAAAACAAGGTATCTGGATACATGTTGCAGGGAGCAAAATTTCCCTCATCAGCATTTGCAAGACTTATTAATGCGTAAAGCATCAATGTAACTATTATTATTTTCTTCATGATTATTCTACCTCTCATAGATCATGTCGTCGTATTTTTACATTATATTTATGGATACCATTTCTAGTATATGGTTTAGAACAATCCTCTAAAATCCAGTAATGGTACTGCTGTGTTACATTATCCTGATCTATCGCGCAAGCCGTATCAAGATCCTGATTCCCATAGTATTCTTTAGAATATTTATTACCGTAAAGATCACATGCTGCCTCCATCCATGCAGCGACACTGATATCAGTTGTTTCGGAACCGTCAAACCAGAATGGCTCGAATCTAAAGCATGGAACAGTTGGTTCAAAAACTCTGATTTCTCCCTTGTTATAAATCGCCTTCATGTTTTCGCCATATCTTTTAATCAGATTACCATTAATCACAAAATCAAAAGTGGAAAAATCCACTGCATGTTGAGTCAAGTCTGCTGTAAAGCCACATACCGAGCTTAAATAACCGTTTGTAATTTTATCTTTCCAGTCTAAAACTGGACCACCAGTAGCATTCCCATTTATATTCGTAGACATAGCTAATGTTGAGCAACCAATAGCTGCAAGCCAACGCAATTCTTTCTTTTCAAGAGGACGTGATTTCTTCTGCCAGAAATTTCCTTTGTCTTCCTTATCACCCCACCAATTCCACACTGGTTGTACGTAACCATAATCGGTGTATATTGTAGGGGAACAGGTTAAGCAATCTTCAGCTGCATGAAATTCTGCTTGAATGTGCCAAGTACCTAATGCTGTTGGAATTTCCGGATGACTGAAACCTGTTTCAATACCAGGTTTATCTTCACAACCTAATATAGCCATTTCATATTGACCATCCCTAACACCATGTGCAATCACCAGCAGAACATCAGCTTCGCTTTGCACCGGCACTTTGGGGAATTCCTCTCCTTCTGGGAGATAATAGCCTGATTCCACCCCAACAACCTTGACGATTTCAATGCCGCCGCTAGTCAGGAATTCATCGTATGAATACCACTTTTTATCACTTTCATCGGGTTCAAAATAACCGACACCGCGAGATTTACCAAACTTGAATTTGCCGTAATTCACATATTGGTATGTATCACCCATTATGTGTTTTCTGTAAGCAATCGACACTGAGTAATCCATCTTATCTTCGTAATCATCAAATTTATGATCAGAAGAACTGACATATAAAACTGGCAGAAACAAACCACCCGCATGTGTAGCTTTTGAGTCGGAAACACGTAGTATAGCATGATAAAAATGACAATCGGTACAATCTCCTTGTGCACCAAATAGATGTGAAAGTCTGTCTCGACCACCCGGGAAAAAATCAAAATCATCTCCTCTCATTAAATATGTATTAATTGTCACCTGATTGCCCAACATATCAGGAGGAACATCTGTTTCACTGCTTTTTAATGTTACTTGTATTGGCTTTCTGGGATCAACATGTCCTTCAGTTTCCAGATACACAAAAATATTTGTTTCTGCTACACCTGCTGTATCTCTTGTGTAGATGAAGGATGTGAAATCATCATTAGTATCACCACTGTAGTTGACAATTTTCCAATTCGCATCTCCAT
The DNA here is from genome assembly GCA_965369605.1 of uncultured bacterium. GTDB lineage: Bacteria > JAJVIF01 > JAJVIF01 > JAGGVT01 > JAGGVT01 > JAGGVT01. Next base: position 11,997 of record CBDURE010000048.1, read on the forward strand.
CATGTGGGTTGTGATCAATAAACTTAATCTTGACTTCGCTGTTAGCACCTAACTGCTCCATTACATCCTCGCTCCGACGCCAGTTGCCGTGGTAGCCGGATGGCTTTTGCTGAGTGTTGTCGGTTATACGCACCTTGATTCCTACAATATTCTCACCGCCATCATCGAGTAAAATATCAGTCAGATTCCACCAATTGATTGCGATTTCCTCGCCGCACCAGTCGTGCCACATCCCAGCATCTGATTGCGTGTAGTTTGGATCAGGCCAGTTGGAAACGAGCTCACGGTCATCATCACCATATTCCATACTGGCCCACGGCTTTTTGTCAATTACAATGACACAAGTGAGAGGGTCGTTATTAATAAATGAATTACCATACCCGTATGTATCCGTGTATTTATAATCCAGAACCATCTGCGTTGTACTCATGTTGCCATCTGTCCCCTGAGTGGTGGGATCATGAGCTTTCGCGACAATGTACAAGCTGCAGTTGTCACCATCTAATTCATCCATCATTAAATCGAAAATAGTCCTTTCAAAACTGTTACAGTGTAAATTACCAGTTGGCGTTTCGCCATACATCGTAACATCCACCATCAAATCATTGATTAACGCCGCTGCCTCATCTCCGTAAAGGACAATCGGTTCTTCATCGAACTCAGGGAGCATGCAGTCGAATGATTCGCTGAAGGAGAAATTCTTATTCGCAATCCAGGTTTCATAAGGCTCGCTCGGATCACCTTCTCGATTCTCAGTTGTGCAGTCAGCCCAGAACGACACATCCATGCTGTAGCTGTATACTCTTTCAAGCGCAACTGTTTCAATCTCATTGCTGTTAAGGTTCATCTGGAAACCCAACTCCCAAGGATGAGGATACGCCATTGATTGACCACCACAAAGAGTGTCCACTTGCAGGTCGTATTTGTTATCGTATTCGTCAGCGCCAACCGGATTAAGATTCTCAATGGGTGAAATACTCCAATTATCCCATTCCATTTTCAGGTTACATCGATTAACTTGGAATAAAGGGGACAGCGCCCTTTTATGTTGCTGATTATATATGCCATTCCGGACGCTCTCCTTGACAATCAACGAAACTGAATCCTGATTTGCCTGCTATTCATGCTTGAAATCGTTAATTATCACAGCCTGCACAGGTTGCTGTATCGTGGCAAACTGGATAAGATTGATCATGCGCAAATATATATTACCACACTGAATAATGTGATGCGAAACTAATGTGATGATAATTCGAGGTGTTCCTTTGCACGCACTAACCGTAGGAAGCAAGTCCTGATCAGCCAGCAAAAAAGGCGCTGTCCCCTTTTTCCCACACTACCGCAGCGGCAAATATTTCCTGCTTCTGCTAACCGTATCAAACGCGAATACTCGTCCGCCCAATCCGATATAAATCAACTCATCTATGCCGTCGTTGTTTAAATCATGCGCTGTCATGCTTTGGCCTGTCGGGTAAAACTCATCATGCTCAATCATCACAAGGTGATTGCGGAATTTGCCGTCAACTTTTGGCGTGTACAGAGTGAGCCATCGTCTGGGCTGCATGGCTTCATCGGTGATTATCGCAAGCGATTCCTTGTCCGGCGATGTGAATCTGCCCCATGCCATGGCGAAAACCAGCCCTTCCGGCCACAGGCGGCATTCCGACGCCTTCTCGAAATCATCACCGCTGAATTGAAGCGCGATTATTTCTTTGAAGAAACGCCCTGCTGAATTGACATTTCTCATATAGTAAAGCGAATCGCTGTTTGATGGCGTTTCTATAAGCGTAATTGAATTCCCTTTTACAAGAGGCTTTTCGGCGTAGGAGCCGTCATCGCGGCGAATAATCGCCCAGATTGCCTGATTGTAGTTGCCATCGCGTGTTTTTCGCAACGTGATTATTTCATCTTTGCCGTCTTTGTTGGTGTCATCGACAATCAAATCCAGCACCGGCGCGGGGATTATCGCGTAGCTTTCCTGCCTGACAGTATCCTGCTCGATGAAGTAAACGATTATCTTGTCAATCGCGCTTTTGGGTGATAATTCAGTTCTCAGCGATGGCACAACGATTTCCAAACTGCCGTCACCATCCATATCCGCGAGCGCGATTTCCTCCTGGCGGTCATCCGGAATCTGGCGCGGAGGGAAAATATCATTGGCGAGTCCATCGGGAGTCAGGACGCCAATCCATTCGTGTGAATCGCTGTCAGACCAGTGCACAACGACATCGTCAAGACCGTCGCCGTTGATATCGCCCGCTTTGACATTCGCGATTCGTCCCTTAAACGAAAAATTCCTCTTGCCGGATGTAATTCTCTTTTCACTTATCTCAGCGAAGTTAAGTTTGAATGTGCCAAGCGATTGGGCGGATAGATTGGAATGTACATGAACAAGCAGAAAATCCGTCTTAGTCGGCGAGGAAAAGTTGCCGGGTATTATGTATTTCAGTTGGTATCGCGTTTCAGGTTCAGCATCAGCGAGGATATCTGATTTCTCAAACGATGAGTCGCTTTCATCCAGCATGAAGATATCATCGCTTCCGCCGGCAATAAGAAAAAACGAGATGATTGTAAGAATAATAGCTTGCATCGTATCACCGTGAAAAGGGACGGCATTAGAAAACATCAAATATTAAGTCTGATTAATAATATCATGAGTCAGTTGCGAAAAGAAATTTCATGGATAGCCTTCCCCCCCTTAATCCCCCCGCGAGCAGGGGGAGATGTTATCAACCACTTGTAAACTTTATATCCGATACACCTACAAACGGGGTAGACAACTTATTCCCTCCCCGATCGGGGGGAGGGCTTGGGTGGGGGTATCTTATTACGGTTCTTTGGGACCCCTGTCGAGAAACGGGAATTCCTTAATCACCGCCGGATGGCCCATGAAATCCGCCAGGGCATCCTCCCATGATCGCAACGGCGGGAATCCCCGTAGCTGCCAGTAAAACGAATCGAGGACTGAATATGCCGGACGTTTCGCCGGAGTGGGGTATTCCTTCGTTGTCAAAGCGTTTACTTTCGTTTCGCGATTTGCTATTTCGAATATTTTTTTCGCAAACCGGCACCATGTCGTTGGTTCAGGATTGCTTATGTGATAAGTGCCGTAAAACGGTGTGTTTATCAGTTGAACGACAGCTTGTGCAAGGTCGCCAGTGTATGTCGGCCTGCCCCATTGGTCATCGACAACGCCGATTTCCTTTTTTTCAGCGGACAGTCGAAGCATCGTTTTAACAAAATTGTTTCCTTGCGCTCCGAACAGCCACGATGTCCTGATGATAAAATGCTTGTTGATAAGATGCCTTACAATCTGTTCGCCCATCAGTTTTGATTCGCCATAGACATTCAACGGTCGAGTTTGATTATATTCACGGTACGGTTTATCGGAAGTGCCGTCGAAAACATAATCAGTTGAGATATAAAGCATGATTGTGTCGAAATCCTGGCAGGCGACAGCGAGATTCTGAGTCCCGATTGCGTTAACCTTGAAAGCCTCATCCTGATTCGTTTCACATGAATCGACATTAGTAAACGCCGCCGCGTGGACAACTATATCCGGCTGAAATAGCGTGAAATTGGCAAGGACATCATCCGGATTCGTGATATCCATTTCCTCAATATCCGTTGGCATGATATTGAAATCAGTTGGAAGCAGGTCAACCAAATCCACGCCAAGCTGCCCTTTCGCTCCTGTAATTAGAACTTTGGGGCGGAAATCCTGTTCCTTGAGAAGATCAATCTCATCAGGTTCGCTTTCATAGCCTATATCCGCGGATGAGTCGCGGGATGATGACGGTCGTTCGAAAACATCATCTTCATCGCTAAAATGATCTTTTCCCGCTGAATGAAGTGAATGAGTCACATGGCACCTTTCGAGTGTATGGAAAGACTGCATACTGGATAAAAACCGTATTTTAGCGAATATTGCTCTTCAGGGCAATGAAAAGAAGTAAATCGTTGATTATGAAATAATGCTGCCTGCACAGATGAAGAATCAAATGTAGGGGCGCTGCTTGCCGCGCCCCGATGTGCCGCATTAGAAATGGCAACTTCAGGGCACAGCGCGCTGTGCCCTTTCTTGGATGCTGTCTCGGAGTCCCACATTTTCTGTCATTCTGAACGAAGTGAAGAATCTACTCGTGATAACGTGAATATTTTTCACCACATATAACCGCCAGCACAGTTGCATATAGATTCTTCGCTGCGCTCAGAATGACAAAAATCATGCCTGTAATGACGTTTTGAGACAAATTCCTTGCAGCGCCTTGAATAGACATTGTTTAATGCGGCACACCGGGGCGCAGCAAGCAGCGCCCCTACGAAAAACCTACAAGTGGACATTTCCAACCTTTTTTCAACAATCCAGGATGCCCGAACCACAACAACTTCCTGTTTTCATTAAACTTGCCAAACATGGATTTTAGAAAAGGCGTCCCGCTTTGCAATTTCATTTCCCAAGTGATATAATTCCACACTTTGATTTACAATTTATCCGATTTATCGGATAGTTTTTGTATGCGTTTTTTTGCCCCGTGGGACGGGGATTTTTTAAGCCTTTAGTCAGAATAACGAGCGTGAAATGGCTGTATCAAAAATGCCAGATTTAACAACCGTAAAGGATGACAGCAGAGTCAAGCTTATGCTTGAGGCGGCTGATCGCCAGATGGAAGAGCTGGGCTATACCGAGCACGGTGTCCGTCACGCTTTGATTGTAGCTACCAGGGCAAAGGAAATCCTGACTGAATTCGGATTTTCACCAAGGCAGGCGGAACTTGCCGCGATAGCCGGATATCTTCATGATGTCGGCAACCTTGTTTCACGGATTAATCACGCTCACTCCTCAACATTCATTATCTATCCCGTGCTGATAGATCTGGGTTTTGATTACGAGGAAACGTTTCAAATCATGGGGACAATCGCGAGCCATGAGGATGAGGACGGCACCCCCACAAATCCAATGGATGCGGCAGTTGTTATCGCTGATAAATCGGATGTTCATCGAAGCAGGGTCAGGGAATGGGACCCTCTGACAAAGGATATTCATGACAGGGTGAATCTCGCGGCGACATCGGCAAAACTGCTTCCAGACAGGAATGCGATGAGCATTACACTGGATATTACCATTGATACATCGATATCGTCGGTCATGGAATACCTGCATATCTTCCTCGACAGGATGGATATGTGCCTGAGCGCCGGGAAACTGCTGAACGCGCAGTTCCAGCTTATTATTAACGGCGTGAAGATGTATAAAGAAGAAGGTTTTTCCGATTTGTCAACCGAGGAGAAAGATAATTCGGTTTCATAGATTTTGCATTGATTATTATTATTAGTAGTAGATAATTATACACAGGGAAAACATTCCCGGAGGCATATAGTGAGTGCAGCGAAACGAAGATACTGGTTTTGGATGTTAATAATCCTGGTATTGCTTTTCTGTGTTGTGGTTCCAGGTGTGCGATACAAGAACGAAACCAACAAACTTCAAAGCCAGGTTAGAGCTGGCCTGATAACTGAGGATGAGGCGAAAGCGTCATTTATAAAATTGGGCCTTGACCTTGCCGGTGGAGTTGACCTGCTTTATCAGGCTGACCCGCCGCCGGGCAGTAATACTGTCACGCAGGACCAGATGAATGGCCTTGTCGAGACAATTCGACGGCGTATCGACCCTGAGGGTATCAAGGAAGCGATCGTCCAGCAGATTGGCGACACGCGCTTGAATATTCAGGTTCCGGGTGAAACTGATCCTGAACGCATCAAGGAAATCATTGGCCAAACAGCGCTTTTACTGTTCATCGATGCTCAAGAGGAACCATGGCGCGAGGGTGATAAGGTTGTAGTTCTTCTTGGGGGTGAGGAAATCCCGGAGGATGTGGATGCTGAGACTACTGATGATGAACTGGCAGGGGATGAAACAGAACCAGCAGATGTGGCTGCTGATGAGGAAACATTCCCCCAGCGTGAATCCATTACTCGGTATGTCACAAAAGATAAAGTAATACTTGAGGGTTCGATGCTGAAATCCGCCACAATTGGAATTGGTGAATACGGCGGCTACCAGATTAATATCGAATTTGACCGTCCGGGCGGACGAATTTTCGCTGAGTACACTGCGCATAATATCGGGCGATATCTTGCTATTGTTCTTGATAACAAGGTCTTGTCATGCCCGGTTATCAACAGCATGATTCCGCATGGTCGAGGTTATATTTCAGGTGATTTCTCGGCTATGGAAGCGCAAGACCTCTCAACGCTTTTGCAGTCCGGTTCACTGCCGGTTCCACTTTCAATTCTGCAAAGCAGAGCTGTGGGTCCCAGCCTTGGCGCTGAATCTATCGATTTGTCAATAAAAGCGATGATAATCGGACTTATTTTTCTGATGATTTTCATGATTGCCTATTACAGGCTTGTGGGAATAATGGCTGACCTGACTCTTATTTTCTACGCTTTTGTTTTCGTAGGACTGGTAAGCGCATTCGGAATAACTCTGACTCTTCCCGGAATCGCCGGATTTATCCTGTCGCTGGGAATGGCGGTTGATGCTAATGTAATTATCTTCGAGCGTATAAAAGAGGAGTTGAATCACGAGAAGACATATCGAGCCGCCATTGAAGCCGGATTTATTCGTGCATGGCCCGCTATTCTTGATGCTAACGTAACGACACTTATTACCGGACTTGTCCTCTATATGATGGGCAGCGGTACAATCAAGGGATTCGCGGTTACACTCAATCTTGGAATTCTGGTCAGCATGTTCAGCGCGCTTGTTGTTACCAGAAGTTTGATTTACATCTGGAGTGGCACGAAAGTACTGCAGAAACCATTCCTGTTCGGTTATGGCGTGCACGGTGGTAAAAGCGACTAAGCAATAACAAGGGATTTAAGCCCCTTGTCTGATTTCTTATTTTAAATAAGGTGAAGCATGTAACCCGGGATCCCTTTCCCGGGGTATGGCAGGAAACCTCGGCGAAGGGACGCCGGGTTACAATTAAATATATAGTGAAACACATGCAAAATGCATGTTCGTGGAGAATTCACAAATGAATATCGATAACATGAAATTCGACATAGTTGGAAACCGCAGGATATGGTTCACGATATCAGCCGTTATAATCATCCTGGGAATCATTTTCATGATAAGGAATGTCGTGACTGACCCGGACAACCGTTCGCCGCTCAGGCTTGGTATTGATTTCGCGGGTGGCGCGATTATCCAACTTCAGTTCAACGAGAATGAAGCTGATATGAGCAAAATTGGCAGCGAGCAAATTTTCAAAATCGTTGACTCAATTACCAAGAAATCGCCTCAGATTCAGATAACTGATAATCAGGCTGGCAAACTTGTTCATATACGAGCTGACCATTCGCTGATTGTTGAGGCAAACCGCAAACAGCTTGGCGCATTGCTAACCAACGATATTGGTCCTCACACTGAGGTCATGAGCGAGGAAATAACACCGATTATCTCACATGAGTTAATAGCGCTTGCATTAAAGGCGTTATTTATCGGCTCATTGCTGATTCTGCTGTATGTTACAATTCGAATGAGCTTTGACTTCGCGATTTTCGCCGTTGTGGCATTAGTACACGATCTTTTTATTCTGACGGGTATTTTCGCGCTTTTGCAGGTTGAAATTAATTCATATTTCGTCGCCGCCGCGCTGACCGTTGTAGGATATTCAATCAACGATACGATTGTCATCTATGACAGAATCCGTGAAAATTCGAAAGTGCATCGTGCGCAGCCGTTTGACAAGGTTGTTAACTTCTCCCTGCTGCAGACAGTCGCACGGTCAATCAATACAACGGTTACAACACTGTTTACAATCCTTGCGCTGCATTTCTTCGGTGGAGCATCAATAAAGGATTTCACCCTCGCGCTGGCGATAGGTGTTACATCGGGAGCGTATTCATCGATATTCACAGCCGCGCAGCTGCTTGTCAGTTACAGATTATACAAGGCGAAAGGCCGTATGATTAAAGCAGAGGAAACCCTGAAACCCGAGGATTTCGAAGAAAAAGACACAATTGATGCGGAATCTCAGGTGTACAAGCAGCAAAGCTCAGCCGCAAAGAAAAAACGCAAACGACGTTATTGATTTTGGCGGTTAGTAAACAAAGAATTGGTTTATCTGTATAAATAGATTTGGTTTTTTTCGTAACTGGTCAACTGACCAGATTTTGATAGTGCAATCTCATCCATAACATGAAACTGCAAATGATTTACCGTCTGGACTGAACGCAGCTGATTGAGGCATCGAATAACCTTCACTTGTTCTTAGAAGATGAATTAATTTGCCAGTATCAACAGACCTTATAGCAACGTTGTAAGAATCATCCATTTCACAAGTTGCCATCAATGCTCCGTCAGGACTAAAAGCGAGTTTCCGTATCCTATGCCTGGTTTTAATAGTGCGGACTTTCTTCCCGGTTTCAATTGACCAGAATGTTATCTTTTTATCGTATCCATTTGTCGCAAGAAATGAGCTGTCAGCTTGAAAGGCAAAACAACGAACGCCCTCTTTGCCAGCATTTATGGTTAATAATGTCTGATAGTCATCTGTGGAAATTACAAATGCGGGTCCTTTGCGAACATGAGCAGCTAAATGTTTGCTGTCTGGTGAAAATTCCAGGTTATACAATGTATCTGAAAAACCATCAATGCGTTTGATTTCCTCATAAGTATCAACGGACCAAAATCGAACCGTTTTATCAGCACTCCCGGATGCGATTGTTTTCCCATCCGGACTGTATGCAACGCAGGTTACTTCGTCAGTATGTCCCTCTATTGTGTTCAGTAATCTTCCTGTTTCCAAAAACCTGATATCAATGTTGTTATCCCATGTTCCAACGATTAGGAATTCACCATCCGGGCTGAAATCAAATGAATTCACCAGGCTGTTTTTTGCTTCTATCTTGTGTATATGTTTGCCGGTGTCTGCTGAGTGAAAAACAATTGTGCCATAGGAACCGTCAAAGAGAAGCATCTTGCTGTCTGGTGAGAATTTAACATTGGAAACGCCTAGTTCGTAGGATTCAATAGTGAGAATTGACGTGTCTGGTAATGGGAATATATCTATCAGTATAGGTATAAGAAATGCTAAAGCACCAATTATTGAAGAGAAATTGTAGAGTAGTTTCCCGGGTTTGTTTAATTTCCTGTACCTATCAGACCTTTTAGTGTTTGATGGAATATCTGATTTTTTTAGAGTGAAGTATTTTGGGATTAACCAATATGGAAAGAGGAAAAGGAATATGCAACCGATTAAGAAAATTTTATTAGTCCTCACCTTTGATTTAATAAAGTGAGAATCAATTATATAACGCTTTTCTTAGAAAAAGAAAAATTAATGAGAAATCAGTACATGCACTAATTCAAGAATTAACCGAGCCTCGAACGTGAGAGCCTGTCGGGAAAGGTTAGCAGAACAAGAATTCCCCACCCCAGCCCTCCCCGCGAGCGGGGAGGGAGAATGTTGTCTTTTCCCTTCACAAGTGTATAGACCTGGTATATTGTTTGCAAATGCAAAAAACATTTCCCCCCGCTCGCGGGGGGATTAAGGGGGGGATGAGATATAAAAACAACCTTTCCCGACAGGCTCTAACGTTCGAGGCTCGGATTTATGGGTGGAAATGCAGGGCTTCGGAGTAATCACCCACAAATCGCAAAAGGACGCGATGTGTGGGCGGCACCCGGGTATTGATTTTGGTAACCAATCCTGGGAACGCGAGCGTCTCGCTCGCGTTCCCAGGGAATAAAATTCTAATTCCACACCGTTATTTCCAAAACGCCTTCGTCTTCTATTATGTCGTTCGCGTGATCGACAAATTCACCGACTCGCACATGGTAGAAATATGTGTTCGGAGTAATGTACGCCGGAATCCACTGCGTTAAATCGATTTCTATTATTTCATACGGGTCAAGAGTAATGTCAAGCGGATTCGCAATAAGGTATCCTGGGGGAATTACGGGACCGTAGAAACTGGTGTCGGGCATTTCAAATGCCGCCCATATTTGTGTTTCGTGCGTTAGGTCATCGAGATTCTGAATCTTCAGATGGAACCTGAACACACCGCCCTCAGAGTAGGGGATATAATGCGGAAGTTCAAAAGGAACGATATCAATCACAATTCCCTCTGTCTGCGGATTTGTAATCTCGGGAACATCCAGACTGTGCTTGACCCAGAAGGCATCGTATATTTCATCGTAATGAGGGCATCCGTTTGTGATGTCATCATCGTCATCGTCAATGAGCATGTAGTCCGCGGATTTTTCAAGGAAGTTGGTTGTGTTGAAATAATTCGAGAAATGCCAGATATGATCTGTTAGTTCGTTTCCGATGTTCTCGTAAAGATTCCAGTTTGCGCCTGCAAGAATATTTCCCATGCAGTGGCACTCGCCGTCACATTCCGGTGCGGGCCAGTGGCGTTCGTTGTCGGAGACGCGCCTGTATGTATCAGGCCCATAAAGGTCGGGACCAATCACGTGTTGCAGGGATATTCGATTGGCAAGCGTATCCGCGCAAGCCTCGTGCAGCCAGCTTCCCGGATAGCCAATGTACATTTTCGAAACATAAATATGGCCATACTCGTGTTCGATAATCGTCGGACTATCGCCGGTATTGGTGCATATATCCCACGGTTGGAAGAAATGAATGCTGGGGTTGTCGTGAACGTACGCATACGCGGTACATTTGCCGTATTTATCCACGAAAGCTGGCAGCTGGAAATTCATCAGGTCGAAATCAGGCTCAACTGACCAGAACCAGTCATGGCAAATTGTGCTGTAAAGAAGAACATTTCTTTCCGCTGACAGGGAAAGAGTATCATCCAGCGCGGTTTCACTGTAAACTTCGGCATCATGCCAGTCCCAATAACTAAAGGTTTGCGCTCCACTGTCCCATGCCGCCTCTACACTAATCCACGGATTCTCAAACGTAAGATTCCTCGCCCGTGTTTTTCTGTAATAATCGAATTCAAAAACTCCCATCATGTTTGTGTATGCAGTGCCGGAGTAGTAATGGTCGTAGGAATAGAAATCAACCTTGACTCCGTACATGTCCACGACAACGTTGTCATCCAACGGGCTGAACGGTTTAACCTCGCCTGAGATATGCCCGTCATGAATCCACCCAAATCTGTTCGGGTGAGTTTCAAGGATTTCGCTGTTGGAGGCATCCACCAAAAATGAATTATTGTCGCGGTCGATTCGCCACGCCGGAATCAGAACGCCGTCTTTTGCGTAATAGTATTTCGCGGATGAAATGAACTTGCTCTCATCATGGGAATCAGTCATTGCGAAAGCCGTTGATTCATCAATCGACCATCCGCTTGAAGGTGTGCAATCGCGCCAAGTGTTCGCGCCAAAAGAAACTAGTTTCCCGTTTCTGCCGTAGATAATCCGCACAAGTGAATTTTCAACTTCGATTCCGCCGTACCCCTGTCGATATATCGCGATTCTCATGCCGTCATGAATCTCATCCCGTTTGAGAATTAATTCAGAGGATGCCACACCGAACAGTTCAGGATTAGCATCGACAAATTCAAGCGGTTCACCAACTGTAACACCACGGCCAAGCGCGCGTGTGATTCGACCGATTTCATCCATGTGAGCAATCCAATTTTCACCGCCAACATTTGCAGATGTATTCCAGAACACATCCCCAACCGGTTTGGCTGTGATTGTTCGTGTTGAGGACTGTTTGTCGCCGGATGGCATAATCGGATTGATTGAATTCCCCGATGAACATGATAGAAATGATAATGCGAATAGAAAGAGAATAAGGATTGGAAGAGATTTTTTAATCATGGCTGGCTCCCTGGAAAGTGGTGCGTTGGCATTAATCCTCGGAATGAAATTATTCATCAGCGAGGATATATGTATTACTAATATGAAATTTTACATGGTTGAGTGTATTCAGGCAAGCTGGCATATCGAATCGTAGGGGCGACCCACTAGTGGGCGAACCTTGGAAATTGTCTCAGAACCTCCAAACAGAAAGATAAACATAATTCGAGCGTAAGCGGCAGTTAAGAAACTATAGGTTTTAAATGTAACCCGGC
>CBDURE010000049.1:0-23359 GCA_965369605.1 uncultured bacterium
ATTGTCGGGCAACCCGACATCAGTTTTTGTGTGTTTGCCGGTTTTAAGCTTAGCCATCAGGCGTTCGCGATTTTCCTTTCTCGACTGGAATCGCTCCCAGCGGCCATCTTTTACCAGACCAATTTCCCGACCGATTTGTGTCAGGCGGAAATCCGGGTTGTCGTGCCGCAGAAGTAAACGATATTCCGCGCGGCTTGTGAACATGCGGTACGGCTCGTTTGTGCCTTTGGTTGTGATGTCATCCGCGAGTATTCCAATGTATGCCGTTGCGCGGTCGAGAACCAAAGGAGAACGATTTTGAATTTTCAATGCGAGATTGATTCCAGCCATCAAGCCCTGACATCCAGCCTCCTCGTAACCGGATGTGCCGTTAATCTGTCCGGCGAAAAATAATCCCTTAACCTGTTTGGTTTCAAATGTTGGGAAAATTTGTGTTGGAGGGGCGAAATCATATTCGATTGCGTATCCGGGAAGAAGAATTTCCGCTCGCTCCAGTCCGGGAACAGTTCTGACATATAGCTCCTGAACATCCTCTGGCAGCGATGTGCTCAATCCCTGAATATAAACCTCCTCGACATCCAGCCCCTCGCGTTCGCAAAATACGGGATGGCTGATTTTATCGGGGAATTTGTGATATTTATCCTCGATGGATGGGCAGTAGCGTGGCCCGATTCCCTTAATATCTCCGCTGTAAAGCGCCGCGCGGTGGAGATTCGCCATTATTACTTTGCGCGTTTCCTCTGTTGTCCGCGTGATAAAGCAGCTGACTTTTTCAAGGCCGTTTTGCGAATCGTTCATGAATGAAAAACCGGTAAGCGTATTGTCGTGCGGCTGCTCCTCCATATGGTCGAAATCGATTGTGTCGAGTTTTATTCGAGGCACTGTTCCGGTTTTCAATCGAAGCAATTCTATTCCGGCATTTCGGAGTGAATCGGATAATCCAATCGACGGCGGCTCATCGCGCATACCCGCGGGAATCCGTTTATCGCCAATGAATATCAAACCGTTAAGAAAAGTGCCGGTTGTGATAATCACTCCTGATGTTTGAAATTCATCACCCGCTAATGTTGTAACTCCGACAATTGTGCCATTTTCCACCTGGATTGATTCCACCATGCCGGAAATGAGAGTCAGATTTTTCTCATTCTTAAGGGCGCTTTTCATGTGCTTTTCATAAAGCAGTTTATCGACCTGCGCCCTTAGCGCCTGAACAGCCGGCCCTTTTCCGGTGTTCAACATGCGAAGATGAATCAGTGTGGCATCGGTTGCAATCGCCTGTTCACCGCCAAGAGCATCGATTTCACGGGTGATATGCCCTTTCGCGGGACCTCCGGTTGACGGGTTGCACGGCATGCATCCGATTTTGTCAACGTTGGAAGTTATAACAAGTACAGACAATCCCATACGAGCGCATGCCAGAGACGCCTCGATTCCGGCATGTCCGGCGCCGACGATTATGGCATCATATTTCCGTGCAGATGCAGTCATACGAATGCCCATTATACAGCTCAATATCCAACATTACCTAATCACGGGACATGTTTGTCTAACCTTTACGCTGAAATCCTCTACATTTTCGTCTGGCAGGTAAATGTTTCGTTGCGATTACCTGCCGTTTTATCCATCTGCGATTTAATTTGACATTCATATTTAAAAAGCTTGAATTTTTCTTAATATTGATTAGAATTAATAATCGCCTGGAGGAACTAAAACGACACCTGTATCAGCTATCAGTATAAGCTGAATTAAATAGACAATATGAATTATCCTGGGATTTCACACCGCGGGTCAGGTGAATGGATAACAACACCAGAGTCAGGTACGAGCAGCTTAAGAAAAATCTGAAGTTGTATGGTCAAACCGCTATCGCGTTTTCAGGCGGGTTATCGAGTGCATTTTTACTTCGAACCGCCCAGCATGTGCTTGGCACGGATAACGTGCTTGCAATCACATCAATCTCAAAAGCTATTCCGCAGGAGGAACGCCTTCGAAGCCAGGCACTAGTTAAGGACTGGGCAATCAAGCAGATTCTCGTTGAAACGGATTTCTGGAAAGAAGCGCAAAAGCACAACTCAAACAGAAACGAAGCATATCGCAAGGATTTGTACGCTAAAATAACCAAAACGGCTCTTGAGAGGGGATTTGATCTTGTCCTTGATGGCTGCACTCTTGATGACTCTGCCAGCAGTTTGGAAGTCAACGACACAAGCACGATGCTGGTTAAACCGCTCGCGCAGGCCGGATTGACAAAAGCTCATCTGAGGGAAATCGCGCTTCACGAGGGCTGGCTGCTTTATGACATTCCCGAAAACTCATCCCTTATCAGCCGATTCGAGCACGAACGTGAGATAAAAGCGGTGGATTTGGAGCGTGTTGAACGCGCTGAAACAATCCTGCGCAATCTTGGATTCACACAGGTTCGTGTCCGCGACCATGGCGAGGTCGCAAGAATTGAAATCGAGCCTGATGAATGGGAACGGTTCAACGATCAGAAACTGCGTGAAATGGTTAATATCGGATTAAAAAAACTTGGGTATATTTATTCAACGCTTGATATCAAGGGATACCGTTCCGGCAGCATGGATGAATCCTGCAAACCCAATTTAAACGGGCAATAACCCGGAAACGCCGCAGTAGCCTGCTGCGCTCCCGGTTACAATCCCTGGGAACGCGACCGTCCCGGTCGCCTTGTTGATGAAACACAACCTTCCAGATAAATTCGAAATCATCTCCGATGCAACAAACGATTCAATTCGTGAAATTGATTTTTTCTATCCATCAGATAACCTGCGCGTTCGCGGACATCTTTTCCTGCCTGAAAATGCAGAACCGCCGTTCAAACTCATCGTATTCAACCACGGCGGGATTAACGGAATCTATGAGGGTATAACTATCATTTCACGTGAACTTGCACGAGACAGCAATTACGCGGTGTTCGCTCCAAGCTATCGCGGCGAGGATGATTCCGAGGGTGAAATCGAAATCGCATGTGGTGAAGTGGATGACGTTCTTAACGGATTGAACCTGCTTCTGGAATCATCCATTGTGAATAGAGATAACGTTTACATGGTCGGATCATCGCACGGCGCACTGATTACACTAATCGCGATGGCGAAAGATAAAAGCTGTTTGATAAAAAAAGGCGTGTTCGGTTACGGTGTCGCGGACATTTTCAAATGGTGGTATTTCCTCGATGAGAATGCAATGCACGATGAAGCCGGCGTTTCGGCATCCGCATACCCCGGCACTCCTGATGAATGCCCTGAGTATTTCAAAAAGAGAAACGGCGTGGAATATATATCTCAAATCAGCGCGCCGCTTCTGATAATTCATGGCGAGGATGACACGCTCGTTCCCCTTGAACAGGCTTGTATTCTTAAAAAAGCCGCTGATTACGCCGGAATCGAGAATGTCAATCTTGTGGTAATACCGGACGCCGGCCACGGACTGCTGACTAAAAGGGAGATTTTCGAGGATGGGTCATACGAAAAAAGCGCGGGATGTATCATGGCATGGGATTTGATTCTGCAGTTTATACGGGTTGGTAATTGACAAGTGGCAAAAGCCCATTGTCCTCACAATTCGAGACTGTTATTTTCATTCAAGTGACTGATTACACATACGCATACATCTAGGCATATTCAAACATGGTGATATAATGATTCAGGGGGGAAAAATAATCAGTTACCAATTAGAGGTGAATAATTATGTTCTTGAATCGGTATTTTTCGTTAATATTACTTCTCTCAGTTGCTGCCGTTTTGGGTTGTTCAAGCCAGCACAACCCGCCGACATTACCAGGAACTGACAGCATTGATCAATCAATCTCAACAGGAAACATGCCGGTTGGAGTCAGCCTGGTGTCATCGGACGGCATACCGCGTGAGGGATTCGGCACATTAGGGCTTTTCTCCCTTAACATCAATCCCGCCGAGTTGACAGCGGAACTTGTTCCGCTTCGAAACAGCGCCCTTGAGGATGTTCTTGAAATTGTGGATATTACAAATTTCATGACAATGTCACCATGTTACGACTGCGTGAAACTTCAATCCATCTCCGTTGACATTGATGGTAACTTTGTCCTCTCAATCGGAATTCGCCATCCGTTCCCGGCAGGCAATCCGATCGAGCCGATTACCGGACGCAACAGAGGCGACCTTCATGTGTTCAATGTCGAGGGATTTATTATCTCAGACGGCACAACCCCTGTTGTTTTCAGCAATCTTGGTGAAACAACCGGTGATTTCAATCTTATAAACGCGGATGGCTACTCAGCATATATGGATGATTCATGGGACGATATCTTCCCGACAACAGCGACAATCCATCCCTATATTCTACATTTTGATGACTATACCGTTGGCAATTTCGACCCCGGCAATCTGATGGGATTTGAAAGTGTTACCGACCCGGGACCAAGCGGAAATCTTGTCATGGCGATGGGCTGCGATTACGACAACCAGGATTACATTTTCAACATTCAATCCGGCGAAAATATACAGTTTATTTATGCTGTCGGATGCACATACGCTGTTAGTGTTGAGACTTATACTGAGCGATTCACTCCGGAATATAGAATTCCCCAGCATAACAAGAAAGCCGCAAGCAAGGTCTGGGTTGAAATTATCAGTAATGACCTTGTGGGGAGAGATTCCGGCTCAAGCGCTACTATCGCAATTAATGTAGTCGATATCAGCCACGGTATTGCTGTTGGAAGCGCTCTTAACGAGATGCTGGTTGACAGTTCGGTCAGCGCGATTTCAGTTGATGTTCTCAGCGTTACAGCAATACCAGTTGAGTTTTCCACCACACCAAGCGGCGGAACAGGGCACGACCCATCCGACCCGCTTGTTTTCGAGGGCACTTTCAATAATGACCTCAGCACTTGTGAAGGTGAATATTCAGGGCTTGTTAAAGTCGTTGACAGTTACTCAACCGGATTGAATACAAATCCGTTGTTGAATAGCATGGACGGCATTAGCCGTGTTGGTCCGGCTGAAACTCCGTTGAACGGCCTGTTTGCCATTGATGAATTCGCGACATACCAGACATTCACAATTGATATTTCCTCAGAGGTGCCGGATGATCTTGTTTATAACCTGATTATAAGCACGGTTCGAACAGGGCTTGGCCCGATTACAGCTCTCAGGCTCGATTGGGATGCTCAAACCGGCGCGACTGATTACAACATTTACCAAAAAGATCCGTTTGATCCAGTTTCGGTTTATACACTGGTTGATGATGGTGTCAGCACGGATAATTTCTACGAGGATACCGATATTCAGGGCAATCAGGGGTATCAGTATTATGTTACTGCGCAGTATCCCACAGGTGAGGCGAACGATTCAAATGATGCACTCGCTCTTTTAGAAAACGCCGAGGACAATATCAGTACGAATTCAGTCTGGGAAACTGAATGTGGATATAACGGAAGCCTAACTCCAAAGTTCAATGAATATGGCATCTGGGATGGCAATCCCGCGAATGGCACATATCACTGGCATCAGGGCGGCGTTCAGAATCACGGTGGCACAATTGGAGGTTATAATACCTCCAGCTGGACTGTTCTTTGTTCACCTGTGATTCCAATTCCAACAGGTTCCACAACCGCATATTTTGAATATTTAGTCGGAATTCAAACAAATCCGATTGGGCATCCGGAGGCAGGCGGTTCTGTTGGTGTAACGGATATTGTTACAAATGCAAATTATCATCCAACAAATGATTTGCGCGATGGCTGGGGTTATAACACAGATGTTCATGCCGGACTCACAAATAATTACAGCAGCACAATCGATGCAACAAACGATTGGGGTTATGCTTACCGGCCTGATTCAGCATATCATTTCGCATCCTATAACATTCCGGATTTGCTGACAATGGCTAACGCCAGAGCGGCAATCGCGTGGGGTGCGGGTAACGCAGCAACATCCGGTGTTGGATATACCTTTGATGACATCGCGGTTATTGTGTATTAATCGTGATAATAACAGCAGAAGCATGATAAACAAAGCAGAGGATTCAAACCCTCTGCTTCTTTATTTCTATTCCTTCTCCTCTTCTTCCTCCTCTTTATCGTCCATTGAGAGGATTGTGAATGTGCTTTTGTTTTCTATTAACCTGCCATCCTTCAATTTTACAACAACGATAAATTCATGATCGCCTTTTGATAATACTTCAGGTGGGAAATAGATTATGCCGTCGCTGTAGATTATCGCTGAATCGCTTACATCATCCCCGTCAAGGATAAGTTTTGTTTCCATTACATCATCCTTGATCTCAAGCGCGTAATAAGCGACGATTACCGTGCGGTGGTCGAATACTTTTGAACCGCTGGACGGCATCACTTTTATCAGCGTTTCATCTTTCTTCTTATACTTGAATTCAATTTCCCTTGTGTCTTTCTTTCCGCCTGTGATGCAATATTCAACAACCAGTTTATGCTCCCCGCTTTCCAGTTTATTAAGCGGTATTTTACCATCTGCAGAGATTAAATCATCACTCAGTTTGAGTTTAACCCACGATCTTTCATTAATTCTCGCACGAACTTTTTCGAGTTTTGCATCTTCCTTAATTAGAGAAACATCCACTGATAGATTGTCGCCACCCTCATCTAGAGCATGTTTTATATTAACAACTTCCTGCACTGTTGGAATAAGCGTCAGGTCAAGTTTGTCGTGAAGTCCGGTTTTTGTTCTCGCTGATATTTGCAGCGGATATTCCTCGCTCACATTAAGCGCGATTCCGCTCATATCTATTTTGAATAGATTTCCCTCAAAAGAAGCGTTACCAGTAATATCCTCATCCTTAAGAATCGCTTTAAATGAGGCGTTATCCACATCAAAGCCATCCTTGAATTTGCCTGTGATAACAGGATTGTCTATTGGCAACTCGCTTGTTTGATTTATGTCAACAATAAAAGCGTGTTTATAGTCGAATGAAAGTGCAACGTCCAAAAGCGCGTACGTTGTTATTCTCTCAGCATCAGGCGCGGGCATTGCAAGCAATTTACCCGGCGATAGATTCCTAATTCCCTCCCACGCATCGATATCCTCACGGTCTTTCACCTGCCAGCCCTGGCAGTATATCCAGTACGCGCCCGGCTCGGGATCATTTACGATTATCGATTCAGTCGCGCTTGATGATGTCGATTCCTTGATTCTCTCGCTATTACCATCGAGGATACGATTCCCGTTTTTATCATGGAACAGGAACAAGTCCATGTCGAAACCGGCATCTTCGCTTGTTCCCTCAATTCCAATAAAACGCTCTCTCTCATCCACAGTAATTGGCCCCAGCATCCATGAGGATATTGGCAGCGGATCATCTGGATTGTCCTGATAAATCACCTGATCGGTGAAATACATTGTTGGTTCCAGGTTGAATATTACCGGCTCTGTTTGTGCAAAACCGGCTGAACCATCCTCGACACGGAATAGTATTTTATATTCTCCAGCCTGCATTGGGCCACCATCGCCTGTATCCCATGTGTATTTGAATTCGCCTGTATTCCTATCGTAACAGTTTGTTATATCTGTGTAATCCACTCCACCATTTATTGAAACCTTTATCGCGGACACATTCAGATTGTCGGATGCTGTTCCCGTAAATATTACTTTCTCACCCGTTATTGCTCTATTTAGCGCTGATGCCAGTTTGATAACCGGAGTTTCATCTTTTACATTCACAGTAAATGCCGCTTTGAATCTTACATGTGTGTAGCGGTTTGCATTATAGAACAAATAGAATTCCTCATTTAAATTGCCCTGATAACCTGAGTTATTTAATCTAACTGCACTTGAAAGCTCATTTGTGATAAGGAAATTCTCATATTCCCGTTGCGTAAATATTGCAGAGTAAACACCATACATATATTTATTCGGTTCAGAGTACCATCGAGTTCCCTTAAATCCGGTTTGCTCACGGAATTCTTCATCCTCGGAAATGCCATACTTGCCACCCGCGTATAAATGAGGCCTTTGCTCCTCTTCAATAACTGATACATTAACATCAACAAATCCATCACCTGTTCTGTTTGTCATAACAGATTTGAAATCCATTGCCTTTTTATTGAATCGACCTGTCACTTTATATGTGTATTCAAAATCCTCGTTCTCCCTTACAACAAAACACTCAGTGCCTGTCGCGCCAAGCGGTGTGATAACATCAATGATGCAGGAGCCTGTTGCCGGATTGCCGAGTTCGAAATAACACCAGCCCTCAGGGTCGGTGTAATCCCAGACTGACGCTCTGTTGAAGTTATTCCATTTGCTTCTCGCGACAATAAGCGCGCCCTCGATCGGTACGTTTAATTCATCAACAACACGAATACGAACCCGACCAACCTCTGTATAACCGGGCGCGTTATTGCTGTTATAGTTTGATCCCGGCGGATTTTCAGGCCGGGTGGATGAACTTTCGCTGAGACCGTCCGAACGGTGGCGAATAACTGATAATAACTGCGTTCCCGTGTGTCCGCGACGCTCGTTCCACGGATGCCCGATGCCCATTAAGGAATTGCCAATATCCCATTTGTACCATTTGCCGTCCATCCAGAATTCGTTCCACGCGTGATCCTCACCGTGGCATCCGACTGGAGCGTTTGGTATTAACGCGCATCTTGAATACGCGACACACAACATCGCCTGTTCGCCGCATGAACCGTAGTTTTTTTCGTAAATAACAAGCGGCTGGAAATCGGTGCTCTGCCTGCCGTACTCATTCCACAAAGCGGGCCTTGGGCCTGAAAACGTAATCCAGTCGGCAATAAGATACGCCGCTTCCTTGATGTTTTCTGCATTTTCAACAACATCGAGAATGTTTTTTCCGTAACGCCTGTCTTTTATCAGGAACGTTCTCCAGAAATGCGCGTTCGGTGTATGCTGGTATTCGTCAAAGGAAATCTGTTTTCGTTTCCACTCATCTTCGGAGATGCCGTAATATTCGGCATCATGGCGGAAGTACGACGCGTCAATCCGCGCCGGGATTTCATATTCAGCAATGGGATGAACAACCCACCAGTAATAAATATCCCGTGGCATTTCTTTTAGCGAACCGTCCTCCGATACATATTCGATAGTCGTGTAATCCTCTTTTTCCTTGATGTTCGCGTATTTTACTTTCGACGCGAAATCATAAATCGCCTTCGCGTTTTCGAAAACAAGATCAGCGTTATCAAGACGCGCCATTACTCGCAGGAATTCCGTTTGCGTGTTAGCTATTGCGAAAACCGCTTCATCGAAATAATCATCCCCGCAGATTTCAAGGACATCCAGGAAAGCGTCCAAAGCGGCATCATCATTAGCGCCTCGCAGCAAGGTCGATTCAGGATGCGTACGTTTGAAATAGTCCTCGATAGCATTTATGCCTATCGCCTGATGGAATTTCCACGAATAACGCTCCTCCCATGTTGAGGAATTTCCCTCGTAATAATGGAATGTGCCATCCAGTGCACCGATCAACAATTCAGGTACGCCATCACCGGTAAGATCGCCAAACGCTGGAGATGAGAAACTCCCGATTGGCGGCAGTCCCAAACCGCCCTCTACCTCCTCCCAGTCAGGAGCGAGAAATACTTTTATCTCTCCTGATTTGTTTCCAACAACAAGATCGGTTTTACCATCGTTATTGAAATCATACGCTACGGGTGATGGATACTCGCCGCATTCGACATCATCATAAAAGCCTTCAACCTCTTTATATCCTGCTTTACCGCTCTTGAATAAATGGAGTTTGTTGTCACTCGCGCCAATAACAATATCGTTAATGCTGTCGCTATCGAAATCACCGATGCATGGGGATGCGAATCCTGCAACTTTGATTTCATTGTCAGGCGTTTGTTCATTGTTTATTACACCATCAGCATTGGCGATATAAACAATACACTCGCCATCCGCATGACCTGTAACCAAATCGATTATACCATCCGAATTCAAATCCCCAAATGCTGGTTTAACAGCATCAATGGCATTATTGCTGAATACACCGCGCAATATTATATTGTTTTGTTCATTATAATCAGGCCCTAAATACACAGCAACAGTATCCATGTTTTTCGCGCCGCTTATTATGTCGTTTATCCCATCGCCGTTGACATCGCCAACAGCCGGTGAGGAGAGGAATCCGACATCGTAATCGAATTTACGTTCAGTTTCAGGCGTATATGTAACAAACCACCATTTATTTTGTGTACCGTAATTTTTGTAAACGCTGATTGTGCCATCCGAGGAGCCTATCACCAGATCAGGCAATTTGTCCGATGTCACATCCGCAAAAACCGGACGCGATTTGCCGCTTGTTTTAATCCTGTTAAGATTCTCTATCAACTGGCTGTCAACACTGGATATCGGTGTCGCGGTTATTGAGCCGTCATCCGCTCCTGCTAACCGGAATCCCTTTCCAATTATTTCAGGATATGAATCGCCATTGATTTTAGCGAGCATCTCTTTGGGGATATCAGCTGCGGATATCGAATCATCTTTTTTGAAATACGGCGCGGGATAACACTCATACTCCCCTTTTGCATTGGAAACAACAAGATCATCAATGCCATCGTCGTTGATATCGCCAAAGACAGGGGCAGCATCCTCTCCAACGTTTATTTCATCGAACAGAAGGTCAACCATCCTGTCCGCGAATTTCTCCCTGAGCCACATCGGCGCACGAAGAATCTGTTTAAGCGCCCTGTCATCAAGGCACTGATATTTCCTGTCCGGCTCAGTTTCAACAAACTCTTTGCGCTCGTTATCGTAGGTTACAGCGTAGAACTCACCGGGCGCGAGACGAATCTCCCGCTCGAACGTGTATGATTCAAACTGCGCTTTCCGATTGTCATTTTGCGCCTCAGCATCCCGCGGCAGGGGCATGACAAGCAGCATCAGGCAGATTGTAATTAGCATCAGGCGTTTTCGCATTTTGCTCTCCCGATAAACCGAGAACCTTCTTTTGGAAGGCAAGGTTCGCTTTGGTGGATTTTCATCATCCTGAAATGTATCAGCATTTCACACAGAAGTAAATGGGATTGCAGTTACGGCATTGGAGCATATAACCGGGATAGCAGAGGCTTTAAACCCTCTGCTATTCTCATTATTAAAAAAAGAATCCTTCAGCAATTCAGCTGAAGGATTTTATTTTTTCAAAAGTGGTTGGGGAGGAAGGAGTTGAACCCTCACTTACAGGGCCAGAACCTGCTGTCCTACCATTAGACGACTCCCCACCTGTATATATATATCGAATTATATCCGTTTGAGTTGAGGTTGTCAATCGTGGAAGATGGTTGTCGGATTATTGGATTCTCACTTAAACTTACCTCAAAGGCTCCCAAAGTTTTTTATTTCTGAGACTGATGTTTTCGGTTGACCATTCTGAATCTTTGCCAATCCAGCATCGGGGGGTTTGATCTTCGCATATCGCGAATGTTCGAAGGTGATAACCGGGACGATTTCTGAATAATACATTAACGCCGGGAAAATCTTTTCGAGGGGAAAAGTATATTGGGGATTTATTGACCGAGGAACGTCCACTCCTTGGCACTGCGATTATTGTAAATGAGGAGTTGGTAGTGCCTTCAGCAAGGTCACACAGTGTAGCTTTTTTTATCTCGAAAACAGTGATTGAATAATTGTCGATCATATTGGTGCGGTTATATCCTTCCTGAATGAAATCAGCGTCGGTTAACTCCTGCCAGTCACCATAGTTACCGTAGTTTTTTTCAGCGAAAGTAATTTGCGATGAACCCAACGCCCTGAGAGTCAGTTTGCACCTGTTCTCCCAGGCGCTTCTGCGTCAAGTAAAACCTTGAGGAATAGCAATTGCGAGAATAACACATCCTAATAGGAGCGTGATAAAACTGAAGGTAATGCTACTTAAGATGCTGTAACCTTCATTACGTAGGTCAACAAATGTCATGATAACAGTGGCGATAATGAGTAATGGGAGTGGTACAATAATATAAAATCCCACGAACTGCGGAAAACTCACAAAAATAAGGAACAAATAACCAAGTATGATTAATGCCCAGATAATATTTCCGATGCGTTTTTTTCGTCTGCGCTTCACTGATAATTGATCGTTAGATTTTCCGTCTTGATTGTTCATTCCAGCTATATTATACCATTGTTGTCTTTGAGCTGTTCTATCAAAAGGGATTCCGACCATCCTCCTCGCTTCACTCGTCGGATGTCGGAATGACAAATCTACGATAATGCATCAATTGACTTTTTTAATTTCCTTTTTCAATACACATTTTAACATCATGGGGACTCTTAATCATTGGGAACAACTACAATTCAGGCTCCGGATGTAGTAAAATAAACGTGTTGGACTAATTCAGTTTGGGAGTGATAGATATGCGCTATCTTTGGTTTATACCGATTGCTTTAATCGTTGTGATGTTCCTCGGATGCAGCGGGAAAACAACCGTTCATGAGGAAATGATAAACACAACACCATCCGAAGAGAATAAGGATAATACGGGACAGCAGCTTTCTGATGAAATTCAAAAAGCGGCTGATGAGGAAAAAGCTAAACAGGAAGAGGAAACCGGCAAGGAAGAGGAAAAGCCGGAAAAACGTCCCGCGCCCGGGCAGGATAAAACAGGCGATTCGGACACGCAAACTCCGGTTTTCCCGGGTACAGGCCCATCGAAAAGTAAAAGCCACAGCAAGGAAGATCGTGAGAAATACATGAACAGGAATATGACATATCCCGGCTCGCAGCCTACCGAGGGTTTTCAACAGCCCGGTACATCCAGCCACACCAGCGTTACTCTTCTGTCAAACGACTCACCTGATCAAGTCTCCCTGTGGTATCAGACTCAATTCGCCGGCGATGCTCAAGTTAATCAGAGGGGTGATAAATTCAATCCTGAATATCATATAACTGTGAATGACAATGCGAATGGATATAAGACGAATCTCATCATCTCGAAGTCAGGCGGTCAGGGCCAGACTCGGATTATTGTGAGTGTCAAGGATTTGTAGTTGCAATGCGCCGGCTGGAATCCAGCGCTCCCAGGGGGAGGATTTTTTCTATAATATTGTTACCCATTCGGATTTAATTTTTCTATTATCGCTTCCGCCAGTTCATGACCTATTCCGGGTGTTTGAGCCAGCTCATGGGGAGACAGTTTTGCGATACGCTCCACGCTCTTGAATTTCCTTATCAACTGCTCCTTGCGTTTTCTGCCAAGTCCGGGGATTTCATCCAGCACCGATGTTTTCAACTGCCTTGAGCGGAGTTGGCGCTGGTATTCAATCGCGAAACGGTGAGCCTCATCCCGTATGCGCTGCACTAAAAACAATTCGGGTGATGACTTGGGAAGAATTACTGATGCGGATTTGCCGGGACGGAATAATTCCTCCTCACGCTTGGCTAATGCAGCGATATCGAAATCGGTTAGCCTGAGCATTTTTACTACTTTCCTCGCGACACTCAAATGCCCCTTGCCGCCGTCGACAATTATCAAATCTATTTTCTCCTCGCCGTCCTGAGTGTCGTTTGAATATTTATGCAACCGCCTGATTAAAACCTCCTCCATCATGGCGTAGTCATCCTGGCCGTCGATTGTTTTGATACGGAATCGACGGTAGTGGTCCTTTGCGGGTTTGCCGTCGATGAATACAACCCTTGATGCCACTGCTGTTCTGTTGAAATTGTCGCGCCCGAGATTTGAAATATCATAACATTCGATACGTTTGGGAAGCCGCATTAATCCCAACTGATTGCGAATCTCCTCAAGCGCGGAGTCAAGCACCTGCTTTGCTGTTGCCTCCTTGTCGAGATGTTCATCCAGATGCAGTACCGCGTTCTGGTGTGCGAGTTCGAGAAGCCGCCGCCGCTCGCCCCTGTCGGGAACCTTGATTATTACACGCTTTCCGCGCTTTTCTCTGAGCCATTCAATCAGGATTGATTCGTCATCGAGATTAAACGGAATGTTAATTCGCCCCGGAATGGTTTGATTTAGATTATAGTACTGCCTGAAGAATCCGCCGAGTACCTCGCGGTCAGTGTCATCAGCTGGAGCAAGGAGAATGAAATTTTCCCGTCCCATGAATTTCCCGCTTCTGACCATAACGATTGTCGCGACTGCGTGTCCGCCCTTTCGTGTAAGCGCGATGAAATCCTCAGTCTGCAATCCCGGCGGAACGATTTTCTGGTCCGCGATGAATTTTTCCAGATTGCCAATCTGGTCACGCAAAAAAGCAGCCTTTTCATAATCCTGATTTTCAGAGGCTTTGCTCATGTCCTCCTTGAGGCGTTTAAGAACCTTGTCTGATTTGCCCTCCAGAAAAGCGATAACGTCCTTTACCACTTTATTGTATTCACGCTGCTTAACCGCTCCGATACAGGGACCCATGCACTTTTTAATCTGGTAATCGAGGCAGGCGCGGTAGTATTTTTTAGTCAAATCAAGTTTGCAATCGCGAAGGCGGAAAGTGTGCCGGATTGTATAGAGCGCGGCTCGTACACTCGCACCGGAAAGAGGGCCGTAATATCGGGCGCCGTCGTTAATAATTTTACGGGTAAATACCGCCTGTGGGAATGGGTCTTTAATTGTGATTTTTAGATATGGATAACCTTTGTCATCCTTCAGGCGCGTGTTGTATCTTGGCTTGTGCCGCTTGACAAGAGTGGATTCAAGAACCAGCGCCTCCATTTCAGTTTGCGTGACAACAAAATCAACGCTGCGCGCGTAATATAAAATGGCATCGACTTTACGCTCAGGAATTTTCCTTTTAACAAAATAGCTTTGTACGCGCTTTTTAAGATTCAGCGCTTTTCCGATATAGATAACCTTTCCCTTAACATCCCTGAACAGATAAACACCGGGTTCGTTCGGGAAACCCATCGCCTTTTCTTTTAGTTTGTCAACATCCTTATTCATTTTCGGATTTCACCGCGCACAATAAATATTCGACATTGCCATCAGCGCCGGTTATTGGAGACTCGATTGTTCCCATCACCGAAAAACCATTTTCAGTATAAAATTCCAGCAGTTTATCGACAACATCGCTTCTTACTTTTTCATCCCGAACAATCCCCCCCTCCCCGACTTTCGATCTCTCAGCCTCGAACTGCGGCTTGATAAGGGCTAACACAACGCCATTAGATTTCAGATGATGTTTGGCAGCCGGTATTATCAAACGTTGTGAAATGAAACTGACATCTATTGTGATTATATCGAACTGTTCATCGAAATCGTCCTTTGTCAGCAGACGCGCATTTACACTGTCTCGTATTTCAACTCAGTTGTCCTGCATGAGTTTATTGTGAATAAGCACTTTGCAGACATCCAGCGCCGTAACTATTTTAGCGCCGTTTTGCAACAGGCAGTCAGTGAATCCGCCTGTTGACGCGCCTATGTCCAGGCAGATTTTACCATCGACATCGATTTTGAAATGCGCAATCGCTGCTTCCAGTTTAAATCCGCCTCGGGAGACATATTTCGAATCACCGCCGAGGATTCGAATATCGCAGTTGATATCGACATCGTGGCCGGCTTTGTCGATTTTGATATCGTTGACAAGCACCCGTCCAGCCATGATTGCAGATTGCGCGAGTTTAAGCGAATCGAACAGTTTACGTTCGGTGAGTAGGAGGTCGAGTCTTTGTTTGTTTTTAGGCATTAGGGAATCACATTGATGCAATCAATGTTTCCAGTGTTGTGAAAAGCCTGTCGCAGTGTTTCGCTTTTTTTCGGACAGTGTTGGCGTTTAGTCTTTTAAGGATTTTGGATGCGTGTAGGGTTTTGCCGTACTCCCAGTAATTACCGTAAGAAGTTTCTTTTGTTGCTTGGATTAACACTTGTTCAATGTCCTTTTTATCGATATTCTCAACGTTATTGATATCCTGGTACTTATTAAGCTCTTTATCATCAAGTTCATCTATGTAAAATCCACGCAAAGCATTTAAATCCGCTAAAAACCAAGATTCCATAATTTGAACCATTAAATGGCATTGGTCGTCCGTGACTTCAGGAATTTTGATTTTAAGATGTTTCTTTGGTTGTTGAGTAACAGGACCATCTGAATCAACTAAAAGAACCTTAATTGCATCATTGTTGGATATAAGAGCTTTCTTGAAATCACGAATAGTCTCAGTTTTTCCTCCACATAGTATGAAGGTCAATTCACAATCATTATTATAAGCAAGTAGTTTAAGGTCATGACAAAAGATATCGAATCCATCGCGAAGAGGGTCTCGTGTGAATTGGGTCGAACCACCTCCTTCTACATACACTTTTACTTTTTTCACTATGTTATCCCTCCAATTTCTCCCCTACGCCACAAATCACCGAGCGTGTACTCTTTTAACCACTCCTTTAAAGGTTCTTTCTCAAGTCTTTTTAGGTGTGTTCCGCTTTTAACGCGATTACATACAATTACACTTTCTGGAACATCGGTAAGTGCCGAGATAAGGTGGTCGGAGTGAGTTGTTACGAATAGCTGGGTTCGATGAGATGCATCAATAAGTAGTTCTGCGATAAGCGGAATGATGTCAGGATGCATGCATTGTTCCGGTTCTTCTATACAAATCACTGCTGGCGGTTCAGGATGAATTAAAATTGCGAGTAAGCATAGAAATCGAATATATCCTTCTGAAAGACGTTTCATTGAAATAGAATCAGATAAACCTCTTTCACGAATACGGTATTGAATTTCTCCTCCTCGAATACTTGGAATGATATCTTCAAACCATTGTGTGAATTTCTGAAGTGCCTTATGCATTATTTTACTTGTATCTGCCTTTTCAAGTAAGTAGTTTAAAATCAATGCAAGGTTGGAGGCATCCTCTTTAAGAAAATCTGGAGGTACATTTGTGTCTAGGTATGCTTTTATAGGAGAAGAAATGCTTAAGTCCCAATCTTGGTAAATTATAATGTCTAAGAATTTATCAGACAAATACGAGACATTTGGGAATCTTTCATAATCATCTCGCTGGGATAGAATCGAACGATTTAAATCTAATGAGTCAACATCAGCAATCCCTAAATAACCACGTTGTTTTGTCAAATCACTCATTTCTTTCTTTGATGCATACGTTACTAATGATGGTGATGAACCATGCTCAAAAAAGTAATCATGTTGATGGTTAATTAAATCTGGAGTATCGATTTTTTGTCTTATAAGAGATTCACCAATAAGATTGAACTCATTCTCTTCTGTAAGCTGACCAGGTGTAACTTTTTCTCTATATTGTTCATATGTATTTTCCACTGAAACTCGAAAGCCCAATGTATAACGGATGAGAAAATCAAAATCTTTATAACTATCTGTAATAACTTCCACACTTGCGATTGCATCCTTTGGCCCACCTTTCCAAATCCATTCCTTTAACCCTCCACCTTTGTTTAACACATTCTCAATATCGTTCTCCCGACCTTTTTGCGGTGCAGCACGAAGCAATCTTAACGCCTCAATCAGATTCGACTTACCCGATGCATTCGCTCCAATCAGCACGTTGAGAGATTTTAGTTCAATCTCTTCGCTGTCTTCACCAAAAGAGAGGAAATTCTTTAATCGTATGGTTTTGAGAAATCCATTTTCGCCTATCATAATTTTTGCCTCGGATATATTATACGATAGATATTGAATCGTGTTTGCAGGAAAATGATTGATGAATCAAACTCAAGCGATAATAGGAGCGAAGAAACCGGCTGCCCAGATGTAGAACGCTGTGAGGAAGCCTATTATCGCGCCGCCCGCGACCTCTATCGGTTCGTGTCCCAAAAGTTCCCTTAACTCAACCAGCTGCGCAGTCCTGATTTGTTCACGTTCCAGAAGCCCTTTGAATATCATGTTAATCGCTTTTGCGTGACTGCCCGCCTGACGTCGAATTCCGGATGCGTCATACATAACAACCGACATCAAAATAATCCCAATCGTAAAATAAGTTGAATCGAACCCCTCGACCAAACCGACCATCAACGCCATCGCCGCGACAGGAGTTGTATGCGTACTCGGCATGCCGCCGGTCCCAAGAAAACTCTCAAGCGGCAGTCTTCGCTGCGAAACAAGCGTGACAAAGGCCTTTGCGATAACCGCGACAATCCATGCCGTGATAACTGTCATCAACACCTGATTGTGCAGAAAGGCATCAAGGAAAATTAAAAACTGATTATCTGTATTTGTCGCAAGATACATACCGTATACTCTTAATCGGATTTAAAGCTTATGGATTTTAACAAAAAAACACGCATCATTCAGAAATATCGGTGTCAAAATCCTCGAGAATTATTTTCGCTCCCTCGCTTTCAGCGATCATTTTAACTCTTTCCTCAGCGTCCTTGAGCAGTTCGAGGCATCTGGATGCCAGCTTAACCGCATCCTCATAGCCCTGAAGGGCATTTTCGAGATCGAGTTCCTCGGACTCAAGTTTCTCAGCGTGTTCTCTGAGACGATTCAACGCATCCTCGAATGTGAGTTCATCCATTTCAGATTTTTTCTTTGCCATTTTCGTTCTCCACTGTTTCGACCCGCGCGGTGAATTTCCCACGCGATAATTTGACCCTTACCTCATCGCCGATGTTCAGCTCATCCGCGCGCTTCACAAGTTTATCATCCGGCAGTTTATTGACAAGCGCGTATCCTTTTTGAAGAAGGCGATGCGGATTTGTGTGTTCCAGAATCGCAAGAATATTATTTATTTCAGCCCGGTTACGATTTACTTTTCCAATAAACGCGCGGTTTATTCTGTCCCTGATATTGTCTATCTCCTGATAGTAATTCGTCCACTGGCGCTCAGGATGCCTGAAAATCGGCTTCGACATTATCTGATGGATTAGCTCATCGTACCCCTCAATTCCCTCCCGAATATATTCATCCCACTTTCGAGCCAATTTCGAAATCTCTTCTTTCAAATAATCCCTGTCCGGTACGGAATCATGCGCGGCGGCTGTTGGGGTTGGTGTCCGATGATCGCTTACAAAATCAACGAGAGTGAAATCAGATTCATGTCCAACGCCGGTAATGACCGGAAGCGGATAATCCGACAGATAGCGGACAAGCTGCTCATCGTTGAAGCAGAATAGATCCTCGAAACTACCCCCCCCGCGCGCGAGAATTACAGTATCCGGCGCAGGTTGAAGTCTCAGCAATTTTTCCAGCGCGTTTATTATTCGAGGTGGAGCATCCGCGCCCTGCACCAACGATGGTGAAATCACGACTGAAACATGCGGCGCTCGTGATGACAGGATTTTCAGGATATCGCGGACAGCCGCTCCTCTTGGGGATGTTACAACTCCAATCAGGCGAGGGTATTTGGGAATGTCTGTTTTGCGTTCAGTATCAAACAGGCCTTCCTTTTCAAGCTCCTCTTTTAATTGCAGATACTTCGCGAAAAGTTCTCCCTTTCCCGCATGGAACATTTCATCGACATAAAGTTGATATGACCCTCCCTGCGGGTAAACATCGATTGAGCCAAACGCGATAACCTCATCGCCCTCTTTGGGAATATAGGAAAGCCTTTCAGCGCGTGAACGGAATGAAACGCATCTAACCTGCGAACCAACATCCTTCAATGAGAAATAAATATGCCCGGCGTGTGATTTGGTGAAATTCGAAACCTCGCCTTTCACCGCGATATTCTGAAGTTCAGCATCATCCGCAAGAGTGCTTTTGACACGCGATGTCAGTTCCGATACGGCGTATATCTGAATCTGCTTCATGAATTCAGGAATATCGGACATCATGTTCACGATTTAATTCCCTCACGTTTAGCGTAACTGAGCCATGTGTTTTCCATAAGCATCGCGATTGTCATTGGTCCCACACCGCCGGGGACTGGAGTAATCCAGCCGGCGATTTCGCTCGCGGCTTTGAAATCGACATCCCCGACAATGGAGCCGTCATCGAGACGGTTTATGCCGACATCGATAATAACGGCATCGGGTTTAATCATATCAGCGGTGATTATATTCGGAACTCCGGCGGCTACCACAACAATATCGGCGCGTTTTGTATATTCAGATAAATCCCTCGTTCGTGAATGAAGAATTGAAATAGTCGCGTGATCGCGCATCAGAAGCATTGCTACAGGCTTGCCAACCAGCAGAGAGCGCCCAAGTATAACAACATTCGCTCCCTTAAGAGGGATTTCATACTCCTTGAGAATTCGGATTATTCCTCTTGGCGTACACGGGATGAAACCATCGATGTCCAGAAACAACCGCCCCTGGCTAATTGGGTTGAAGCCGTCGACATCCTTATCAATTGAAATCGCGCTCAGCATTTCGTATTTATCGAGATGCTCTGGAATCGGCATCTGGAGAAGAATGCCGTCGATTTTCGAATCGTTGTTCAGTTCATCTATGACTGCCAGAAGTTCATCGCGCTTGATATCAGCGGAAAGGCGTCTGGGATCTGCATGGTATCCTAATTTTTTACAGGCTTTCTCTTTGCTTCTAACATAGATTGCACTTGCGGGATCATCGCCGACAAGGACAGCGGCAAGTCCGGGTTTGCGAACATCGCCAAGGCCAGCGACTTTTTGCTTTAGTTCCCCGCGTATTTTTTTCGCAAGGGATTTGCCGTTAAGGATTTGTGCTGTCATTTCGAATCTCCTGAAATAATCATAGGGGGATTTTATCATAAGGGGGGCATGTCTGACTTTAAAATAACACAAATCGTATCGACCACGAGACGTGGCCTATACCGCCGATGGGACATCGCCGCTACGACAAACAGCAAACGCGACCACTTCATCTAACCTCACACTGCCTTGACAAAATGCGCCTTTTAGCGCATTGTTATGTGTTTGTGATGTGTAATCATTCGTAAAACTGGCCCATTAAATACCTTAGAAATACATGAAACTGCACCTATGCTGAAGGAACTGAAAATAGAAGGATTCAAACTGCTAAGGGATATTGAAATCCATCCGCATGAGGGTTTCAATGTCATTACAGGTGAAACCGGCGCGGGTAAATCACTTGTGCTGGGCGCGTTGAAATTCCTTCTGGGTGCAAAAGGCGGCGATGAGGTTTTCACCAAAGGAAAGGACAATGTGAGTATTTCCGCGACTTTTCAGATATCCGGCACAAGCCTGCTGAAAAACAAACTCGTCTCCGAAGGATTCATCGAGAAGGATGAGAATGAAATCCACATTGAACGCCTGAAGCAAAAGGATGGCAAATCAAAATTGTTTCTGGGAGGCCGTCGCGCAAATCTCCCGATTATCCGATTTTTGCAGGAGTCGATGGTCGATTTCCTTCAACAGGATAAAACATCGCGGATTATAGACCGTTCCGCGCTCAATGTGCTTGATTCAATCGGCGATGAGAAGCATCAGAATACACTAAAACAACATTCAGAAAAGTTCAAGCAATGGCAGAATCTGAACAATGCGATAAAGGAGCATGAGGAGCGAATTCGCAGCCTTTCCGAACGTCGCGACCTGATGGAATTCCAACTCAGGGAATTAAACGAGGCTGAACTTGCCGTCGATGAACCGGACAATCTGAATCGTGAACTTCAACTTCTGTCAGGCGCGAGTGAACTTCGCGAAAATGCAATCAACGCCCAGGAATACCTTGTCGCTGAAAACAGCCCGGACACATCGGCTTATGATCATCTTACTCAGGCGATAGAACTTATCAAACCACTTGCTGATATCGATAATGAATTTCAATCCAGGCTGGATGAACTTGTTTCAGCGCAGCAGTTAATTCAGGATACCGCGAAAGACCTGCACTCGAAAGCCGCATCGATACAGGATGACCCGAAACGGCTTAAAGAGGTGGAGGATCGGATATCGCTTATTGAGAAACTAAAAAGGAAATACCATCGTGAACTGAATGAGTTAATCGCGCTGCGTGATAATCTCGCACAGGATGTCGCTTTGATTCAATTCGGCGATGATGATTTAGGCAAACTTAAAACTGAATTTGCCGAGATAAGCAATCAGCTGAAAGATAAAACAACGAAACTGTCACAATCGCGAAAGAAACTTGCGAAACAGATAGAGCAGGAACTTATTAAGCATCTTGCCGACCTTGATCTTCCGAACGCGAAAGTGGCGTTTGATTTTAAGAAGAAATCGGATAATGCGCCGTCCGCAAATGGAAGTGATATTGTTGAATTGCTGCTGGCAACCAACAAAGCGGAGGAGATGCGCCCGTTGAATGTAATAGCATCTGGAGGAGAGGCGGCGAGAATCACGCTGGCGTTGAAAGCTCTATGGGCTGAACGGGAGGGTGTTCCGGTTATGGTGCTAGATGAGGCTGACATGGGAATCGGCGGCGATACAGCCTACAGGATTGGTGAAAAATTCAAGGAACTGTCGGAAAGCCATCAGCTGATTATCGTATCGCACCTCGCACAGGTGGCATCATTTGCGCACAAGCATTTTCGAGCTGTAAAATCTGAGATGACAAAAAATACAAGAATTGAAATAAGCGAGTTAAGGCAGGATGAGCGCGTGGAGGAACTCGCGCGCATGCTGGCAGGCAGCAAGGATACCGAATCTTCAATCGCGCTTGCCAAAAGCCTTCTCGATAACAGGCATCTGACAGGAGAGAAAATAACCGTTTGAAATGATCGAATTAATCTTCATACCCCTGGTCATTGGCTCAATCATTGGATTGGCATTTGTGCTGATGCTTCTGGGGCGCATCTGGCGTACGCCAGTTGACAAGCCGAATCTCATGAATCGTATCGCGCAAACTCTCGCAAACGGTGACAAGGAAAAAGCGATTCTTCTTCTGGAGGATGACAACCATCCGGCATCCGTACTTCTTGCTTTCGCTTTTAATCTAACATTGAAAAACCAACAGGAATTGAGAGACGCCTACGAATACGGCTCCCACGAAATGGAAAAACGCCTTACCTACGGAACGCAAACACTGGCTTGGCTAACCATGACTGTTCCGTTGGCAACGCTCGCCGTATGGGCGACTAATTTCATCGGCGTTCCTGTAGATATCTCCGTCAATCTCACATGGGTTTTAATCGGCGCGATTATCGCTGAGATTGTTTTCTGGAACGTCACGTTGTTTTACGTCAAATTGAAATCATCAGCGATTATTAAACGCTCGGATGATCACTTCCGTTTCTTCTCAGGCATGATAATGGGTACGGAGAGCGAAACGAGCACAAGCGAAAGTTCATCAGGCATGTTCGATGATGCAGAGGACAAGCAAGGCATGTTCGATGAAACAGAGGACAAGCAAGGCATGTTCGATGAACCAGAGGATAAGCAAGGCATGTTTGACGAACCAGAGGATAAGGTTGAATTATCTCAAAAGGTTGAGGAGATAAGCGAAGGAGTAATTGATAAGTCGAAGCAGGATGGTTAATGTGTCGTGGGGCGCAGCAAGGAAATTGTCTCAGAACCTCCAAACAGAAAGATAAACATAATTCGA
>CBDURE010000050.1:0-22706 GCA_965369605.1 uncultured bacterium
TAAACAAGAGATTCCTCCGCTTCGCTACGGAATGACAAACATTGGTAATAATTGGCCTTTCCCGACAGGCTCTAACGTTCGAGGCTCGGTTATGATAATCGATTATTAAATGAGTCTAATATTCAAACATGGTTTGATTAATTTCTAATTATCAAGGAGACACACAATGCAAAATAATCCTGTATGTTACTGGGAAATAGCGTCACACGATGCTGAAGCCACAATTGAATTCCTCAATGAAGTGTTTGAATGGGAAGTTGAATATGACGACGTACTTGGCATATATGAAGTGCCAGCTGGTAAATCGGATAATGGATTTGCAGGTGGAGGAGTGTTTACTCTAAAAAAAGCAAAACTACCCTTCCTGACAATGTACATGAAAGTTGATGACCTGAATTCCAAGGTGAAATTGATTGAAGAACTGGGCGGTTTCATTGTGATAGAGCCGTTCGACATAGGAAACGGCACACGAATCTGCCTGTTCAATGAGCCATCCGGTGTTACATTGGGAATGATTGAAAATCGTAAGAAGAAAAAAATAATGTAATCAACACTTTCAATTCTATAAGAAACAAACCAGAGGTTCGTATAGATAATAAATTTGAGATTATAGGGGCGAAGTCGGTAGTTTAAAAACATAAAAGGGAGAGAAACTTTAATGGCACTTGACGAATTAGCTGCTGCGGCTATCGGTGTTGAACCCGATGACAAAACGGAACTTAACAATATTCGCACAACTTTAGTTGAACTGAAAGATTCATCAGAATTGCCAGATGAGGCTCGCTTTCTTGCAAGTGAAGCCGCTAACCTGATTGATGAAGTTATCGCGGGCAATAAAGACGATTCGAGTGAAACGCTTGCAAATGTAGGCCAAATAATTACATCTCTCCAGATGCTTATCGATCCGGATGATTTGGACTTTTTGGAAAGCGAAACTTCCGTATCGGATTCCAAAGATAGCAAAGGCGATTCCGAATCTTCAGCCGAAGAAAGTACAGCTCCACCTGAATCGACAGAAAAGGTTGATGAACCTAAAGAGGCAGAGGCGCCTGAGCCGGATATTGAAACCGACTCTTTCGAGGATGATCCTGAACTGATCGCGGAGTTTATTACCGAAGCGATGGATCA
This sequence comes from uncultured bacterium, assembly GCA_965369605.1. GTDB lineage: Bacteria > JAJVIF01 > JAJVIF01 > JAGGVT01 > JAGGVT01 > JAGGVT01. The sequence continues at coordinate 1,129 of CBDURE010000050.1, forward strand.
TCTTCAGAATTCTGAATCTGCACTTCTTACACTTGAGACAAATCCGGAAGATGAGGATTCGCTCAACCTTGTTTTCCGCGCGTTCCATACAATAAAAGGAACTGCCGGATTTCTTAATTTGAAATCGGTTCAAGCACTGGCTCACAGGGCTGAGAATTTGCTTGACAGGGCACGTAAGGGGGAACTTCAGCTTGTTGGGGGTTACGCTGATCTTGCGCTTGAATCTGCGGATATGCTCAAGCAAATGACGATAGATCTTGAGGCGAAAACAGAAAAAGGTCCCCTGCCAGATCCTGATAACCTTGATGATTTAATTAAGCGGCTTGAAAATCCTGAAGAATGCGGCGTAAGCGATACCGATGCAATTGCGTCTGAGGATGTTCCACGAGTGGGAGATATTCTCGTTGCTCAGAAAACAGTAACTCGCAGACAAGTTGAAAAAGTAGCTAAGGAAAGTGGAGACAAAGCAATCGGAGAAGCGATTGTGGAATCCGGCGCAGCTACAACCAAGGATGTTGTAAAAGCGCTTCGTGTGCAGAAAAAGATGGGCGGGGAAAAGATTGCGGATTCAAGTATCCGGGTTAGCACCAAAAGGCTTGACGGTTTAATCAACATGGTTGGTGAACTTGTAATCAGCCAGTCTATGGTTGAGCAGAATGAATGGATTATTAAACAGAAAGATCGAAATTTAGAAAAAAATGTTGCACAGATGGGAAAAATCACTCGCGATCTGCAGGATTTAAGCATGTCTCTCAGGATGGTTCCTCTTAAGCAACTGTTCCAGAAGATGGTTCGATTGGTTCGTGACCTTGCTCGCAAATCCGGAAAGAAAGTGAATTTTGTCACCGAGGGTGAAGACACTGAAATAGACCGCAACATGGTCGAATTGCTGGGCGACCCACTCATACACATGATCAGAAATGCAGTCGATCATGGAATAGAGAGCCCTGAAGATAGAAAAGCCAACGGAAAAGATCCTGTTGGAACAGTCACACTCAGGGCGTATCACACTGCTGGAAATGTCGTAATTGAACTACTTGACGACGGCAAAGGGCTGGATCGTGAAAAGATTCTTAAAAAAGCAATTCAAAACGGCATTGTTCCTGAAAACAAAGAGCTAAACGACAGTGAGGTTTTCAAACTTATCTTCGCAGCCGGATTATCAACCGCGGAGAAAGTAACTGATGTTTCAGGGCGCGGTGTCGGAATGGATGTTGTAAGGAAAAACATTGAAGCGATAAGAGGGCGCGTTGATATCGATTCGGCACTGGGGAAAGGATCTACTTTTGCCCTGAAGATTCCTCTCACTTTGGCAATAATTGATGGAATGCTGCTTAGAGTCGGTGAGGAAAAATACATCATTTCAACACTGAATGTGGTTCGCGCATTCCGCCCGGAAAAAGAGGCTTTAAGCACAGTTGCCAATCGAGGCGAGATGGTCATGATTAGAGGAGAGCTCCTTCCAATTTACAGGCTGCATGATGTGTTCAACGTTCCCGGCGCGATTGAAGATCCAACTAAGGCGCTTCTGCTGGTGGTTGAACACGAGGGACAAACATGCGCTTTGCTTGCAGATGAGCTTCTGGGGCAACAGCAGGTGGTTATTAAAACACTAGGCGACGGAATTCAGAAAAGCGAAGGAGTATCAGGAGCGGCAATCCTTGGTGATGGGCATGTCGGATTAATTCTGGATGTTGCGGGGGCTATGAATATTGCTCACAGTTAACAAGCAATGAGAATTGCTTTTATATAAATTTGGTTTTAGTGGGATTTTATCCACGGTATTAGTAAAGCAAACAAAATGAAAGGAGCGGTAAAGACATGGAAAATATTCAAACTGTTACATCTACAGATGTTCCATCAGGCCAACTAGGCGGGAAGTACCTTACATTTGAACTGGCATCAGAGGAATATGGCCTGGAAATCCTGAAGGTGCGCGAAATTATGGGAATGATGCCGATAACCGCTGTACCTCGTACGCCAAATGATGTCAAGGGAGTAATCAACCTGCGCGGCAAGGTTATTCCAGTTATCGACCTCAGGCTTAAATTCGATATCGAGGAAATTGAAACTACTGAAGAAACCTGCGTTATCGTTGTAGATGTCAACTCCCTGGAAATGGGTATCATCGTTGACAAGGTTTCTGAAGTGCTTGATATTCCATCGGAAGATATTGAAAATTCGCCGTCGTTCGGTTCCTCAGTTAATACCAACTTTATTCTTGGCATGGGCAAAACCGAGGAAAGAGTAAGCATATTACTGGATATCACAAAAGTCCTGGATGGAACGAATATGGATTTCATGAATCAGGAAAATGGTGAGGAGATTACCGAGAAGTTTTAAGGGCCATTACTAATTATGCGAAAGCAATTACATATAAATAGATTTAAAAACATGATAAATCACCGAAATAACGGAGGCATTACATAATGTTTGAAAACATGAAACTAGCTACGAAAATGGCTCTAGGATTTGGCATTCTGATTCTATTCGCCGCAATCCTTGGATACACCGGCTTTTCCAGCCTTGGGAATGTAGGGAAAAGGGTTGTCAATGCGGATGACGCCAACTGGCTCATTAAGGAGTCTCTTCAAGGTAGAGTTGTCGAGAAGAACTTTATGCTTCGAAAGGACAAGAAATACCAGGATGAAGCAACAGAACTTGTTGCTGGAATCCATGAACGTGCAGATGCACTTAATGCAAAACTCAATGATCCTGTGGACAAGGAGAAAGTGGCAACTGGTTCATCACAGATTGATAAGTGGCATGCAGCTCTTAATGATTACGTGTCCCTGGAGGACCAAAAAGTTGATGCTGACAGTAAAATGGTCGCGGCAGCAAGAGGAGCAATCGCAGAGATCGAGACAATGCGTGCCGACCAAAAAGATAAACTGGAAGAGGAGATGGTTAATGAGAACTCCTCAGCAAATATATTAGACAGGTTGGCAAAGGCGGATGATGCAAACAGGCTCAACAAGTTCGTCCTGGAGGCCCGACGCCATGAGAAAAACTTTATCATCAGGGATGATCCGCAGTATTTGGATAACGTTGCTGATGAGGTTAAGGGAATGGTTGCTCTTGCGGAAGACATGAAAAGCCGTTTCAATGACCCGTTAAACCAGAAGCAGGCTGATGAAGTCATTAAGAGCATTAATGCCTACCATGTTGCTTTCAAGGAATATGCGGATTATGTGAAAGCACAAAAAGATGAGGCGGATATAATGGTTGAATCGGCAAGATTGCTGCAGGAAGATGTCGATGCGCTTCGAACCGGCCAGAAAGACAAGATGGAAACACTCATGGCATCATCAAACATGATTATGATGTCCATTTCACTTGGCGCAATTTTAATCGGTATTCTCGCTGCATGGTTTATTACTGTTTCGATTACCAAGTCGCTTAACATGGTTATTTCCAACCTGACCGAGAGTTCAAATCAAATGACCTCTGCTGCGGGCCAGGTTTCATCATCCAGCCAATCAGTTGCCCAGGGCACAAGCGAACAGGCTGCCGCTGTCGAAGAAACCACCGCCTCGCTTGAGGAATTAAGTTCGATGACAAAGCAAAACGCATCGAACTCCCAGCAGGCAAACACTTTAATGACTGACAGCGTGAATTTGATAAACACCGGGCAGGAATCAATGAAGCGTATGGTTAGCGCTATTGATGAGATAAAGACCTCGTCCGATGAAACAGCCAAGATCATTAAGACAATCGACGAGATTGCATTCCAGACAAACCTACTCGCCTTGAACGCTGCTGTTGAGGCCGCGCGAGCCGGCGATGCAGGCAAGGGATTCGCTGTTGTTGCTGAGGAAGTGCGTAATCTTGCTCAACGTTCTGCTGAAGCGGCAAAGAACACTCAGGTTCTTATCGATGGTTCGGTTGAAAACTCGGACAGGGGTGTCAACGTATCTCAGGAGACATCAAAGGTACTCGAGGAAATAATTGGTTCATCAAAGAAAGTCGCTGAGCTTATTGCTGAAATAGCAGCGGCATCCAACGAACAGGCACAGGGTATCGACCAGATGAATATTGCCATGACACAGGTCGATCAGGCAACACAGGCTAACGCGTCCAATTCAGAAGAAACAGCATCCGCTGCCGAGGAAATGGCTGCGCAATCTGAGATGCTGAAGGATATGGTTGACGCACTGATTCAAATAGTGGGCGGAAATGATGGCAGCTCTGCCAGTTCCGCTTCTGTTTCAAGCAATGGCAATGTAGCAAAGGGAATCAAAGGCACGCTTGGAAGAATGAAAGGAAGCAAGGCACAATCCAATTCGAACGGGAGTAATAATGGTAATGCTCGTCAAATGGCAGGTCATGCAGTTGGTAAAAGCTCATCACCTGAAGACGTAATTCCATTTGATGAAGACAAAGATTTGGCGAATTTCTAATTTGAGAAGATCAATGGCTCAGAGCGTTTGCAGGTTTTATATCTAATAACGCTCTGAGCTGTTCAAAACAATTTAAAAGAAGGTTATTTAGTTATTTGGTTAGCCTAAATGTGGGGTTTTTAATGGTAGCAACCGTATTGCATATTGATGATCTAACCGAACGGCAATTCAAAGAGATAAGCAATTTGGTCAAGAACATGGCTGGAATTAACCTTGGAATTGGCAAGATGGAACTAGTTAAATCCAGGTTGAATAAACGCCTTCGTGAGCTTGGCATGAGTAACTACAAGGAATATATCAAGCATCTTGAAACAAGAGCTGATGAAGATGAATTAATATTGATGCTTGATGCGATTTCGACCAACCTGACAAGTTTCTTCCGTGAAGCGGACCATTTTGACTACCTTGCGAGCAATATTTTAAAGGAAAAGGTTGCCAGCGCAAATAAAACGGGCCATAAGTTCCGAATTTGGAGCGCAGGCTGCTCATCAGGCGAGGAACCTTACACGTTGGGTATTGTTCTTAATGAAAAGATTCCAAATCTGAAAGCATGGGATGTGAAAATTCTTGCAACCGATCTTTCAACAAAGGTACTGAAAAAAGCAAAAGAAGGCATCTATGATGAGGATCGAATCAAAACAATTCCAGCGATGATGAGATCGAAATATTTAACATGCATTAAGGAGAAAAAACCACGGATATACCGTGTTAAAAGCAATCTGAGCAGTTTGGTTCATTTTGCCCGGTTGAATCTTATGGAGAAATGGCCCATGAAAGGCCCCTTTGATGTAATTTTCTGCCGCAATGTAATGATTTATTTTGATAAGCAAACTCAAGAGACGCTTATCAACAGGTATTACGATCTGCTTTGCCCTGGCGGAACGCTCTTTACAGGACATTCAGAAAGCCTTGCAGGTGTAAAACACAAATTCAATTACATAAAAGCTACTGTTTATGAGAAACACTAACTTAATGGAGTTTGGAAGAAAACAATGAAGCACATTGTCGGAGTAGCAGATATGAAGGTTTCAAAACAGCCTGGTGATATTGTTGTTACACATGCACTGGGAAGTTGCCTTGGAATTACTGTTTACGATCCTGTGTCCACTGTTGGGGGTATATTTCATGTTATGCTTCCAAGCTCGGATGTGAATCCTGAAAAAGCAAAGAAAAATCCTTATATGTTTGTTGATAAGGGAACACCGGCATTCTTCCAAAAACTTTATTCTTCCGGCGCCGACAAGAAGCGAATAATTGTAAAAGTTGCAGGAGGAGCAGCACTCGGTAGTGGTGATGATTTTTTTGCCATAGGCAAACGTAATTTTCTAATGCTAAGAAAATTATTCTGGAAAAACGGAATAATGATTAAAGGCGAGGATGTAGGCGGCAGTATATCAAGAACATTATTCCTTGATATGAGTAACGGAAGAACATGGTTGAGTTCAGGAGGCCGAGAATGGGACCTATGATAATAACAATAGACGTGGCTGAAATAGACAGCCTTGCGCCAATGCCGGCTTCTGTTGTCAAACTGACTCAGATGGTCAGTAATCCGGATTCTGGAATTCATGATATTGCTCGTGTTGTTGAACTGGACCAGGCTTTGACAGCTAATGTTTTAAGAGCTGCAAATTCAGCATCAAGCGCATCAAGAACTGAGATAACAACGGTGAAAAATGCTGTTGTTCGCCTTGGTACAGCACAAATTCTGAAATTGGCGGTTGGGCAACAGGCAATAAATGCAATGAGTGAGGAGTACTCCGGCTACGGATTATGTGAGCATGAACTATGGCGTCACAGTGTGGCATCAGCGCTGGCATCGGAGAGTATCGGCAAATATGCATCGGTTCCAATACCAGGTATCTCGTTCACCGCGGCTTTGCTTCATGATATTGGAAAACTTCTTTTAGAACGGCACCTGAATGATGAAGTTACCGAATTAATGTTATCCAAGATTGAGGACAAGGGAATAACATGGCTTGAAGCGGAACACAGCATTCTTGGTACCGATCATACCGAGGTGGGAGCAGCTATTGCGCGCCACTGGAATTTCCCTGATGAGTTGGTTCTTGCAATAGAACACCACCACGACCCTGATCCGATGTCGAATACAATCCTTGACGTGGTCCACATTTCAAATTCGGTTGCCAAGCTGATAGGTGTAGGGCTTGGAGCTGAACAGATGTACTCGAATGCAAGCAAAGATGCGGCAGAGCGTTTAGGATTAAGCCAGACGGACATTGAATCGTTATGTGCAAAAGTTAATGATGAGCTTATAGAGTCAGAAAAGCAATACCGGGAGTAGGACTATGGGACTCAACGTATTGATAGTGGATGACAGTTCTGTAATGAGGTCAATGATTAAAAAAACCATTCAAATGAGCGGGGTTCCGGTCAGCGAGTTCTTTCAAGCTGAAAACGGACAAGTTGGCCTGGATGTTCTGGATCGCGAATGGGTTGATGTAATTTTTGCGGATATCAACATGCCTGTTATGAATGGAATTGAGATGATAGACATCATTCGAAATAACAACGACCAAAAGGAAATTCCGATAATTGTTATTTCAACAGAATCAAGTACCACGCGAATTCAGGAAATTACAGAAAAAGGTGTGCAGTTTATTCATAAGCCTTTCACACCTGAAAAACTCAGGGAAGTCATCGACGATATTCTTGGGGATCTAGCTTTCATGGTGCAGGTAAGCGAAAAGCAGCTTGAGAAGGTCGCTACGAATGTACTTGAAACCATGGCTTTTGCTTTCCTTGATACAAGTGATGGAAAAGGGGCTGACAGTGAGGAATTTAAAAGCGCAACGATTCAGTACCACGGGCCGTTCAGCGGTATTGTTATTCTTGCAATATCAAATCAAACGTTGTCTGAGTTTTCCAGAAACATGCTTTGTCATGATGATGAAGAAAAAGTAACGCAACAACAGGAAGACGACGCTCTTTGCGAACTCACAAATGTTGTCTGCGGAAATCTTCTATCTGATCTTGCCGGTCCTGAACCTGTATTTGATCTGGACGCGCCTCAGATTTTACTGGGAGACGAAACAGCATCAACGGTTGAATTATCCGGTGATGTAACAAGCACACGGCTTCAGTTTGATAATGGATGGGCTGAATTGACAGTGGCGATTGTTAACCAGGACTCTGGAAAACGGAATGAAGCATCTGAACCAGATGAAGACGCATTTTGAAAATATCTGGAGGAGAATATGATAAGAGTACTTATTGTTGATGATTCTGCGGTGGTTCGTAAAATTCTCAAGGAAAAACTTGAGAAAGCCAGTGATATTGAGGTTGTTGGAACCGCAACAGATCCGTATATTGCTCGAGATAAGATTGTCCAGTTAAAACCCGACGTTATAACGCTGGACATCGAAATGCCGCGCATGGATGGGTTGACTTTCCTCGGTAAAATCATGAAACATTTTCCCATGCCTGTTATTGTTGTCAGCTCACTTTCACCTGAGGGCAGCACTACAGCCCTTCGCGCTTTGGAACTAGGCGCGGTTGAGGTTGTAGGAAAACCAGGGTCAGCATATTCACTGGATAAAATCTCAAGTTTGCTGATAAATAAAATCAGAATAGCATCGAAAGCCAAATACCGTAATTTCGGCAAAATTAAAGCACTCCCAACTGTATCAGGGGCGGAATTATCTCGCATAAAGACAACAGAAAATATTCTTGCTATTGGAGCATCAACCGGTGGAACAGAAGCGATTAACAGAGTCATGCTTCAACTTCCGTCAACCACGCCGGGAACGCTCATCGTTCAGCATATGCCTGAACACTTTACTAAAGCTTTTGCTGATCGCCTGAATATAAACTGCCAGATGGAAGTTCGTGAGGCTTCAGGCGGGGAAATCATGCGCCCGGGATTAGCTCTTATAGCTCCCGGTAACAAGCATTTGGTTATTATGCGTAATGGCGCACAATATATTGCTCATGTTAAGAATGGCCCTGAGGTTTTCCATCAACGGCCAAGCGTAGAGGTGATGTTCAATTCAGTAGCCAAGCATGTCGGAGTTAATGCTGTTGGTGTAATTTTAACAGGGATGGGAGCAGACGGTGGCAAGGGACTTCTTGCCATGAGAGATGCCGGCGCCAGTACAATCGCGCAGGATGAGGATTCATGTGTTGTATGGGGCATGCCCAAAGTTGCGATTGATCTGGGGGCAGCGGAAAAAGTAATGTCGCTTGACAGAATTCCTCAGGGAATTATGCATGCTTTTGGTTCATTAAAGTGTAAGGTATAACAATATTAATTAGTTAACAGAGATATTATATCATTGAAATATCTCGGAGGCACCATGAAGATTTTAATAGTCGATGACAGCAAGGCAATGCGAATGATTGTCAAGCGAACTGTTCGCAAGGCAGGATTCGATGATGCTGAATATCTTGAAGCAGAAAATGGAGTCGAAGCATTGAAGGCAATCGAGGCATCAAAGCCTGATATTGTGCTTTCCGACTGGAACATGCCTGAGATGGGCGGCATGGAACTGTTGCTGGAATTGAATAAAATCAATGCAACAGTAAAGTTTGGGTTCGTAACATCAGAGGGAAGTTTGGATATGAGGCAAAAAGCAGAGGAAGCGGGAGCATTATTTCTTATCGCAAAACCATTTAACGCAGATACACTCAAGGATGCACTAAAAGGAATAGAATAATGACACAAACAGAGATTACAACTCAAAACTGGCTTGATGCTGCGATTCAAAGCATCGAAGAAACTGCAACCTGTGCACTCGGTTGTGATGGAGTAAAAATCATAAAAACCTCCAATGAGTTTCCTTCAGACTTGGCTGGGTCGTTTATAGGCTTGATGGGTTCTCGTGTATCTATACAATTAGGAATTACTGCCACTAATGAAACCTGTCAATTGCTTGCCAAAGCTTTGTTTGGAATGGATAGCGATGATGAGGAACTGCCTCCAGCTGATGTTGCTGATGCTGTTGGAGAAATTGCTAACATTATGATTGGCGTAGTGAAGGGAATTATGTCAGAGAAGGAATCCAATATGCAGATCGGTTTGCCTATCTTTTTTGAAGGCAATATTACGCTCACGGACAAGCAGGAAGTTGCAGTTGCTGAAATTCAATTGGATTCACTGAACACTCATATTGTTGTGATAACTCCCAGTGTGGGAGAAACGAAGGGAGATGTTTAGCATGGCATATCCAATGCCTACTGGTGTGATAGTACAAAATTTGATTGCTGACTTGCTTGACAAGAAAGTAGCGGTACAAAAGTGTGAACCGCTTGAAATAAAGCCACTTCCGGTTATGGCAATTGCATCATACGAAGCTGATGAAGATGGCAACAAGCTGGCTGCCATATGCATCTGCAATATGGAATTTGCATCAAGAATCGCAGCTGCTTTGACTATGATTCCTGAAAACATAGCGACTGAAAGCATCAAAAATGGCAAATTAGCAGATGTTCTGGATGAAAATTTCTCAGAAGTAATGAATGTTGCAACAACGTTATTTTATAACGCGTCATCGCCACATGTAAAATTAAAAAATATAATTTTGTCGAGTGAAGAATTACCGCGTGAGATATTAAGGATGGTGAGACGACCTGCTGAAAGAATCGATCTTGAGATCGATATTCAAAGTTATGGTTCAGGTATGATTTCCATAATGATAGGCAAATAGGAGATTTTACAGCAGTAAAGACTAGCAAAGTTCAGGTTAACATTATGAGACAGTTAATAGGAGTTATTATAGTAGCAATCGGCGTATGTACTATATTTAACGCCTGGGATATCTTACAAACATTCGAACCGAGTAATGATATGTTGATGATATCCTGCCCGATACTGCGATTCAACTGTGGAATAGCATGTGGATTCATCGGCACAGGGATTTATTTTGAACAAAGCCTCAGTGAAAATAGTGTGTGAAATATATCACCACCTTTAAAATTTGTTTATATGTATTGAATAGCTCTAATATGCTGAACCTGCCTCTATAGAATATTTCAATTCAAGTAATTAAAATGCTAAAATATCGCGTGTAGATGACTATTTCTGATGCCGGGAGGCATGACAATGAAATGCACGATGATAACACGGCTAATGATAATGCCTTTAATTTTGACTTTTGCGCTTAGCTGCTCCGAAGGTAAATCAGCGCCGATTGTTGGTGATACGAATTTTGGGTTGGCTGATGAGAATCATTCTGTAATCGCATTCGATGGCAGTACAGGCATTGGTATATTCGGCGCTTTCACTTTGACCGTTAATCCCGATCCTGTTAAAGCAGAACTGGCGCCTGTACGGCACGTTTCAATTGGGGAATCATATATTGCAAGTGGGGAAGCATATTTCACAACCCGACCATGCAGGGATTGCCTGAGAATCAGCAGTTTGGGGCTTGACACAGACGAGAACATTGTTATTGGTTTCTCTATCAAGCATCCTTTCCCAAAAGGTGACCCCGGGCAGGAGCCGTCAGCAAAAAACAGGCTCGACCTTGATTTATTTGATGTGGCGATAGTATTGGCTCCTATAGGGATGAGCTCAAACAATTATCCGCTCACAGATGCCAGCATTTATACGAATGTAATTTTAAATCCCGATGGATTCACTTCTGAATTAAAAAGCGTAACCGGTGATAATTCTGTTCTGCCGTATAAAATCTGCTATCTGAATGAAAATAAAAATAGATTCGAAATGGGAACTGACGGGCAAGGCTTTAATATTACCGTACCGAAAGAAGGATTACATTCTAACCTTTATATAACTATGGGATATGGAGTAAGCGCGTTATATGAGGAAAGGCTTATTCCTGAATATTACATTCCTGAATTCAACCGCAAAGCTGCATGGAGAGTAATCGTTGAACCACAGGCGTGGAGTAATAACGATCCTGCCACTGTAAAAATTGACATATACGACTGGAACCACGGGGCGCAAATTGCGAGCCATTATCCTGATTCCACTAATACTAATCATATCAGGGCATCCTCAGATATCGAGCAGGTTACAGTTGAAGTTCCCGGGATGACTGATCAAATTGTCGTAGCCACTACCACAGATACAAGCACAAACGGATGGGATGACCCAATCACATATAATGCAACATTCGCCAATGAAAACGGCATCTCCTCAGGCGAGTATATTGGTCTGGTAAAAGTTACGGATTCAAGAGTGCCCGGAATAACAATTTATGGTGGTGAACCAGATACAATGGTTCACACTCCTGACGCTGCGGAAATCTACTGGCACAGCCTGACCGAATTTGCGACATATCAGACATTCACTGCCACTGTTGCAAGTGGTATTGCTGGGCTGTATCCGGGTGACATCGGTATCGAGGACGATCCCCGTGTGGTTTTTGTCGAGCAGTTTGAGGAAAACACTCTCGATGATTTATTCGCTAACTGGGACGATATTAGAAATCCTCAGAACATGTCATTTTCCAATGATGTGCCTTCGGGGAGTGGCGGTAATCAGTCATGGAAAGTGCGTCATGTGGGGCAAATCGATACAGGCGGACATCTGTACCGCCGACTTCTTCCCGGTTACGACAAGTTATACATGCGTACCTATATAAAATTTGCCTCGGATTGCGGCCCAATACATCATTTCTATCAAGGCGGGGGATACAATCCGGCCACTCGATGGCCACAGGGCGGCGCTGGTGAGAGACCCAACGGGGATGAGAGATTTACAGTTGAGATTTCTCCGTATGGAAACTATGACCCGTGGCATTGGGATTTTTATACGTATTGGATGGAGATGCACATTTGCCCTGATGACCGTTACTGGGGCAACGATTTCATTAATGACCTTACTTTCGCGGCGGATAAGGGTAAGTGGATCTGCCTTGAGTTCATGGTTGAAATGAACAATCCGGTTTCCGAATCAAACGGTGAACTAGCTTTATGGGTCGATGGTGAATTACGATACAAGGACGGTCAGTGCATTAGCTGGCTGGGTGAGGGTTTTCCAAACGGTGGCTGGATATGGGACAGTTTCATCCCCGATCCTGCAGGCGATCCGTTCGATGGATTCAGGTGGAGATTCGATGAGGATCTCAAAATAAATTTCATCTGGCTGCTTGTTTATATCACCCAGGCAGAAGAAGACCAGATCAGTGATGTCTGGTATGACCACACTGTCGTGGCGACTGATTATATAGGGCCGATTAATCCTGTGTGATTGGTTTTGCGGGAATTACTGAATATTGTTTATTTGTAGTGAAGAAATCTTGTTTTTTCAATAAACCAATCGGGGAAAGTAAACGAGTTTCGAACTCAGTTTGAAGCTTGGTTACTGTCCAATCCCGAAAGAATCCTCCAGATTGCTGCCTGAAAGGGTGGTAATCATATCGGGTGAATAAAGGACGATTATGCACACAGGTGGTGATCCTGATGACATTAAACAAGATATGAAAAGGAAACCATAATCCTCTTCAACGAGGAGGAACCGGATGCTGAGATTATCACCTACCTGAAATCTTGGCAAATACACTAGGAGGAAAAACTCGGTATTGCTCCGATCAAGGACAACGGATCAGGAGGTAAAACATACCGGATCGATAATAATCGGATTCGTCCTCCCCAGGTTAAGAAATGATAGCCCAAAGACCAAACTCTATCTACCTCTTCTACGCCATTACAAAAGGTAGAAACAATCCCAGGATCACAATTAGAGCAATTCTAATCCACCTGCGGTTAGTTGTTTCTGGTCATTCAATTACTCCACAGTATCATTCACTGTCAGAAAGGAATTGCTTAAATCTAACTAGATGATATTATACTGCAGCACAACATTTTACACATGAGAACCCTGATCAGAAACGTCATAGCAGGCGAAGGAAAATCAAATGGATATGCTGACATTTGGAGTCATCGGTACATCGAATAAAGAGGATGAGAGACGTGTACCAATTCATCCCGATCACTTAGAGCGAATTCCGAATAATTTACTTCGCTACCTGGTATTCGAGCAAGGTTATGGTGCTCCATTTGGTATCGAGGACTCGGAAATTGCAGCTATGACCGGAGGTATAGCCACTCGCCATGAAATATTATCCCAAATTGGGCAGGTTATCATAACAAAGCCTGTATTATCTGATCTTATGGAATTACGCGAAGGTGGAATCCTGTGGGGTTGGCCACACTGTGTGCAGCAAGGGGATATTACCCAGACGGCGATTGATCGAAAGCAGACACTTATTGCATTTGAGGATATGTTTGTCTGGGGACCTGATGGCCATATTGGGCGACACACATTTTATAAGAACAATGAATTAGCCGGCTACTGCTCAGTATTACATGCCCTGCAACTTAAAGGAATCGACGGTCATTATGGGAACCAGCGTAAAACCATCATTTTTAGTTTCGGTGCGGTCAGTCGCGGTGCAATCTACGCTCTCAAGGCGCGAGGTTTCAGAGATATCACAATCTGCATCCTGCGTCCCGATCACGAAGTACGTGAAGAAGTGCTTGATTGTAGCTATGTACGTATGCGGCAAGATCAAGATGGTGATGCCCGTATTTTGTTAATTGAGCACGATGGTAGAACCCGGCCATTGAATGATCTGATCTTTGAAGCAGGAATCATTGTGAATGGTACATATCAGGATACCGATCATCCACTGCTTTTTGTGACAGAAGATGAGATATCGTCGCTTAAACCCGGCTGCCTGATTATCGATGTCAGTTGCGATGAAGGTATGGGTTTCTCTTTTGCCAGACCCACCTCATTTAAGAATCCAATGTTTAAACTTGGCACGGTAGATTACTACGCTGTGGATCATTCTTCGAGTTATCTATGGGAAAGTGCCTCGCGATCAATTTCCGGAGCGCTCCTCGTCCATTTGCCAACAGTCTTAGAGGGTCGTGAGAGCTGGCAGCAGAATGAAACCATTCGACAGGCTGTAAATATAGATGCTGGGGTGATACAAAAACCGCTTATCTTGTCATTTCAGAATCGTCAGCAATCCTATCCCCACTCGTTTTTAACATCGGAGAGCTGATTCATGAGAGTGAACAAACTTCCGCCGTCAAGTGTGGTTGCTCAATAACCACTGAACTGCAGAAGGGGAAGTACTTTAACAATCATTACACTAGTAATCGTTGAGAATGTGAAATTATCAAACTTAACGTTAAACGGCTCAAGTCTGCATTACAACTGACTTGAGCCGTTCAACATTTTCTCTAAGTTTACAAATCATCCAATCAAATCGGGGTGAGAGGATTCGAACCTCCGACCTCTAGTACCCGAGACTAGCACTCTAAACCGAACTGAGCTACACCCCGAAAAAAAACTTGCCAATATTCACTTGCCACTATAATATATCACATCTGTACCTTAGGCAATATGCCAATTGATCAAAAATCGGTGAGTGATGATTCGTTTCCTTAAAATAACTTTAACTCTTGCAATATTTATAATGCTTTCATCATCCACCGATGGACAGATTGACTACTACCATTTCGATGCTCGTCTTGCTGAAAAACTTACATTTTCCGCGATTAACCGTATCCGATTTGCGAATGACCTGTCGTTGCTGCATCGCGACTCCAGGTTGGCAAAAGCGGCGAATCGCCATACTCGCGACATGATAGAACGTAATTTTTTCGACCATGTAAATCCGGATGGCGATGGGCCAAGGGAACGCGCCAACGAGATGGGAGTCCCCTACCCTGTCAGTGAGAATCTTGGAGTATTGTCATCGTACGGACTTGCAATTAATAATGTAATTGAGGAACTTCTCGAATCGCTGATGTCATCCCCGGAACATCGCGCGAATCTTCTCAATCCTGACATATCCGGAATTGGAATAGCGTTCGCGCAGGATAAGGAACAAAAAACGGATATCATCGACATTGAAAAACTCGGTGATTCGCATCTCGGTTACGGTACTGTCGTTTTATGCCAGCTATTTATGAAACGAGGACTTGCCAACATTCATCCCGCCCCGTTTCTCACTGAATATAAAAAGGGCGATTCAATCCTGTTTTCAGCTGAGACATACAAGGATTTCGATACGGTTAAAATCGAATTGATGGGAAGCGATGGCGGTAGAATGATAAGAAACACTGAAATCGCGCTTTTTGAAAGGTATTTCGAGGAAAAACTCCGTTTCCCACGAGAGGGTGAGTATGCTCTTGAGATTAGCGGTATCAACTACGCTGATGGTTCAGCATCACATAGAGAAGAACTCGCGACTTTCACAATACATGTGGAATAAAGTAAATACTTTCCTATCGCTGATTAATCATACCTATGCCCCAATTTTCGCGTAAACCTGAATGAAAAAAAGTGGATATTATTATTGAACAACAAGAGTCAGGAGATTATTTCTATATGTGGTTTGATATTGAATTCAGATGGATTGCCTGTATTTATCTTATGATCAACGGCATTGCCGCTATCTGGATATATTTAGATTCCCAACGATTCTATCCACGCGTGAATCCCACCGCATGGGCAGTTTCATGCCTCCTGTTTTCGTGCCTGACACTATTCTTCTGGTGGTGGCGTACCGGAAGCCATAGAAGCGGACTTGTGTTTTTCCTCCTGTTTACAGTGGCGATTATTGTGTTCGGTTTCAACGAGGACCCAATCGACAGGATGATTGGTGAGCAGGTAACTCATACAATCGCATGGGCGCATGAAAACGTGGAATGGACACAGAAAATTTAGCTATTCATCCCTGAAAACCCATGTTTTAAGTTGTAACGTTTTGTAAATATTTTTCCCCTGGGAGCGCTGGTCAGAGGTGCTGTTGAAAAAGGTGAGTTTCCACCGTAACCCGGAATGCCTTTATATAAAAATGTGAATCTACTCTGCAACGTTCGCAGGCATTCCGGGGTTTCGCATAAATAGCCACCACCCCGGCATGCCTGCCAGATTTGTATGGATTATTCACTCTCTCTACAAAGGCATGACCGGGTTACGGAGAAAATAGGCTACGGAGAAAATAGGTTACGGAGAAAATAGGTTACGGAGAAAATAGGCTACGGAGAAAATAGGCTTTTTCAACAAGCAACAGTTACCAGCGCTCCCAGGTTAAACATTGCACCGATACCACAAAAGCACCAGATTACAATATGCATGATTTATACCCGTTAAAATCGAACGAACCTAAAGATATTTGATATAATCTAATACTTTGATTGCATTGATTGTTATGAAAAATTTCTGCATACATATCCTCATTCTTCTGAGCATTTCATCGATCAGCTGGGCTGTCGAGATTGAATCGAGCCAGCTTGACAGTATCGCGAGTATTCTGTCATCGGATATAGCATCGTCTTTCCCGTCGTTTTCAGGGCACGTTCTCTCAACAAAGGGTGATAACGGAGTCTATATAAGCATCGGGGAAAAGGACGGTCTTGCTCAGGGCGAACGATTCGAGGTTTTCTCTCAGGGAACCGGAATTATCAAAGATTCTAAGGGTAAATTCATTGGATATGAATCAGATCAGCTGGCGTTGATTGAGGTCGAGTGGGTAAAGGATGACTATGCTTTCGCCAAAGTTGTCAAAAGATATAAGGATACGCCTATTGAGCAGATGGATCTCCTGCATTATATTCAGCCCCAAAGAAGCATATACATTGGCGAATTCAAGAATCCGCCCGGCGATGAACTGGCGCAAAAAGTGGCAACCCATCTGGACAGGGTGAAATTTATTGAAGTTTATTCATCAGATTTCCAGGCGGATTGTTATATCGATTGCGATGTTATCCAGCGTTCGCATGGGCTTGACGTTCGCCTTAATCTGAGATGGGCTGATTCCACATTGATAAATAAAATCGAAAAGCGATTTGTAGTATCGCGCGATGAATCGCCTGAAATAATTACGGGAATCGGGTACACGGCATATCCTCTTTCCGAGAAAGCGCTGGATGTTACAACGTCTGATGGCTCAGATATCCTAATACTTGGTGAAAAACATCTTTTCAAGGGAACTCTTGATTCCGGCGGGCCTGAAATAACAAGTAAAGACAAACTGTCTGACAAAGGGAATCTTGCTGTTCGCGAACCGGTCGGTAGAATTGTGTTTTTTAATCTGGATAATTTCGGAGAACGAGAGCTTCTTCTTGGGCGTGTTCCCGAAGAACTGTCACGGTATTATAAAAAGGACGGCAGCCAGTATAAACTCGCGGGACCGCTTCCCGGAATACCTCTTGGCGCAACTGATAACGGAACTCTTTTGGTTGGGAGGTTAAATCCGGGAGGAACGACTTTTGAAGCGTCAGAAACAAATCTAATAAATGTTTCATCCATTGGTTCAGGAGGGCAGAAATCGGTTTGGAATATATCAGGCGCGTTTATAGATGCTGAACTGGTTGATTTCAACGATGATGGCGAATTTGAAATAGCTGTGCTGTATCCAGATGGAATCATGCAGGTTTTCAATCCTGATGATGCCGAACTTAATCCTGAAATGCGTGTGGATGGAATCGGGCTTGGGCTTTGCGCTGATTCAAATGGAAGCCTTCTGACAAGTTCAGCAACCAACGGCAGCGACAGCATATTTAGATTCATTAAACAGGGCAACGCGCTTTTAAAAATTTCTGAATCAACAATCATTCCATTTCACATATACAGAATACGCGTGCTTGATGATAAAATCACAGCGTTGGCGCTTGACGACAATGACAGGTCGTATCTCGTCATTTTTGATGATTTTTAAAAATTAAATTAATCGGTGATAACAATGGCTGAAGCGGAATATACATATCGTTGTTTACGATGTGGCCATGAATACAAGGCGATGTATGACCCGTCAACGGGCCCTAAAGAACTAACCTGTCCGGAATGCCGCAGCAATTCGGTTCGACGTCTGCCGCTTAAAACCCCGGACAAGAAGAAATAGAAATGTTTGGAAGATTATGAAAAATTTGTATTCATATCGAATTGGAATAATCCTTGCAGTTATTGCCGGTATCATGGCGATATCGGCTGCCTCGTGCCGAAGTGGGGATAAACAGCAGATTGAGTCATATAATTCATATAATCTTGGTGTAAAAGCGGTTAAAGCTAACAACCTTGATTTAGCCGGGAATTATTTCAAAAAAGCGGTAATCCTGAATCCTGATTTTACTGAAGCGCGATTGAATATGGCAAACATTGACTTTCTCAAGGGAAATCTGGATGAGGCTCGTGATGAATACACCAAACTTCTGGAAGAGAAACAATATGACCCGCGCCTTCTTTTTAATCTTGGATGGATATATCTAATGCAGGAGTATTATGAAACAGCGGGTGAGCTGTTCAGAAAAAGCCGTCGAGTTGATCCCTCTTTCACTGATTCAGATTATGGGCTGGCGATGCTCGCTCACGTCCAGAATGAGGATGCATTAACCAAATTCCATCTTAATAATTACATTGCAAATTCGACTGATGGAAGGTGGTCGAAAAAAGCAAATGAGGTGCTTAATTCTCTGGCATCAGACGAAGGCATTATCGAGGAGGTTGAAATACCTGTAACTGAAATCATAGATACACAACCTGTTGAAATCCCAGAAATAACTCCTGCAGAAATCGTACAGCCTGTAAAGGAAACTCCGGCTGAAGAGAAGAAGAAGCCTGAGATAATCAAAACGCCTGATGAGGAAGTTAAAAAGAAACCAGTTGTAACAAAGAAAAAGAAAACGACCTCGCAGCTACTCAACGAGGGCAATGCAGCTTTAAAAGAAGGGGAATACTCTACAGCGGAGAATCGTCTGAAACAAGCATTTAGGCAGGACGTAAAATCAATCGAGGCGGCGAAAAGCCTGGCTAAATTGTATTACGCAAAAGACAGCAATTCTCTTGAGGAGAAATATATCAAGGAGTATGTCAAGCTAAGCGGAGGGAATGTGAAGGATGGTTTTGAATTAGCAGGAGCGTATGAGAATATCGGAGATTTATATAAAGCAATTGATTATTACCGCAACTACCTGACAAATAATCCGTTTGGGAGTAACGCTACAAAGGCAAAGGAAAAACTAACTGAACTTGATAGCGAAATTAGTAAATGAGTTTTGAATACATTTTATGATTCGAGTAACCGCAGGAATATTTAAAATACTACTTATAGGCATCATCGCAATTTTCATGCTGCCTGTTTCTGTTATCCTTGCCGCGGATGCAACGTTGATATACAGCGGCACTCCTCCCGCAGGTGAGCAGTATTACACAGCGTGTATCGCGTGTTCCAATCTGGATGGCAATCCGGGCGATGAGCTGGTTATTACCGATGATTATGCCGCTTTCCAGATATTGTCCTGGGATTCCAAAAACATGGAGTTTGTGGAAAGATGGGTATCTAATCCTGAATTTGAAATACACCGTGTGAAAAATATATTTATCCCTCATGTGTCATCAAACGAAAACGCGTTTCTGTTATTTCTTAACACTGTGGATGATCTTCATCTATTTCAGTGGATGGAATATATGGTCAGCGATGTCGATGTCATTCATATTAACGGAGCTCCGGGAAATGAATGGGTAAAGGATTTCACAGCGGGTGAGTTCATCTTAAAATTGTCCGGCTGGGAGATGATCACTCTCCGATGCGGTTCAATCTCTTTTGGCGAAATATCTTTCACCTATGGAATACTCAACACGGGTAATTTCACACCTGAACTTCGCCAGCATGCCGCCGCGATTCTTTTTAACATTGAAAGGGAATCGCATCTTGAAATTGATCATTACATGGATGATGAATTGCAGGGACTTCTGATTGTTTCAGATAATCCAGCATCGGATGGCCATTATCGTATTCACAAAACATACCCGCCGTTTAACAAATACAGGCAATTCAGGCTTCCCGCAAATAATGTTGAAAAAATCGGATGGTCTGGACAGATTGATAAATCCGGGAGTTCATACCTGACATACTTTGTCAGGAGTGAGGACGCTGACAGTAAAATCCACTTTTTCAAAATGGATGATAATCCAGCTACCGTATTTGATGTTTCGGTGCCGTCAAACACATCCAAATGGGTGCTTGGCGATATTGACGGTGATGGAACACGTGAACTTATCGTGCTCGATTTCCTCGGCAAACTAAGTGTTTTCGATTTAAGCAACGCTCTCTAAACAGGTGCTATTTTGAAAGATAAAATAAAAAACTCACCTGTTTTCACTCATCCAATCGGTTATCTTCTAATCTGGATTGTGGCGTTTGGATTATTTGCCCTAATCGGAAGGATACTGGTATCTCATGTTGAGGCAATTGAAAGCGACTCAACCCACATGCTTGTTCTTCATGTATCCGCGGTTATCGCTGTACTCACAGCGATTTTGATTATAATCAGCGGATATAGGATTTCTCATCTTGGAAACTATTCATCAAGATCGTTGAAATTCGCGTTAATACCATCACTGCTGATTTTTGTCCTGACTATAATTGCTGTACGGTCAATGCCGACATCGCTGGCTCTGGTGATGTCTAATGGAATAATTTTGATTATCACATCGTTTCTCCTTGGCGAACTTTTGTCTCGCGAGGTTCTTAAAGCAGGACACCTTCTGCCCGTGGCAGTAGTTCTTGCGCTTGTCGATTTCTGGAGCGTAAGCCAGGGCCCCAGTAAACAGATTGCTCAAAAGGCGGCTGAATTCACCGAAAGCGGAGGTTACGCTCAGGAAGTCGTTCCGCCATTTATTTCATTTCTGCTTTTGAACTTTCCCCAATTGGCAACTGATAAAATATACTCATTTATCGGAGTTGGCGATTTAATAATTCTTGCGTTTTTCATAGGATGCATTTATCGATTCAAACTGCCAAAAATACAATCCTACGCAGCGTTAATCGCCGGGCCTACAATCGCTGTAACGACAGCCAATATAATTGGAAAGGGTATCCCGGCACTTCCTGTAATCGCGATTTTATTTATTATGGTTAACCTTCGCCACCTTTCATTAAGTCGAAAGGAAATAGTTATTTCAATAATTGCAGTGATATTCATCATAATACTTGTCTCGGTTCTTAGATTGCTTTAAGATTTATTAAACATTACGTTGAATTTCCTTATTTATCCTGCGATAGTATTAATAGAATTTAATATCAAATTACAAGGAAACTAAAATGACAAGATACTATGCATGTGTGATCATTTTAATTTTTGCAGTATGCAGTATTGCATGCGGCGGAACAGGCGCGAATAAAAAGAATGATCTGTCACCTCAGGCGAATTCTTTGGATGGTGATTCATCAT
>CBDURE010000051.1:0-22110 GCA_965369605.1 uncultured bacterium
AGATTTAATCATCAACACAACAACTTATAGATTCTTCGCTTCGCTCAGAATGACAGAACAAGACAAGTTCTGAGCCAGCCTCCAGTTAGCGCTTCCACTATGATTTGTCTCGCAAACGTAGGGGTGGGTTTTAAACCCACCCCTACGTTTTTTTCAATATCATTAGAACACAAATTCAACATTCCAACCTACCAACTTACTAACCTACCAACCTACTAACCTGCTAACCTACTAACCTGCTAACTTACTAACTTACTAACCTGCTAACTTACTAACTTACTAACCTACAAATCTGCTAACTTACTAACTCATTCCTCAACTTCCACAATATTAATTCCGATAAAGTTTAGGCAGAGATCATCGTTTGATTTCAGCTGGGATGCGCGGATTATTTTTAATAATTTCCGTATGAGGGTGAAGGTATGCTCGGATCAGTAACTTTCAGCAGTTTAATGTCTGGCATTGACACGGATTCAATCGTATCAGCGCTGGTTAGCGCTCAACGATTTACCATTAACAACCTTGAGAATCAGGCTGATGATCTGAATTTTTACAAAACGGTTTTGCGAAATGTGAATACGCAGATGCTCAACCTTCAAAGAGCGACGCTTAATCTCAGGCTTGAATCATCGTTTAAATCGAAAACAGTTTCAATGTCCCACGACAATTACATGAGCGCGACAGTTGGTTTCGACGCGACTCCCAGAAGCTACATCATGGAGATATGCCAACTGGCAAGAGGCGCGTCCGCGAGAACTGGCTTGAACAACAGGGCGTATGAACGCGGCGCTGCTGTGCTCGTTCAGAACAACACAGCTGGTGTTAGCGCGGCTGAAATAACTGAGGAAACGCTTGGCGGTATGAAAGCGTCCATGAACTCACTTATCACTGAAACTCTTCAGGCAGGAAGAGGAAATGCAGCGGTCAATGCTGGCGACCAAATCACAATTGCCGGAACAACGAAGGATGGCTCACCAGTAAACGCGACTTTTACTTTCAACGGCGACAGCACTGATACGCTTCAACGCCTTGCAAATACAATCGAGTCCGCGTTTATGGGCGATATCGAAGTTGCATTAGACTCAAACGGCGCTCTTATGCTGGTTGAAACGGACACATCGGTCGCGGGTAATTTCTCATTAACCGATTTCAGTTTTGCAGACACTGATTATTCCGGCAGTACGCTTTCAATCGGAATTGGAACATCAATTGCCTCAGGAGGCACTCAGGCGCAGGTTCTAACAGGCAACAGAACATTCACAACCGGAGATTCCGCGACAATTGCGACAGCGGCTACTCTACTTGATTTCAACCTTGACCAGCTAACAGGCGGAAATCTTGATGACGGCGATGACAAAATTCACATTACCGGGCTTGACCATGATGGAAACGAAATCGATGAATATTACACATATACAACAGGCGATACTTTTCAGGAACTATTCGACGCTATTGAAACCGCTTATGGCGCTACAGTAACAGCATCAATGGAAAATGGAAAAATCGTTATCACTGACACAACAACAGGTGAAAGTGATCTTTCAGTCGGGTTGGAATTCGAGGATGCCGGTACGAACGAAAACGAATTTTCACTCGGATTTATAATCGCCACACAAAACGGCGCGGATGAAACTGAACAGATTATTAAAACGGAGAAATTCGAGGTTTCAGCAATCGGCAGGTATTTCCTCAATTACTCCGAGGGGAAAGGCGGACAGATTACCGGAACTGTCAGCCTTGATGAGGATACACTGCTGGGCAATATTGGCGGATTGACTGATTACAACCTGTTCACAATTGACAGGGATACAGGTGCGGGAGCGGCCGGGCCGGTCACAATTTTCGGACTTAACGAACGATGTTCAGTCCGTGACCTCATCGGCGCGATTAACGCTCAGGTTCCCGATGTTACCGCCAGTTTGGTTTCAGATGGCGCGGGCAGCCACTATTTCCAAATCACCGCGAACAGGGGAGGGGAGGAACTTCGAATTACCGATGTCGCGGGTGGAATACTGGAAAATGTGCTCGACCCATCCGGAGGGCCAGACACCGATTACACAACAACCAATTCATCCACAGATACCGATGACTACACTGTGATTGCTGAATACACATCGAATAACGGCTCAGCAACAAATCGCACAATCGTTGCCGGTGATGAGGGCGATACAATCGACAATTTGATTACGAACATGTCGATTCATGGTGGCACTGCAAACACGTTTGGAGATGGAACTGCGCTGATTTACACAAATGAATCAAGTGAGCTGAATATCCAGCCATCGACTCACGCGCATATAATTGGAAATACAGGTGTAAGTTCAAGCGATACAACACCGCGTTTGAATGTCCTTGCGACTCTTGCGGAAGCAGGATTCGCAACGACGCCGGAAAATTCAGCGGACAATCCGGATTATCACACAGATGGCTTTTTCACGATTAACGGCAAGAGAATTGAAATCGATGATGTTGAACAGATGACTATAAACGAGTTGATAGGTAAAATAAATTCATCCGGTGCTGGTGTAACTGCCAGTTATGATACTGCATCCGACAGGTTCATGCTCAGGGCGAATGAAACAGGCGAATCGCAGTCAATCACGCTTGGCGGAGAGGGTGACACATCCAATTTCCTTCATATCGCGGGTTTGCATGAAAACGCCGGTGGTGTTTTCCAAACTGGCAACGATAAAGGCTCAATTGATCCTGAAAGGCTGCTGGCATATGCCGGTTTCACTTTCCTCCCCGGAAGCGGTACGTTTACTATCAACGGTGTGAAAATTTACGTCGACCAGTCGGTTGATACGTTGAATACGGTTATCGATAAGATAAACAATTCCGGTGCCGGGGTTATCGCGACTTACGACCAAAACACCGACCGTCTGGCTCTAAACCAGGATTTGAACAGCGAAATATTTTTCGATCGAATCACAGTGGGCGATGCCTCAGACACGTCAGCGTTTCTTGCGTCTGTTCGCCTTACGGATACGCCATCTGCCTCAAATGAAATAGGCACTGAACGGCAAAATTCCGAAATTGTAATTGACGGAACCACATACTACAGAAATAGTAATTCAATTGATGACATCATCTCGGATGTTTCTTTCGATTTAAAAGCTGTTACTGCCACACCAATAAGCATGGATATCACAGTTGACACCGACCGGGGAATTGGCACAATCGCCGAGTTTGTTGTTGAATACAACACCATTATGCAGTTGATAAATGTCAGCTCTCTCAACTCTGATGAGCGAGATAATATGGCTCCTCTGACTGATAACGATTACAACACGATGACCCTGTATGACATTGATAATTACGAATCAAACAGGCAGTCGTATATGGAAAGGGATGTTATTTTCAACGAATCGACAATCAGGCGTATGAATTATTCCCTGAGGAATATGCTGTTCAATCCGGTAAAAAGTTTAACAGGCGATATCTCCACGATTGCCGATATAGGCATAAACAGCGGAATGTTCAATGCCGGGCTTGAGGAATCGAAAACACCTTTCCTTGTTGAGGATTCAACCGATATCGAAGTCATCACCCAGAAACTGAATGAAAATCCTGATTTGGTTACTTCACTCAGGGATGAATACGAAACGCTTCATGAGTTGTTTTCGAATCCTCTTGAATCAACAGTCGAAATCAGGGGCATACAGGATCTGATTCTTGGAATTACGGTCACAGATGGAATGAAATTCCAGATTGGCACAAACGGCCGGAACGCAATTGTTAATTTCGAGGCGGGTTCATATTCATATTCAGAAGTTGTGAATCGCATACACGAGAGTTTGGCTAACGCTGATCTCCTGAATGATATCCATGTCAGCCTGGATAGTAACAACAAGCTGATTCTTAAAAACACAACTGAAAACGGCAAAGCGAATATCTATTTGTTTGACCTGAACGCCGGCGATGACATGTCGGATACAATCGGCATCACAAGCGGAATTTATCGCGGCGAGGATGCCCAGGATTCCGCCGGGCTTGCCATGAGGCTTGACGATTTCCTCTCATCATATACTGGTGTAGGCGGAATTATTCAATCTAAAGTTACGACAGGCGGACAGATAGACCGCGAAATCAGTCTTCTTTTGGATCAGATTGAATCTTATGAGGAAAGGCTTGAACAGTACGAGGAAAGGCTAAGGCGCCAGTTTATCCAAATGGAAATGGCGATGGTGCAGTTTAATCAGACGTCCCAGTTCCTTTCAAGCCAGGCGGCATCGTCGAAGAGCAGCGGCACATCCAGTTCAGGACTGTTTTAATGGCGGTTTGGATATGATGTGCAATTGACTCTTTAAGAAATAAACATTTATCAAATTTAAAACTAATTATAAGTATTACCAGGTCGTATAATTGAGGTTATTAAATATGAGCAATACTCTCGAAAGGACTGAATTGATGAGTTTGGAAAAAACAGAAAGTAGTGATGTACTCGCTGTGAAAGTGGATGGTCTGAATCATGACCTGGACTTGAGCGATGTCGGCAGCTTTAGCGAACTTATGAAAAAAGTTGAACTTGAACTTGTTCAAAAGGGCAGAGTTGTTACGCATATCGTTTTAAACGGTGAAATGCTCACGGAGGAACAGGAGAGTTTATATGCGGGTTTCGGGATTCAGGATGTCGCGACACTCGAAATCCAGACTGAAGAGCCGGTTAAACTCGCTCTTTCAAGTTTGAATGACACTCTCGATTATCTTCCCGAACTTGCCAGCTCATTTGAAAAGACGGCAAAGCGGATTAGAAGCGGAGATTACGCTGTCGGATTGGAGTTCCTTCAGGAAAGCCTCGGGATGCTTCAGAGTTTCAACCAGCTTATTGATGGCATCCGACAGGTTCTCATGATCGACTTTTTCCAGATTAAACTCGAAAACGACGAGGGTGATAATTTCGCATCCTTGAATGCGCGCATGAGTGAAATCGCGAATGATATTCTGGTGTCCGCTGAATCAGAGGACTGGAATGAACTCGCTGACTTGCTTGAATATGAACTGTCGCCGCTTCTGTTTCGTTACATGGGCGCGATTCCCTTTGTTATTGACGCGGTGAGTAATCGCAAGGGTGAAAATTAACTGAAACAACCATAAGAAGGATAAAAATGACGGATACTCAAATAATAAATCCAGAAACATCCAAAGCGCAGATCGGAATCTATCAAAAAAATCTATCTGTTCTTTCAACGCGTGATCCAGCGCTTGCGCAAAAACTAGATGCTCTTGCATCCAGTGACCCATTGGTTTGCGAACTTACAAAAAGCAAAAATGGCTCCGCGAATCTGCTTGTTAAACGTGATGACAAATCGATTCATGTTCACAGCCGCTATGACCCTGTTAAGGAAGCAGAGGATCTTGTGGATGGCGTGTTCGATGAAACCCGTAATTACTACATCGTTTTCGGATTAGGGCTTGGTTATCCCCTTCAGGAACTGCTCAAACGAACGATAAATACTGACATCATTTTCTTCATCGAACCGAGCATTGAATTGTTCCATCGAGCTTTGCACGAACGTGATTTGTCTGAATTGCTCTCAACCGGGAATCTTCACTGGAGTGTCGGTGAAACTCCGGAAAAAGCGTTTGCGAGATGGGCGAAAACATACCAAATCGCTCGTATGGATGGGCTTGGATTCATGGAACTGCCATCGACGAAAAAAATCGCGGATGCAGATTACTTGAAGAAATTTAACAACAAACTCAAGGGCCTGATTGTTACCGCCGGAGGAAATCTCCAGACCTTAATGATAATGGCGCGACAGTATCAAGCCAATACGCTTTTTAATCTTCGTTATACACTTACAAATCCGCCTTTTACGGATCTGTTCGATAAATTCAAGGGCAAGCCGGTGATTGTTGTATCAGCCGGCCCAAGCCTCGATAACAATATCGACCTTCTGCACGAAGCCCGTGACAAAGCGCTGATTATCGCCGTTGATACATCACTCAAACCGCTGCGCGCGAAGGGAATTGTTCCGCACTTGATATGCACAGGTGACCCGCAGGAGGCAAATTACCGCCATTTGAGAAACAGTACGGATTGTGATTCCTACCTCATTGCCGAGCCGATGACAAATCCCAAGAGTTTCGCCGATTTTAACGGGAAACTCTTCACGGCGTCATACGGCGACAAGGTTGTAACATGGATGGAGAATTTCATCCCTAAATTGGGAAATGTCATGTGCTGGGGATCGGTCGCCACGATGGCTTTCGATGTCGCGCGCAAACTCGGCGCTGACCCGATTATTTTCATCGGACAGGATTTAAGCTTCCCCGGTGGGCGGACATACGCTAAAGGAACATATTTCGAAACTGAAGAAAAACGCAAAATGACAGTCGAAGAACAGGAAAAGAGCGGCGTTTATTCCGTTGATGACATTTTTGGAAATCAAATAACCACGAACCGGCAGATGTTCGCCTATCATCGCTGGTTTGTTACGGAAATATCCAAAACGCAAACAAGAGTTATCAACGCCACTGAGGGTGGAATCCTTAAGGAGGGCGTTGAGATTCTAACACTTCGTGAAGCGCTTGATAAATACTGCAATGAGAAATTTGACTCAATGGAGATTATCAATAACGTCGCGGATGGATTTGAAAAATTGGATGCCGCCCCTCTTAAAAAAGGCTTTGACAACCTGACTAAAGACCTTTATGAGATGCGTGAAATATCAAAAGAGAGCTTTGAGTCAGGAAAGGAATGGCTTGAGGCAAGCGTAAACTTCAGCATTCTTCCGGAGAGTATCGCGGTTGAGAATATGAATATCCTTGAGGAAAACAGAAAGAAACTGATTGCCAAACATGATGCCTTTAGATTCCTTGAAATGGCTGACCAAAGCGCCATCAAGAGATTCCTGAAAGGCTACAGGCTGATAAACGGCAAGAAAATCGGACTGGCGGCGTACCGACAGGTTTTGGAAATTTACATCAAGTTCTACGCGTCGATCTACAGTACTTTGAGTTTCCAGCTGATGCACTTTGAGGGAGCGAGAAAATTTTTGTCAAATTATATTGATGATTCAGGGAGTGAATCATAGAAATTTCAGGATATTAATATAGGTAATTAATGTTGGACCGACTGAAGGCATTGATTGCAAGGGAGCCTATCACGAATAACCTGAGAGGTTTTACAAATAGACATGGATGTCAGAGAATTGTACCTGAAAAATCAGGTGTCCGGATCGAGTCCTGAACAACTGCTTATTCTCCTTCTGGAGGGTGGCGAAAGATTTATTCGAATCGCGTTGAATGAACTCGACAAGGAAAACACGCAGGAAGTGCATAACAACATAGTCAAAGCTCAGAATATTTATCTTGAATTATTCTGCGCTCTTGACCAGGATGCAGGCGATTACGTTGAAAATCTACAGGGATTATATTATTTGATGTACAATAATCTTCTTGATGCAAACGTAAAAAAGGATTCTGATTTGCTGAGAGATTGCCTGAAAATAGCGGTGGATTTAACTGCTATGTGGCGTGAAGTTATCGCAAAGAGCAATGCGGAGAAACTAGCAATGAAAGGTGAAAATCCGCCTGTTGCGGGGATTGACATACGAGGATAATAATACAATTCGGAGTGTGATAAACAATGGCATCAACGGAATTATACAAACAGGTGAAAGCGATAAACAATGAAATCCTTGCGTCGCTGAAAGAGGGGGATATAGAAACAACCCTTTCAAAACTCAGAGAGCGCGACGAGTACATGCAGGGCGGGTTGACGAAACTTGAGGATGATATCATCAAGCGCGAAGAGGTTCTTCCCATTCTCAATGAGATTATCAAGCAGGATGCTGAAATCACGGAACTGCTTAATGCGAAGATTGATGGCCTGAGAACCGACCTGACCGCGGCGTCAAGCGCAAGAAAACTTCGCCAGAATTATAATAAAAAGAAGGAAAACAACGATGAACCTCGATTTCTCGACAAAAAAGGATAGGAAATTCTGCGCGATTATTCAGGCGCGTATGGGCGCGACACGGCTTCCGGGCAAGGTGTTGTTTGACCTTGGCGGGAAACCGATAATTGAGCATGTCATCCGCAGGATTCAAAGCTGCAATCCCGAAAAAGTGATTCTGGCGATTCCGGTTGGAACGCAGAATGACGCCCTTGCGTTCTGGGCAGCGGATAACAATGTCGAATTCGTTCGAGGATCTGAAATGAATGTGCTGTCGCGGTTTAAAAAAGCGATTGCTTTATGCGATTCGGACTATTTCATCAGGGTTACCGGCGACAATCCCTTTGTTGAGCATGAAATAATAACTCGCACAGTAGGGGAACTTCAACGGGAGAACGCTGATTTCGCGGTAATGGAGGGAACTCCGCTGGGTACAACTGTCGAGGCGTTTACACGTGATGCTTTTTCACGCATCCTCGAAATTGCAACTCTCGCTGAGGAGTTCGAGCATGTAACTCTCGCCGTTTGGTACAACACCGATAAATTCAAAATTCATGTAATCGATGCGCCATCGCATCTGAAATGCGACGGCCTTCGCCTTACAATCGATACTCAGAGAGATTATGATCTGGCTTGCCTTATAATAAAATCGCTCGCCGGTGATTTGCGAACCCCAATGCTCCGCGACATAATTAAATATGTCGAGCACAACCCTCTTGTAAAGCGGATTAATGTTAATGTCGAACAGCAATTGGGTAAGGTTCTCAAGGAAAAGAAGTCAAAAGTAATTCACTCACGCGTGTAATTCCGATTGATAAAATTTAAAACTTAACAAGCCTCGAACGTGAGAGCTTTTAGGGAAAGCATATTGAGTTTCAAATATTCTATTTTCCTGATAGCTTTCGAGTGCAGCTCGCACATCACGTCTTTTTATGATTTGTGGGTAAAATGCGTAACTTTGCAGCAAACACCCATAAAGCCTGGTGGGTTGTATGGAAGCTGTCTCAGAACTTGTCTTGTTCTGTCATTCGTCTTGTTCTGTCATTCTGAGCGAAGCGAAGAATCTCTTCCGGAGAGCGTGGATTAATTTTGTCAGGTTTAATCATCAACACAACAACGCATAGATTCTTCGCTTCGCTCAGA
The DNA here is from genome assembly GCA_965369605.1 of uncultured bacterium. Classification (GTDB taxonomy): domain Bacteria; phylum JAJVIF01; class JAJVIF01; order JAGGVT01; family JAGGVT01; genus JAGGVT01. Next base: position 9,047 of record CBDURE010000051.1, read on the forward strand.
ATGACAATGTATCTTGTTTAAATCGGGGTTATGAGACAGCTTCCAAGGTTCGCCCCTACGGTCTGTGAGAAAATAAGCTTTTTCAACAAGCCCGTCATGGAGGAATCCGGTTCTGTGGAATCACAGGAATAACCGCTTAATCATCCGGTGTTATATAATCCTCAGGTTCGTGCAATGTTGGTGGAGGTCGGCGTTTTTTACGGCGTTTCTTCGCGACTGTGGGATGATACAACTGAATCGTGAATAAAACCCCAAGGGTAATTACAATAACAGTCAGAATCAATGCGATTGGCAACGATCTTTTCAGCAGAGTCAATCTGTGAAATCTGTCTATTTCGAGGCGATGCGCGATGACCGCTTCCTTGTATTTTTCCATCTTTGGCAGCCAGACAAGTAAAAAACAATCTTGCCTGTTGCTGGGAATGATGAAATCAAGGTCGCCGGATATTTGATTCAGTTTCAATGAGCGTTTAAAATCCTTATCATTGCAGGCATCATAGAAAACCAGTGTATCACTGCCGCTTAGCAATCTTCCTGAATCGCTGTACTGGTTGAGAAGAATTCTCAAATCCTTCGAATTCTTTTTTGCTAAACTTATAAACACATAGGGCCAGTTCACAACGATATGGCATTTGTTATTGAACAAGCCATGATGTTTCACGCCACCGGTTGAAAATTTCTCCTGTATTTCCCGTTGCACTACCTGATCATCAAAATTGTTGCATATGAATGACTCAATAAGCTGCCGTTGAAGGACAAATGGCTCGATATCTGCATCCCTCAGAGAATCGAAAAATTGAGAGACTTTTTCAGGCATGTATTCAGACATATTGGGGGCAAGTGGGGCGACATAGTGAATATCTTTAATCCATTCAGGGATTTTAACGGCTTCGGTTTCCTCATCTGTTTTAAGTTTTGGAATGATCTCATCAGACGCGACCACTATGAAATGGAATCCGGCATCCTGAAAAGCATCCAGAATCGCCAGCGACCGCTCCAGCTCTTTGTCTTTCTCAGCATAGAACTTGCTTAATTCAAAAGGATAATCCAAAACAGCTATTTCAGCGCGTTGCCTTTTATCCGGAAGAGGCAGCAGATTAAGATGCGTTGTCCGTTCGATTGCCGCTTTTTCCGAAAAGCTCCATGAAGGAGAACGTTCACTCATCGAGTTATGTGACCAGATGATATCCACGCCAAGCGCGACTGCCAAATGCGCGAGTTTATCTATATCCTTCATACGCGGTGGTTTTCGCCACGATTTTTCCACAATCAACAACGGAACTTTGTCATTGCGTTGTGCCATCTCGACAGCGGCGCGCAACTGGTGAATGGAATCCATGTCATCAACGCCGGATGGGTAGTCGAATGTTTTTGAACTGAGCATAAACGGAATCAGGGCGCCATTAACATAGGGCTGTGTAAGCTGATAGTAATAATCATTACCCCATACCTGCGAACGATATCCGTTGTCTTCCTCGTATGCCATAACGCCCCAGAAGAGAACGAATATTGGATGATTGATATCGATATTGTAAATCTGCATCCCGAATTCATCCACAGTTGCTCGACGCATATCACGCCTGAATTTGTCCCATGTGTTCCATTCGGGACGCAAATCCGGTGTTCCCTGTGATTCTCTTGCGATAGGTGTGTAGCCTTCTTCAATGCCGTATTTATCGATGAATTGTGAGCTTGAATACATGGAGTAATCAGCGAATCCGCCAACGCCATCCTTGCCGGCTCCTGGGTAGTTCAACGGACTGGATGGTGATGTCAGCGCCCATCCGAAGAGGGCTGGATGATTTTTAAAATGATGAACAATATCGTTGATTACTTTCTTCGCCGCTTTCATGTAATCCGGATTATTCAGGATTCCATAATCCATGTCCTTCGTATAATCATTCGCGTTCTTTACCGCGCCCATTGGTCCCGATGTTTCCCGGGCAGGATTTATATGGGACATGACACTGAGGGGATTATCTTTCTTGAACCATGCGGGTGGACGGTCCAGCTCGAGCGCTATTATCACCCTGACCTTGTGGCCATCCTCTGATGTCGTGTTGCGATTATCTATTTCATCCAGAAGATTGCCTATCCTGTTCAAATCACCCTGAACCAGCTGGTTTTCGACAGGTTCAACAGATGACCAGTCAACCCTTAGATAGATTATGTTGAATTTCCCCTTGTATGCCGCGTCTACTGCTTCCCGGATTTTCCTCATGGTTATTTTTGAAAAACTGCCGCCGACATCCCAACCGCTCAAATCAAATACCTGCCCCTTGGAACCCGGTTCGGGATACGATATTTCAAAATGTGGAAACTGCTTATACTCACCGGGGTCAAGGTTGATTGAGTATGATTGTTGAACATACTCACCTTGTGCCTCAAGTCGATTGCCATCATAGGTTGTGAATGCGAGCATCAGGATTGCGGATATTAACACACAAAGGAGCCTGAATGGATTTATCTTTATTTTCCAGATTTTGTTTTTCATATATTTACTACTCAATAGATTATAACGAGTCTTTAACCGTTTGTCATGATGCCTGTTAGCTTTAATTATATCAACCCGCACGCTATCTTTGTATTAAACCACTACATCTGTTAAAATCTAATCAAATGCCTGATGATTTTATAAGAAAATCAGATTTCAATCCTAATCCTGTTAATGTGGAAGGAAAACACCGTGCGCTTTTCCGAATGAGCGATTTCGCCCAGCATCGCGGACTTAAAGCGCTTTCTGATTCCCTGTTGGCAGTGCTTCCACTCGCGGTTATTTCAACGATTTTATACATCGCAATCGCAATCGCGGATTTAGCCACAAAACCAGAACTGATAAATTCAATTACATCCCTGTCAGGCTCTCCTGAAAATTTAACCACTGACCCATCCCTGTTTCTTTCATTTCAATATATCTCACCGTACTTGATCTTTTGCGCGCTAATTCCTGTTTTCTTCGCGGTTGCTTTTACTTTCGAGTTAAGCAGGAAATTCCGTTCTCAGGATGCTCTTCCCGTCAGCCTTATCAGCGGAGTTGTCACGTTCATCGCGCTCTACTCACCAATGTTCCTGATAAGCGGGGAAAAAATCTCCATCATGGAGTTTCCATTCACAATGATGGAAGGCAAACCCGAATTTTTAAGCGGTGGCGTGTTTATCGCTGTTTTGGTTTCACTGTTAAACTACTGTACCTACCGGCTGTTTGCCCGTAAAGGGGTGGTTACAGCTCTTCCGATAAATGTCAGCGATGCCATCCAGGGCGGATTTCGAACAGTCCTGCCGGGTACTGTATCAGCGTTAATTGTAATTGCGCTGGTTATCTTTTTTCACGAACCGTTTGGACAGATTATTTATCAATCCTCAGTTTGGATGACAAACGGCCTTTCGAGTATCTATTCACTGATAATAATCGTCATTCTCGTACAGTTGTTCGCGTTTTTCGGAATACAGGGAGCATCATCGGTCTATTCGATTTTCTGGGTGCTTCTTCTGTCAGGCTCGATTGACCCGCCGCTGTGGGGGACTGAATCAAAGGACACCGGATTCGCCACACTATCCACGGTTTTCTTCTTCGTGATGATAGGCGGAACAGGCGCGACTCTCAGTTTGAATCTTGCGATGATGAGAGCAAAGTCGGAGCAAATTCGAAAACTTGGCAACATGACTCTGATTCCCAGCCTGATGAACGCGAACGACCTGATTATTTTCGGGCTTCCTTTGGCGTTTAACCGACATTTCATTGTCCCGTTTTTCGTTGTCCCGTTGCTGAATCTTGGGATTACGTACGCCGTGTTTACATCCGGATTAATAACCGCGCCAGCGCTTTTCGTGCCGCCGTACATTCCCGCTCCTCTTGGAGCGTTTCTCGCCTGCGGAGGTAACTGGACAGCGGCGTTTATCTGCATCGTGAATATTCTGACAGGCACTGCGATCTATTCTTATTTTCTCATTCCTTATGATATGAAAATGCGTGAGTTTGAGGATATACCTGAGAAAGATACCTATCCACGACGATTTCCGCAGTGAACTGTTTTTAGGTGCAAAAGTATCTTATTATATATGCGTACGCACTATTTTCGATTGCCTGTGGATTATAATTACAATGAGACTGTTGCGTATTCTTGCATTGATTGCAAGCACATTATATATAACACCATGCTTTAGCGTGGTGCTGAAAAGCTTTAGCGTGGTGCTGCAAGATCTGTGGAATTGGTAAGCAAAAATCTCAAATTTCTAATCACTTTCCCGGAGGTTGATAATGCGGTTTATATTTATCATGATTATGACAATCAGCCTTATTTTTTGTCTGGGGTTAACGGGAAACAGTCAAACAGGAAATGTGTTTTTAAATCCAGCTTTCGCTGATTCGCCCACTGCATCGGAAATCTCAATGGATGATGAACTTGAGGAATTCTGGCGGCAATTCAACAACGAAGAAGAGGATGATGAGGAACCCGAGGAAGAATCAGCTGAGGAAGAAGAAGAAAATCAGGGAGAAGAGGAATCCGAGAATGAGGATGATGACGAATCGAGTTTTCTTGATTTTTTAAGTTCTGAAGATTCGGGTAATCAGGATAATGAGGAAGAGGATAATTCCTCCTCAATCGATGATGAATCACCCTATTGGGAGACATCAGAGGATACAGGTACAGAGCCTTTCATGGAGGATACGCTTGTAAACTGGGATGATGTCCCCGGAGTGAAAGTACCGTTCTTTTTTCTCATGGACAGCGAAACTTCGGGAATAAACGATACTTTTGAACCTGATATCGTAAGGTTAAAAGCTCTTAAATGGGCTGACATGATGACAAATGGAATCTCGTTTAAATACGAAACCACAACTCAGAGTGTTTATCTGGCTGAAAATATGGAGGAGATTCCGGAGTTCGTTTACATGGTTGACAGAATTGAATTTGTCGATGTCTCGAGATTTGAGTACGAGGTTGCTATTCCAGTAGAGATGATTAAAAGTAAAACCAAAGGCCGTAGAGTTGTGTGTGTTGGCGAGAAGCGTTCAAAAACAATAGCGTTATCTTTCGAAGCCGCAAGGAAAGAGGCTTTCACACAGGCGGTCAGATCCGCTTTCCTCAAGGAACGTTTTGAAAAGGATTCGAAAAAAACAACCTACACAGGCACAATCACCGGATGGGAGGTTCTCAGCGAAGGCTGGAAACCTGAAAATGACAATTTCTTTATAAGACTCCGAGCCTGGATTGAGTTTGACACATAAAACCTCAAATGATTTCTATTAACTTATTACAGGTGCCGGTCAGAGACCAGCGCTCCCAGCCTTGGAAATTTCCCATTACTATAAATCACCACTTCTTCTCGACAAACGTAACCCGATGTCCTCACACCAGGATCAAAACGTAACCCGGTGTCCCTTCACCGGAGAAAAATGTAACCCGGTGTCCCTTCACCGGGGTCTTCGCGTTATTGGTTACTTAAGCATTTTTTACACGAAAAACGTAACCTGATGTCCCATCGCCGGAGAAAAATGTAACCCGGTGTCCCTTCACCGGAGTCTTCGCGTTACCAGCCACTTTAGCTTTGTCATCCTGAGCGCAGCGAAGGATCTATTTCCAATTCCCAAAACATTTTCCCAAAAAACACGCAACAAATAAAAATAATTCAGGAAACTATTAATGAGATTTAATCAAACTTGATTGGATTTAAAACGTTGCGATATTGAATCAACCTTAAAAAGGTTCAAAACGGTTTAATCAAAACGGATACTATTTTTGGATAAATCTGACAGGTTGATTTAATCAAATTTAATCAAATGAAATCGATTGGCAGTCAGAAGGTGAATTATGGCTCATATTTCGTCAAAAGAAATGGAACCAAGAAAGAGAATTTTCAAATCAGCGCCGGTGAATAAAGTCGGCTTTGAGGTTCCCAACGCGGACGCCGAGACAATGGCTGGCACGAAAGCCTCAACTATAATCAAACAGGCTGAGAATAACGCTGAACTCATTGTTAAAAAAGCAAACGACAATTCAAGTCAAATCCATCAAAAAGCGAAAAAGGATGGCTTTGCCAAAGGCCAGGTTGAAGCTCGACAGCGATACGCCAATCTTCTTGAGCAGATTCAAAAAGCGCTGGATGACATGGAAAGCATGCGAAGTGAAATGACAAACGAACTTCGCGAGACTATCATCTCACTTGGATTGGAAATAGCCGGCAAGACTCTTAAACATGAAATAGAAACAGACCCGATGATTCTCAAAGAGCTTGTCGATGAGGTTCTGGCAAAAATATCTCCGGCTAACGAAGCGGTACTTCGATTAAGCCAGCCTGATTACGACATCCTGAAAGAACTTCAACCCGAATTCGAATCCGCAGCCGGTTATCCGGCAAAATTTAAAATTAGCCCTGACCCGTCACTGGGACGCGGCGATGTGGTTGTGAACTACGAGCGCGGCACAATTGACGCGAGAATCGCAACACAACTGAAAAATATCACTGATGCGCTCATGGAGCGAAACGATTAACACGTGACTGGTCACAACATGTGACTGGTCACAATATGTGGCTGGTCACAATCGTAATTGAGGGAAAAATGCAGAAAGAACCGCTTATTGATCCGAGAATTTTAAACTCTATCAGGGATTATCTCCCCAATGTTGAGTCATTCACCTGCAAGGGTCGAATCACCAAAGTAGTTGGTATCATCGCTGAGGCGGAGGCTCCACCTGTTCCAATCGGTGAACTGATGTGGACAATCCCGCCAACAGGCAGGAAAAAACTTCTGGAAGTTATCGGATTCCAAAACGACAAACTTCTTCTGATGCCGTACGATGATCTTGATGGCGTTTGGGCGGGGATGGAAATAGCGCCAAGCGGATTAAGCCTGAAAATTCCGAATCCTAATAAATTGATAGGCCGTGTCGTGGATGGGCTTGGACGTCCCATTGATGAAGGCCCTGAGATTCCCTTTGAGGATGATGTGGATATTAATGGCGAAGCGTTGAATCCTCTCACTCGCCCCAGAATTGCAAAAATTCTGACAACGGGTGTTAAATCAATCGACGCTTTCAACACTGTCGGGCAGGGGCAGAAAATCGGTATCTTCTCGGGAAGTGGTGTCGGCAAGAGTGTTCTACTCGGAATGATTGCGCGGCACACATCCGCGGATGTCAATGTCATCGCGCTGATTGGCGAACGTGGCAAAGAGGTAAGGGAATTTATCGAGAAAGACCTTGGTGAAAAAGGATTGAAAAACTCCGTTGTCGTTGTCGCCACAAGCGACCAATCCGCCCTGAAGCGCATGAAAGGCGCGTATGTGGCGATGCAGATCGCCCAGAAACTGCGGGACAGCGGGAAAAATGTTCTATTCCTCATGGATTCGCTTACTCGATTCGCACAGGCGGGACGTGAAATTGGACTCGCGGCAGGCGAACCTCCGGCAACACGAGGATATCCACCGTCAGTGTTTCACAGGATTCCAAAGCTGCTTGAGAAAGTTGGGCCATCTCCTGATGGTTCAATCACGGGAATATTCACCGTTCTGGTCGAGGGTGATGATCTCAACGAACCAATTTCCGATGCCGCTCGAAGCGTTCTTGATGGCCACGTTGTTCTTTCCCGTGATCTGGCGCACCAGAACCACTATCCCGCGCTGGATGTTCTCCAGTCTATTTCCCGTGTGATGAAGGATATCAGCGACCCGGGAATGATAAAAGCCGCTAATGCTCTAAGGGAGATCATGGCTGAATACAACGATGTGAAAGACCTGATTGCAGTTGGAGCGTATAAAGAGGGGTCGAATCCAAATGTCGATCTCGCAATTAAAATGATGCCTGAAATTAATAAATTCCTCCGTCAGGGAATTGATGAAAAATGGGATGCCGATACCACTGGTAAAGCGTTAATGGAACTTATCGGGAGCATGGCATGAAAAAAAAGAAGTTCCCCCTGAATAAAGTTTTGAAATATCGGGCGCATCTGGAAAAGGATCAGGCGGCTCGCTTCAGGGATGCCATCAACGTGGAACAATATATTGACACCGTGCTTACATCGCATCGGGATAACCTAAAGAGCAAACACACCAGAAAAGATTCTCTCATTTCAGAAGGCGAGATTGATATCAACAGGATTAAAGCCGCGCAGGAGGAAATCCTGTATGCCCAAATAGATGAAAGCGTACTGAGCACCGAACTTGTAAAAGCGGGACACGCCAGAGAGGATGAGCGAAAAAAATGGATTGAAAAAAAGGGCGAAGCGGATGCAATTGATAAACTCAAGGATAAATTCGCTGATGTTGTGAAAAAAGATAATCTGGATGAGGACCAAAAAGAAACCGACGAGGTAGCTCGTCAGCGCTTTGTAAGCGGAGGTAAAGACTAATGGCAGGATTAACTGCGGAAACCCCATTAGTTTACTCCAGGAAAATTCGCCCGTTACCGTCAGCAACAATCGAACTCGCGCAGAAAGCCCGCATACTGAAAGCTGAGGGACAGGATGTTATCGAACTTGCGGGTGGCGATCCCGATTTCACACCCGACAAACACATCCTCGACTCCATTAGCGATGCTTTGATGAGTGGCAAAACAAAATACACTCATCCAAGAGGAATCCCCGAACTACGCCAGGCGATTGCGAAGAAACACAAAAAAGAAAACAACATCGACACAGACTGGAAAACTCAGATTATTGTCGCATCCGGCGGCAAACAGGCGATTGCCGTTGCACTCATGGCGCTTCTTGAAAATAACGAGGAAGTCCTTATTCCGCAGCCGTCATGGGTATCTTACGATAACATGACCCTGATTGCCGGTGGAATCCCAAAGCCGGTGGCAGCAGCGGCATCGAATAAATTCAAAATTACCGTGAATGATTTGGAGAAACAGGCAACTAATCGCTCGAAAGTTCTTCTGTTCAACAATCCGCAGAATCCGACCGGGCAGGTATATTCCAAAAGCGAGATTGATGAAATCTGCGAATGGTGCGCGAGTAGGGGAGTTTATTTTATCTCCGATGAGGTCTATGAGCACATTATCTTTGACGGCGTAAAGCATTATTCACCAGCATCAAACGAGCGTTTCGCAAAATTCGTAATCACAATCAACGCTGTTTCGAAAACATATTCAATGACCGGATTACGTCTCGGATGGCTTCACGCCCCCGAGTGGATCGTGAATAAAATAGATCCTCACCACCAGCACCTGATAACGTGCGCGACATCAATTGTGCAATGGGGCGCGGTAACCGCTCTTGAGGCTCCACAGGAAGGTGTCACAAAAAGGCAAAAAGCCTATTCAGACAGGCGCGATATTGTCGTACAATTGCTGTCGAAATCAAAAACTGTCAAGCCTTTGGTTCCGGCGGGTACTTTTTATGTCTTTCTCGACATCACAAAAACAGGATTCTCCTCAATCGATTTCTGCTCAAATCTTCTCGATAACGGCGGACTCGCGCTGTGTCCGGGAAGCGCATTCGGCGCGGCAGGAGAGGGTTGGGTCAGGATGTTGTTCGCGCGAGATGACAACACGCTTAAAGAGGCTTGCGGTCGTATCCTTTCGGTGTACGGGTAAACGGTGAATAATTCAAAACTTCTATTCAGAGTTGATGGCGGCCCGCAAATCGGAATGGGGCATGTAATGCGATGCCTCCGACTCGCGAAAGAGATTGCGGATAATCATCCATGTGAAATTTCCTTTGCTACTACAACTCCGGAACACCTGAAACCGCTTTTAGAAAATTACATTCCAAATGCGACACTAAATAATTTCGCTAACGATGATTTCACTTCAATCCTCGATTTTTATAAGCACTACAAACCTCACGTGATTGTCAGCGATGTCAACCTGCATTCCAGAATCGATGATTATCTTCGCTATGTGGAGAATGTGCCATTTCACGTAAACATTCACGAGATGCACTTTAATCATTTCTATTTTGGGCTTGTGGTTTTCGCGTCAATTCTTCCAATCAATCCAAAGTGCAAATGTGAATCAAGGGCGCAATATTTCAAAGGAGCAAAATATCTTCTTGTGGATTCACGCCTGAGTTCGCTTGACAAGCCGGATTTCAAATCATCGGATAAACTCAACCTGCTGATAACTCCCGGAGGCGCTGACCCCGAAAGGATTTCAGAAAAAGTCCTGGCAATTCTAAAACAGGTCAACCCCGATAAATCACTCGTTGATATCAATCTCGTTATGGGCCCTGCGAATCCAAGACGAGCTGAAATAGAATCAATTGCAGCGGAAATAGAATCCGTTCAAATTATCGATTCACAGCTGGATTTGTTCAACCTCATTAAATCCAGCGATATTGTAATAACCAACGGCGGCACTACTGTTTATGAGACAATCGCGGCATCACGTCCAACATGGGTGATCCCGCAAAACGAATTCGAACAAGAGGTCGGACAGCTTCTGATGAGCAAAAAAACAATTCTCGGTTTGGGAATGGAATCGCTTAAAGATGACCTGCTGGATAAATTGCCCGATATCCGCATTAACGCTGACAATGTAATTACCATTGGAAAAAAACTGATCGATGGCAAAGGCACTGCCAGATTAGCTAAAAAAATAATCACTGTCCTCGATTCGATAATCACAAAATGATGATAACAAATAACACCATGCTTTAGCATGGTGCTGTATCAGTCGAGAAAAACATAAGAACACTTCTCAATGGTAGTAAAAAGGGGACTGTCCCAACAAGGTGAATAAACACACTATAAATGAGGGTTTACAGCATAGTGTATTGATAACATCAGACGTGAAGCCTGCTGTGGACTGTCCCCTTTTTACGGATAGAACGACTTGATGATGGCTAACAATTCATGTCTGATAAATACCAAATGGCTTGTATATTCTCTATTCATCAACAACAATGTAATTGGCGTTTATTTTTAACCGGACAGTAGTGGTGATTTCTCAAAAAAACATAAAAATATTCAGATATTGTTATTACCTATACTGTGTCCTATAATTAATTATCTGACTTTGACAACTACTCAGGAGGCGTATTATGCGTGCGCTTAATATCTTTATCATACTATTTGCAATATTGGTTATTTGTGGATGTTCCAAATCCACGCCAATCGAAACGCCAACCGCTGATATCTACGGCGGGAATCATGTGGTAACCGCAACAGGAACTATCGAGATTGACCCCGATACGATGGCAATCAACCTGGTCAATGATCGCGACACGGCATTTCATTATGATGTAACAACTTTGCTTGCGGGTTCGTGTCCCGGTGGATGTTTCCGATGGCAGGTTACTGATATTACAGGCAACCTGTTCACGATTGGACTGACACTGGAAAATCCAACCGCGCTTCAGGTTCATGATGTCCGGCTCGTTCTGACATCCCTCGATGGCAAAATCCTTGAGAACCCCGATGGTTACACCGATGTCTTTCATCCTTTCGAGTGGCATCCGTTTATGGCTTTCGCGACAACATCCCCTGACAGGGCGTTTCCTGTGGGACCCGCTGGAATGGATTATCGCGACATGGAACTTCGCTGGCCCGCGGGTGCTGGTCCCTTGGTAACTTATTTCATCGAGGTTTCACTCGGCGGAAACTGCCATGAACCCTACATGATTCAGAATCAGAATCAGTTGGGACAGTTGACACCGGCAGGTGGAAACGCGACTGTTCATGTCGAGGTTTCCGACCATCAGGATGATGTCTTCGATGTAATTGTCGATACAACGCCGATTACCGGTTCATTTACATTCCTGGAATTAGTCGCGGGTGAAGTTTGGGAAAAGGAAATTTCAAACACCGCAGGCGCGGCGATAGGCGTATATAACTGCCTGATTCGAGCATCATCACCGGGCGAGACGGCAGCGCTTTATGATTATATTGAACTGTCAGTCACCGAGGAAACATTCCCGCATTGGAATTCATTTGGCGGCGATTCACAAAACACCGGACGATCAAACGAAACCGGTCCTCAAACCGATAACCTCTTGTGGTTTAACGATCATACGATTACCGGCGACTACCACACAATCGGAGCGCCTGTCATCGATTCCTCCGGCGATGTTTACTATCATGTAACACCTCATCCAACTGATGGCATATTCTACAAAGTAAGCGGCGCTGATGGCAGCGAGATTTGGTCGCATAATCCGGATGATGACGAATCTCTTCTCAGCAAGGAGATTTACAGCGTACCCGCTATCAATGAGGAATCCGGTTATGTTTATTACGCGTGCATGGATGGATTGTGGTGCGTTGATATGGCATCCGGTGATTACGTCGCCCATTACCCGATGGCGGATGCGAATGAGGGTTCATCCCCGACAGTTGGCGCCGGGCGGGTTTATATCGGATATCCTGCGGATTCAATGACAGCGTTTTCACCCGATTTATCAACGGTGGAATATTCATATAATTCTGGTAATGGTTTCAGTTGCGCCGCGGCTGTTGATTCAGCAGGCAACGCGTTCTTCCCGGCTCTGGGGCCGGAAAGGAAACTCATAGGCCTTGATATCGATGGCATCGAACTGTTCCTGCCAAAAAACGTGTCGAGTGAGGCTCTACGGCTTGTCTCTGCCGCAATTGAAAATGATGGAACTTTTTTCTATCAGACAGGTTCCTATAAACTCTACGCGTTCAGTGCAACTGGTACTATCCAGTGGAGTTATTTCAATTCTGTTCCGAACACATACTATTCAAGCCCGGTTCTGGGGCATGGCACTAATGTATATATCTTCCGAGAGAAAATGCTGATTGCTGTTGACAAGGAAACAGGCGATAAGGACTGGTCGCATGTCATGGAAACAAACTGCATGACTCCGCTTGTTGACGCGTCTGAAACAATCTACTTCATGGATTATTCCGGAGTGATTCACGCGTTCAACACAACAACGAAAACAGATGATTGGTCGTATGCTACGGGACGTCCACTCTACGCTGTCCCTGTTTACCGCTATCCCGCCGCTGGCGCTCTTGGCCCTGACGGCTTGTTGGTATTCATGGGCAACGCGGGAGTCTGGGCGTTCAAGGATGCATGATTAGCACTACTGGAATATTTTGATTTCGTAGATTCTCTCTTCCAAGTCAAGGATAAATAAGAAAGAATTCATGCATGCAA